>JAICNG010000062.1 GCA_025931335.1 Gemmatimonadaceae bacterium | reverse complement strand
GAGCGCGGATACGAGGTGGAGGTCCGCATTCCGTTCAAGACGCTGCGGTATCAGTCGCGGCCGGAGCAGCGCTGGGGCTTGCACATCCTCCGGAGCGTGCAGCACTCGGGCTATGAGGACTCCTGGGTTCCCGCCAAACGGGACGCGGCCTCGTTCCTGGCGCAGTCGGGACACATCGAGGGGCTCACGGATCTGCGTCGCGGCCTCGTGCTCGATCTGAATCCGGAGGTCACGGCGCGCACGGTCGGTGTTCGCGCCGCGAATGGAGGGTGGAGCTCCGACGCGGAGAGCCCGGAAGTCGGCGGCAACGTCCGGTGGGGGATCACCAACAACCTCACCATGAACGGGACGGTGAATCCCGACTTTTCCCAGGTGGAAGCCGACGCGGGACAACTCGCGTTCGACCCGCGCCAGACGCTGTTCTTCGCCGAGAAGCGCCCGTTCTTTCTCGACGGCAGCGAGCAGTTCCGGACGCCGAACAACCTGATCTACACCCGTCGCATCGTGCAACCGGTGGGCGCGGTGAAGGTCGCCGGCAAGGTCTCGGGCACGGACATCGCCTTCCTGACCGCGGTCGATGACGAGCTGCCGTCCACGCAAGGGCACCGGCCACGGTTCGCGATCGCGCGCGTCCAGCGCGACGTTGGTGCGCAGTCGCGCGTGGGGCTCGCCTACACCGATCGCGCGGTCGGCGAGGACTGGAATCGCGTCGCCAATGCGGACGCGCGCTTCGTCTTCGGCACGATCTACGACGCACGCATCCAGTGGGCGCAGAGCTACACCAACGAGCGCGGGCGCGGATGGATTGCGCCGCTGTGGGACGCGCGCTTCGCCCGGAACGGCCGGCGCTTCGGCATTCGCTACAGCCTCACGGGGATCGACCCGGAGTTCGTGACCCGCAGCGGGTTCATCTCGCGACCGGGCGTGACGAACGCGGGCTTCTCGCACCGGGTGACCACCTTCGGCGCGCGCGGCTCAGCGGTCGAGACCTTCAGCACCGAGCTCAACCTGCTCGGCACCTGGAAGTACGACGTGTTCACCCGCGGCGGGGATGCGCAGGACAAGAAGGCGCATCTCAACACGACGACAAGCTTCCGCGGCGGCTGGTCGTTAGGGGCGTCGGTGCTCGTCGAGACCTTCGGCTTCGACCCCGATCTCTACGCGAACACCTTCATCGAGGTCCCGGGCCCGGTGAGTGGGCTCGACACCATCCCCTTCACCGGAACGCCCGACCTTCCCAACCTCGATTACGTGTTGACGATCGGCACGCCGCAGTGGAAGCACGGGTCGGCGAGCCTCTTCGTGGTGTGGGGGAAGGACGAGAACTTCGATGAATGGTCGTCGGCCGACATCCTGATCGGCACGCTCGAGGGTGACTGGCGCCCGACGGGGAAGATGCGCGTGAACGCGACGTACAACATGCAGAAGTACAACCGCCGCACCGACGGCAGCACGGTGCGCATCCGTCGAATTCCGCGACTCAAGCTCGAATACCAGATCGCGCGGCCCTTGTTCGTACGGATCGTCGGCGAGTACGACGCGCAGGATGTGGACGATCTTCGCGATGATTCGCGCACCGGCCTGCCGCTGATCTTCCGGAATAGCGACGGCTCGTTCTCGCGGGCGACTGCCTACTCGACCAACGTCTTCCGCGGGGATTTCCTGTTCTCCTACCAGCCACTTCCGGGCACCGTGGTCTTCGCCGGTTATGGAAGCGTGATGGACGAGCCCCGGGCTTTCCGCTTCGGCGACCTTCAGCGGAACAGCGACGGCTTCTTCGTGAAGGCGTCGTATTTGTTCAGGTTATGAGAACCTGGGGCCTGGGGCCAAGGGCCACGGGCCAAGGGGTGGAAAGACGAGCGGCCTGTGGCCGCTCGCTCATCTGATGAGCGCGTCTGCCGCGCAGCGGCGACGCGCCTTTCCACCCCCGTGGCCCCTGGCCCTTGGCCCTCGGCCCTCCTTCCTGTACGGATTGCGTTAGGGCTCTTGCCCTCCACACGCCTGGCTCTAACCCTTTACAAGTGTCCATCTTCAAACTCCGTCGGTCGTTACGGGCTCAGCCGCGCTCGGCCATCACCCTCGCGCTGCTGCTGTTCGCGCTGGTCCTGACCGCACTCCTCGCGCGTCAGGCCCATGTCGCCGCGACCTCCCATCGCGATACCGCCGAAAAAGCGCTTCATGATTACGCATCGCTCGCGGCGTGGGAGTTTACACGTCACGCGCGCGCCGACGTCCAGGCCACGCTCATGTCGGCCTTCGTTCCCTCGCTCCTCCGTCTTCCCGACGGCGATCCGACCAAGGGCCAGATCAATCCGGAGAACCTCGCGAAGGCCGCGCTGTGGCGCACGCAATTCTGCGCGTGCATGGACTCGGCGCGGTTCTTCTTCCGGTACGACTTCCGCGATTCGACGCTGGCGACGAGCGGGTTCATCGTGTCGCCCGAGCTCGCCACCTGGGTGCGCGATACCATTCGCGGACACTTCACGGCGACGGAGATCGCCGGCGAACCGGTGCGGACCGTCTACGGGTCGGTCGATGGGCGCACCGAGATGTCGATCGTGCTCACGAACGACGCCTACATCACGATCGTCGCGCGCGCCGCGGGCGCGCTGCGGCTGCTCGGCTACGTGCTGACCCGCGACATGGAGGGGCGGCCGGTCGCCGCGTATGGGTTCGAGAGCGATCCGACGCATTTCACCAAGCCGGTGTTCAGTGAGATCGTCGCTCGTCAGGTGCTGCTGCCCCCATCGCTGCTCGGTGGGTTGCGCGGGGATTCCGTGCTCTCGATCGCGGTCCACGATCCGGCGGGCGAGGAGATCTATCGGTCCTCGGCGCGCTTTGCGCCTCGTTATGCGTCGGAAGACACGCTCGGCGGGCGGTTCGGCAACCTCCACGTCCGTGTCGCGATCCGCCCCGAGCTCGCCGGGCAGCTCGTCGTCGGCGGGCTGCCGCGGTCGCGCATGCCGATGCTGCTGGCGCTGTTCATCCTGACCTCCGGCCTGCTGCTCATCGCGCTGCTCAACCTCCGCCGGCAGCAGGAGCTGGCGCGGTTACGCACGGATTTCGTGTCGAGCGTATCGCACGAGCTGCGCACGCCACTGGCGCAGATTCGCCTCTTCGCCGAGCTCCTCAGCATGGGGAAGCTCCGCTCCGACGATGAGCGGCGGCGGTCGGCGCGGATCATCGACCAGGAAGCGCGGCGCCTGACCTATCTGGTGGAGAACGTGCTCAACTTCGCGCGGTCCGAGCGGCGAGCGAATCGGCTGCGGCTCGAGGATACCGAGGTCGCGCGCGAGATTCGGGACGTCCTCGACACCTTCGCGCCGCTCACGCGCGCCAAGGATGTCACGCTGCACGCCGAGCTCACCGACGGGCTGGTGGCGAGCGTCGATCGTGCGGCGCTGCATCAGATTCTGCTCAATCTCCTCGACAACGCGGTGAAGTACGGCCCGGCCGGGCAGACGATCACCGTCCGCGCGCGCGCGGCGGCCGACCGTCTGCTCATCGAGGTCATCGACGAAGGCGCCGGGATTCCCGCCGAAGAGCGCGACAGAATCTGGGAGCCGTACCACCGGCTCGAGCGCGATGCGAAGTCCGTCGCCGGCAGCGGCATTGGTCTCGCTGTCGCGCGCGAGCTGGTCGAGCTGCACGGCGGTCGCGCGTGGGTGGAGGATGCCCGCCCGCGCGGGGCGCGATTCATTGTCGCGCTCCCTCTCGCCGGCACGATGGCGACGTCGCCACGCGTGCCTGCGGCCGCTGAACCCGTGTCCATCTGACCCTATGACGCAGATCCTCATCGTCGAAGACAACGCGGACCTGGCGTTCGGACTCAGCACCAGTCTCGAGGTGGAGGGGTACGAGGTTGCGGTCGCGAACGACGGACCGGCGGGTCTCACCGCCGCGCGCGACCGCAATCCCGACGTCATCATCCTCGACCTGATGCTCCCCGGGCTCGACGGCTATCGCGTGCTGCGGACATTGCGGGAGGAGGGGCGCGAGATGCCGGTGCTCATCCTCACCGCGCGGGGCGAAGAGGCGGACAAAGTGCTCGGCTTCCGGCTGGGGGCCGACGACTACGTCACGAAGCCGGTGGGCGTTCTCGAGCTGCTGGCGCGGGTGAATGCGCTGCTGCGGCGCGCGCGCGCCCCCGAGAAGAAGGAGACGGCCAACGAGAAGTTCGGCAGTGTCGAGATCATCCCATCATCACGCACGGTGCTTCGCAACGGTGCGCAGGTGGCGCTGACGCCCAAGGAGTTCGACCTGCTGCTCGCTCTGGTTCGCCGCCGCGGCGCGGTTGCCTCACGATTCGAGCTGCTCAAGGAGGTCTGGGGTCACCGCACCGCCGTGATGACCCGCACCGTGGATATCCACATCCGCGAGCTGCGTCGCAAGCTCGAGGAGAATCCCGCCGAGCCGAGGCACATCCTCACCGTCTGGAAGGCGGGGTATAGGCTAGAGGCTTAGATTGCGGATTGCGGATTGCGGATTCCAGTCCGCAGTCATCTTTCTTTACATTTCCCCGTGAGTGTGAAGCAAACCATTTGTCACTCCCGTAGTGTCGTACCAGGCAGAACCCTGAGAGTGACGTTATGGCCATTGCACTCACGGAGTACTCGTTGCGACGTGCGAACGACGAGTCACCCAAAGGAAACGGATCGGCCGGGCCGGCGCTGCCGTTCACCTCGACCCTCGGTCGTGTCGCACAGGCGCCGCTCGTCCGGTTTGCGCTCACGCTCAACGAGCTCGAGCTGCACCGTGTGGTTCAGCTGCTGCAACGAGGCGGGGTGGACATTTCCCGCGCCTCCGTCGAAGAGGTGCGCGAGAGTACCTCGCCGTCCTCGACCCCCGCTGATGACACCGTTGGGCTCACGTACGGCTCGATCGACGTGAACCTGGCCGCGCGCACCGTTCGGCGCGATGGCACGGATGTCCACCTTGCCCCCAAGGAATTCGACCTGCTCGTGGCGCTGTTGCGGCGCGAAGGCGCGGCGGCGTCGCGCGAGGAGCTGGCTCGTGAGGTGTGGGGCAGTGAGGTCGCCGCGCTGGGACGCACGATCGACACGCACGTGTGCGCGCTGCGGCGCAAGCTCGAGGCCGATCAGCGCCGGCCGCGGCACATTCGGGTGGTGTCCAAGGTGGGGTACCGGCTGGAGCGTTAGAGGCTCAAGCGCGCCCCACCTCGACCACGACCGCGTGCGGCTGCCCGTCGTCGACCAACGGAATCGCCTCGCCCTTGACCCGCCGGCCGTCGACGGTCACCCGGGTTCCCTTCGCGGCGCCGCGCGAGACCTTCACGTCGATCGTGTACTGGCTCGACCCGAATCGATAGGCAATCGAGAATCCGGGCCAGCTGCTCGGCACGCTCGGCTCGATGCGCAGCGTGTCGCCGGTCTTCTGGAACCCGAGGATCGCCTCGAGCGCGACGCGGTACATCCAGCTCGCCGAGCCCGTGTACCAGGTCCATCCGCCCCGCCCAACGTGTCCCTCCGCCGTGTAGACGTCGGCGGCGACGACGTACGGCTCCACCTTGTACGTCGCCACTCCCGCCGCATCCCGCGTGTGCGAGAGCGGATTGATCATCTGCCAGAGCGCCAGTGCCCGCTCGTCGTTGCCCATCATCGCGGTCGCGAGCACCACCCAGAGTGCCGCGTGCGTGTACTGGGCGCCGTTCTCACGCACGCCCGGTAGATATCCCTTGATGTAGCCGGGATCGTTGGGCGTCTCGTCGAACGCCGGCGCGAGGAGCTTGATGATGCCGTGCGCGTCATCGACGAGGTGCTTCTCCAGCGATGCCATCGCGACCCGTGCTCGCTCGGGGTCGGCCCCTCCCGAGATGACGCCCCACGTCTGCGCGATCGAGTCGATCTTGCACTCGTCGCTCGCGTGAGAGCCGAGGGGGGTGCCGTCGTCGAAGTACGCGCGGCGATACCACGCCCCGTCCCATGACGTCTCCTCGACGGCGGTGACGTACTGGGTGGCGGTCGTCTCGAGCCATTCCCATACGCCCGCGTGCCCACGCTCGCGCGCGTACCTGGCGAACGACCGCATGATCGTGGCGAGGAACCAGCCCATCCACACGCTCTCGCCTTTTCCGTCGATGCCAACGCGATTCATGCCGTCGTTCCAGTCGCCGATGCCGATCAGCGGAAGACCGTGGGCGCCCGTCGTCGCCGCGCGCCGCAACGCCCGCAGGCAGTGCTCGTACACCGTCGCCCGCTCGGCCGACACCTGGGGAAGGTCGAACACCTCGTGCTCGTCAGGCGCGAGCGGGCGCATCTCCAGGAAGGGCACCATCTCGTCGAGAACGGTCGCGTCACCCGTCACGCGCACGTAGTGGTCGACGACGAGCGCGAGCCACGCCAGATCATCGGAGAATCTGGTACGGATCCCTCGGCCATCGGGAGGATGCCACCAGTGTTGCACATCACCTTCGACAAACTGTCGTGAGGCGGCGCGCAGGATGTGCGCGCGTGCGATGGCGGGCTCGGCGTACACGAGGGCCATGACGTCCTGAAGCTGATCACGGAACCCGTACGCCCCGCTCGACTGGTAGATCGCGGAGCGGCCCCAGATGCGACACGCGAGCGCCTGATACAGCAGCCACCGGTTCACCATCACATCGAACCCCGGCTCGGGTGTTTTCACGACGACGGCCGAGAGGAGCCGGTCCCACGAACCGAGTTGACGATCCAGCTCGGCCGTTGCCTGCTGCCGTGCGCGATGACGGCCGAGCAGCTCTTGCACGGCCGCTTCCCCATGATCCGCGCCGAGGAGTGCTACGACCTCGCGCGTCTCGCCAGCCTTGAGCTCGAGCACGCACTGGAGGGCCGCGCAGGGATCGATGGCCGGACCGGCGCTCTCGCGGAGCAGGGAGCCAGCCCCGCGCAGCCCCGCGGGGTCCGTGGCGTCGCCGTGGCGTCCCAGAAACTCGCGACGATCGGCGGTCCAGCTGTGCACCGGCTCGCTCAGTGCGGCGAACGCCACCATTCCGGCGAACTGCGCGTCGGTCGTGTTCTGCGCGAGAATGGCCCCGAGCTTCGGGTCGTAGTGGGTGACCACCTGGTGCTGCGTGTGCTCGCGCTGGACGCCGAGCGTCCACTCCGCGAAGTACGTGACGGCGATGCGTTTCTTCTTGCGGCTGTGATTCGTAATGCGCAGTACGGCGATCCTCACCGGATCGCGCTCCGCGACCCCGACGTGCAAGTGCGTCTCGATGTCCCGGTGCCTGTGCTGGAAGGTGCTGAAGCCCGCGCCATGCGTCACGACGTACTCGGTCTCGTGCCGGATGGGTGCCGGCGTCGCCGTCCACAGCTCGCCGCTCTCCTCGTCGCGGAGGTACAGCGCTTCGCCCGAGGGATCGCACACCGGATCGTTGTACCAGGGTGTGAGGCGGAAGTACTGCGAGTTGTCCACCCATGCGCAGCCGGCTCCCGTCTCGGTGATACAGCACCCCGCGCGTTCGTTGGCGATGACATTCGCCCAGGGCGCTGGCGGCAGCGCGTCGCCGCGTAACGCAATGCGGAAGTTGCCGCGCTCGTCGAAATCGTGTGCGATCGAGGGGGAGGCATGTGTCGCCAACGGCTCCGGAGGACGCGTGGTGTACGCCGCCCGCTCCGATCGGGCCGGGGGCGACTCCCGCAACCCGGTCTCGGGCAGATCGAGGATGTGATCGAGCCGTGTGCCGTCGCACCGCACGTGCACGCGCGCGACCCCGCGCACCACCGCCCAATCCGGCTCCTGAATGAGATCGCGCCGGCGGATGTGCACCCCGCCCGAGCGATCGACGAGTCCCGCCTCGGGCGACGACATCACGGTCGTCGTGATCGCGTCGTTGAGCTCCTGGAGGTAGGAGGCGGGGCGCGTGTTCACCAGCACGAGATCGAACGTCATCCCCTTGAGCCGGAGATACTGGTGCGCATCGAGGAGCTGCCTAACGGTCGGCAGGCCCTCCGGCGCTTCGATCGTGGCGAGGAGGATCGGCCAGTCTCCCGAGAGCCCCATGGCCCAGAGCGATGGGAGCGAGGCCTTCGATGAGCCCGAGGCGGCTGCCGGGGGCCGAAGGGCGGGATGCCCGTACAGAAGGTGGCCCGCGAGCTCCTGGTAGAGCGCCGCGTCGGGTGGGGTGATGCCGAGATCGCGCAGCTCCACCTGGGTGCGCGTCCACGAAAGGTCGAGAGCGCGCTGCGCCGCGTACGGCTCGTCGTAGCGATCGACGAGCTCGATCGCGTGCTCTCGGGTGTCCGCCATCAACGTCGTGAACGCGACGCGCGCGGAGCCGCCGGCCGGAATGGTCACGCGCACGCGGAGGGAGAAGATCGGGTCGAGCACCGCCCCGGTGGTGTTCGACAACGGCCCACTGGTGTCGAGCGCCGCCGGCACGCGTACCCCGCGGCCGCGGCCGAGAAAGCGGGCACGATCGGTCTCACAGGAGATCGCGGAGCGCAGGTGCGACTCCACGGCGAGCACGTGGGCGCCCCACAGCGGCCTCTCGGTCGACCCTCGCGGACGCCGGCTCGCCAGAATCGCCGAGTGCTCCGGAAGCCATTCCGTTTCCACGAACAGGTTCGTGAACGCGGGGTGGGCCCGGTCCCCGTCGATCGATCCGATCACGACCTCGGAGTAGCTCGTGAGCTCCACCTGGCACTCCTCGCTCGACCGGTTCGTCACGATCACGCGGCGCACTTCCGCGCCATCGTCAGGCACCACAGCGATCTCGGTCGTCGTCTCGAGGTCGCCGTCCTGGCGGTGGAACATCACCCGATCGAGGGCAAAGATCGCCCGGTAGCTGTCCGCGGTCGCCGCGAGCGGCTGATGGGCCACCGACCACGCGCGGCCGGAGGTGAGATCACGAACGTAGCAGAACTGCCCGTAGTGATCGCGTGTCCCGTCGTTGCGCCACCGCGTGACGGCCAGGCCGCCGGCGCGCGAGTATCCGCCGCCGCCCGCGGTGACCATGATCGCGTATGGTGCATTCCCCAGGAGCGCGATGCGGGGCTGCGGCGTGTCGGGCGAGTCGAACTCCCGGACGGCCGGTCGCTCCCCTTCGCCCACGGTGCGCACTCCCTCGGCCTGGGGCTGCTGCTCCTCCTGCCAGACGAAACGCCGCGGGATGCGCTCGAAGAGCAACAGCTCGGCGGAGCGGATCATAGGGTCGCGATGAAAGCGCTGCTGCCACCGCGCGTGCGTCAGCAGGTTCGTGAGCGACGCCAGCCCCATCGCGAGATGGTGCGCCATGAACGTCCGCACCACCTCGAACCGCGCACCGTTAGGCCGAGTCCAGTCGAGCGCATCGTGGAAGCCGTAAGCGCCGAGCGCGCCGAGCGCCTCGAGGCCAGCGGCGTTGCGCAGGGCGGAGTGCGGATCGACGTGCATGGCGAGCAGTGTGGCGTACGGCGCCACGACGAGATCCTTCGCCAGTCCACGCTTGAGGGCGAGGTCGGGTACGCCGAAGGCGCGATACTGATACGTGCCGGCACGATCGCGCACGTTGTATGCCGACTCGGAGATGCCCCACGGAACACCACGCTCGTGCGCGTACGTCATGTGACGCCGCACCGCGCCCTGGTACGTCTGATCGAGCAGTGTGAACGGATACGACCGCATGACGAGCAGCGGCATGAGGTACTCGAACATGCTCCCACTCCACGACACGAGCGCCGTGGCCCCCGATCGCCGCGTGAGCGTCCGCCCCAGCCGGAACCAGTGCTCCACGGGGACGTCGTTCTTCGCGATCGCGATGAAGCTCGCCAGGCGTGCCTCGGAGGCGAGGAGATCGTAGAAGGAGTTATCGAGGCCGCCGCGCGAGACGTCGTAGCCGATCGAGAAGAGCTTGCGACGGTCGTCGAAGAGGAAGCGGAAGTCCATCTCGATGGCGTAGTCGTGCGCGCGATCCGCCAGGACCCTGAGCCGCCCGAGCTGCTCGGTGAGGTGCGTCGACTCCGCGACGAGCGCTTGGATGGGCGCTCGCATCGCCGGCGCTTTCGCGCCGACCGCGCCGAGCTCCGCCAGGTGCCGCTCCGCGAGCGAGGTTGCCCAGTCGAGCCACATGACCGCCTTCGACAACGTCTCGCGCGTCGCGCCCGCGCGTCGCAGCGCATCCGCGGTCTCGCGGGTTTCGCGAATGACGCGCTGGAGCAGCGGGGCTGGATCGTCCGCCGACTCCTCCTCGATCGTCGCGCGCAGGGCGTGCGCCCAGCGCGTGGCATCGGTGACCGCGCGCCACGCGACGGGATCGCCGACGCGTCCCGCAGCGAGTGGTTCCTTGGCCGCGTCTTCGGCGAGGGCCAGGGCCGCCTGCAACGCCCCGTACACACGCGCGTCGAACGCCGGCTCCTCCGCCATGTGCAGGCACGCCTGCTTCAGCGCCAGCATGCATCCCGAGAGATTGCCGCTGTCGACCGTGGAGACGTACGCCGGCTCGAGGACGCGCAGCTCGCCGAGCTCGTACCAGTTGTAGAAGTGGCCCCGGAAGCGACGCATGCGCTCGAGTGAGCGGAACGCGGCCTCGAGACGGTCGATCATCTCCTCGCGAGTGATGAAACCGAGATCGTACGCGCTGACGATCGACACCAGCTGCAGCCCAATGTTCGTCGGCGATGTGCGCGTGGCGACGACCGGCTCCGGGTCCTCCTGGAAGTTGTCAGGCGCCAGCCAGTGCGTTGCCTCGGTCACGAACCGCTCGAAGAACCGCCAATGCAGCAGGGCGTAGCGCATCGACTGCGCGCGCTGATCGGCGTCGAGACTCAGCTCACGCCGCACCGCCGGCGCGCTCGACGTGTGCGCCAGGTGCGGCGCGCCGATCCAGGCCGCGACCAGAGGAATGGTGCAGGCGAGGAAAAGCAGCCAAGCACCGGCATTGTATCCGGCGCGCGCATCGGCGAACGACGGGACATAGGGCGGCATCCCAGCGATCGCGACCCAGATCACGAGCCCGCCGGCCAGCATCGCGATCGCGACCGCCGATGCCATGCGCTGCCACAGGGCGAGACTGGTCCGCGAGGTGGCACGCTCGACCTGCGACGCCGTCTGCCACTCGAGCAGGTTGCGACGCGAGATGAGCAGCCGCCACAGCGTGCGGACGATCGCGTCGGCCGAGACGACGGCCTGATGCGGGAGGAACACGATCGCGAGCCCGAGCTGATGCGCGCTCATGATCGCGTCGCGTCCCACCGCGGCGTAGTAGGCGCGCCACGAGGTGCCGCCCGGCGGACGGATCAGCGCCATGAGCGTCGCGAACACCCACGGAAAGGCGATCGCGGCCAGCCCGACGACGGTCCACAACCACGGCGAGCCCGGGAGCACCATCCACCCGAGGAGGAGCAGCAGCAGTTGGGCGATCTCGATCGTCGACCGGCGAAGGTTGTCGAAGATCTTCCACCGCTGGATCGCCCCGAGCACGTTGCGCGCGCGGCCACCCTCGGCCATCGGGACTCTGGGGAGGAGCCACGGGAGCAGCTGCCAGTCACCGCGGATCCACCGATGCTTGCGGCGCGTGTACGTCAGATAGCGCGCGGGATAGTCGTCGAAGACCTCCACGTCGGTGACGAGGGCCGTGCGCGCATACGCGCTTTCGATGAGATCGTGGCTCAGCAGGGCGTTCTCGGGGAACCGCCCGTGCGTCGCGCGCTCGAACGCGTCGACGTCGTAGATGCCCTTTCCGGTGAAGCTCCCTTCGCCGAACAGATCCTGGTAGACGTCCGACACCGCGGTCGTGTACGGGTCGACGCCGGGATGCCCGGAGTGGATGGACGCGAAGCGCGAGCGGTGAGCGCTTGTGAGGCTCACCCCCACGCGCGGTTGGAGAATGGCATATCCACGCTCGACGACGCCGCGAGATTCGTCGAACACCGGCCGGTTCAGCGGATGGGCGAGTGTGCCGACGAGAATCTGCCCGGCGTCGTGCGGTAGCACCGTGTCGGAATCGAGTGTGATCACGAAGCGCGCGTCGCGCAGCGGCTCGACGTTGCCGACGATCGTCGAGAAGGCGTCGCGCGCGCCCCCGCGGAGGAACGCGTTGAACTCGGCGAGCTTTCCGCGCTTGCGTTCCCAGCCCATCCACACCCGCTGGCTCGCGTTCCACCTTCGCGGGCGGTGGAAGAGATAGAACACGTCGTTCGTGCCGCGGGCGTAGCGGGCGTTGAGCTCGCGAATGCCCTCGGTGGCCGCCTCGACGATCGCCTCGTCCGCCGGCAGCGTCTCCGCGGCGGCGTCGGTGAAGTCGGAGAGCACCGCGAAGTGCAGGCGCGGATCGCGATTGGCGAGGTACTGAATCTCGAGGTGCTCGAGCGCCTCCCGTGCCCCGTCGACAGAGGCGAAGAGCGTGGGAACGACCACAACCGTGCGATGCTGAGCCGAGATCCCATGCTCGCGCATGTCGAGCTTGGGGATGACGCGCGGCGGCACGAGCCACGTCGCGAGCTGATTCACGGCGCCGACCGCGATCTCGCTGAGCGGGATCAGCGTGACGAGGACGACGACGAGCATCGCGCCTGCGCCCGCCGCGGGGAGGACCGCGAGCAGGAGCGCGAGCAGCCCCAACAGCGCCACGAGAATCGATCCGAAGTACGCCGGCATCGCGTGCGATCGAACCCAGCGATAGAGCCGCTCGCGCACTGCCGGCACGTACTCGGTGATGCGCTCGAGCTGCGGGAGTCCCTCATCGATGAGGTAGTAGCCCACGTGCGAGGCCCGCCGATCTTCCGGCGCGCGCTCGGCCGCTTCTCGCGCGAGCGAAAGCGCGGCGCGCGCGACGTCGGCCTCTTCGCTGCGGGTGCGCTTCGCGATCCGCTCGACGACGTGGCGGTACCGGTCGCGCGTCTCGAACGTCATGAGCCCGTGCACGCCCGCCGGATCCTCGCGCAGAATCTGCTCGACGACGCTCTGGGACTCGACGAACCCTTGCCAATCGAGCCGCGCGATGGCGCGCAGACTCGTAATGCTGTTCGCGACCGTGATCTGCGTAATGGCCAGCCGCTGGTTGGAGCTCGCCGCGGCCGCCTCGTGGCTCATGCCATCCTCGGCCATCCATTGCTCGAGCCAGAGCAACGGCGTGAAGTCCGTCTGGTACGACCGAATCTGCTGGAGGAACCGCGTGACGAACGCCGGCGTCAGCGCCGGGTGGCCATCGACGAATGCCGCGAGCTCATCGGCGAGGGCCTGCGGGGCGCGCTCCGACGCTTCGCGCAGTCGCCGCGCCCAGGCGTCGGCCAGCTCGACTTCGCGCGTCCGAGCCATGACGCGCCGCCCCATCCGCCGAATGTTCTCGACGAGCCCCAGCCGGAACATCGTCGGAATGGCCCACAGCTCGCCGACGGTGAGCAGTGAGACGCGCTGGAATTCCCGCGTGAAGAGATCGATCGTCGCGAGCTCGAGGTGCCCCTCGGTGTGCGCGATCAGCTCGATCGCGAGCTCGTACACGCGTGGGTATCCCGCCAGCGGCCCCGACGCGAGCTTCGGCAGCTCCCGATAGAACCCGCGCGGCATGCTGGCGCCGATCTCCCGGATGTGCTCGAGGATCACGTACCAGTTGTCGAGCAGCCACTCTCCGGCGGGAGAGATGTCGACGTCCCGGTCACTCGCCTGCGCCAGCTGGTGGCGCGCCTGGTCGAGAATGCTATGTGATTCGGCGAGGCGCGAGAGCAGCGGTCCCGGCCCGAGCGTTAGGCGCGCGGGGGTGTCGACCAGCCGCTGGGCGCGCGCGATCGCACGCGCGTGCTCGGCGAGCCGCTCGGCGCCGAACAGCTCGCCGCGAATGGGGCCGACGAGCGGCGGCGCGCCACCGTCGCCGCGGAGCGACCGGAGGCGCGCGAGAATCTTCCGGGTGCGGCTCGGAGGGGAGGTCGTCGCCATACTGGTGCGCACGGCTGCGTCGACGGCGCGGCGCCGCGAGCCTATGGCTTGGCCTCCTCGACCTGCGAGTCTGGTCGGCGGTCCCTGGCTTCGGCGGCGTGGCGTTTGAGCCGCGCGACGATCGCGTTCAGCCCCACCTCACGCGCTCCCAGGCCGATGTCCGCCATCACGGTGCTCACGAAATCGGCGGGGAGCGCGAGCGTCGTCTCCGGCGGCTGATCGTTCACCGCCGAGAAGACGATGGCCAGGAACGCGGCGACCGTTGGGGATTGTCGCGTGTCGACGGCGGCGTAGAAGTGCAGCGCGCCATTGCGCATCTCGGGGATGATGTCGACCGGTGTCTGGCATTCGTGAACGTGGAAGGCGGCGCGGTCGATGGTGCGGAATCGCTCGGGAAGCGGCTCCAGCTTCCGGGAGTACGCGAGGAGCGTCTGCATTTTATCCTCGCGGGAGAGGCCGGCGAAGCGCTTGAGGGTCTTTGTGATGGCCTCGGGCGTGGCCGAGGTGGGGAGCGTGGAGTCGGGCATGCCAAATTGTAGTGGAATACAGGGACTTGCGCTCGTGTTAACTAAACGATTAATTAAGACCTATGACAGCCACCGCTCCTACCACGAGCCGGGACGCCATCCTCGATGCGGCAATCCGCTGCTTCGCGGCGAAGGGATTCTCGGCGACCACCATCAAGGACCTCGCCGCCGAGGCGGACGTGAACTCCGCTTTGCTCTACTACTACTTCGCCGACAAGGAAACGCTCTACCGCGAGACGCTCCGCCACGTCGCGCAACGACTCTCGGATTCCGCCGGCCGACGTCTCGACGACGACGTGGCTCCGGACGAGGCGATTCGGCGCTTCGTGGAGCAGCAGGCCGAGTTCCTCATTGCCAACCCGCACGTGCCACGGCTCCTGCTGCGTGAGATGCTCGAGCACACGGGGCGACACGCGGAAAGCGCGATCGTGTCGCTGATTGCCGGCGTCTTCACGACGCTGTGCGATGTCATTCGCCGCGGTCAGGCCGAGGGGCTCTTCCGGGATGACGCCGATCCCAAATACGCCGCGATCTCGACCGTGTCGCTCGTGGCCTACTTCGTCATCGCGCGCCCAGTCGTCGGCGTCGCCCTCGGCGACGGCCTAACGGGACCCACCGACGCGCGCACACGCGAGTACGGCCGGCATGCGGCCGAGTTCGCGCTGGCGGCACTCCAGCGTGGGAGGCGGGGGCAATGACGACGCAACGGCAATTCCTCGCCGCGGTTTCCGCGGTCGCGCCTTTCGTCGTCGTCGCCTCGATTCTGCTCGCCGGGTGCTCGCGCGACGATGGCGACACCATCGAGGCCGTCGGGACGGTCGAGATTCGCGAGCACGACGTCGCGCCGATGACGGCGGCGCGGGTCGTGCGCCTCCTCGTCGACGAAGGCGCGACGGTCGACGCGGGTGATACCGTGGCGGTTCTCTCCGTGGCGACCCTCGCCGCGAATATCGAGCAGGCCCGCGCGCGCGTAGCGACGACGCAGGCGGCGCTGCGCGAGGCGGAGGCCGGGCCACGCACGGCGGAGATCGAGCGCGCGGAAGCAGAGCTTCGCGCCGCGGAAGCCGAGGCAGACCGTGCGGCGAAAGATCTGGTGCGGATTCAGGCGCTGACTGAAAGCGGCGCGCTCTCCGAGCAGCAGCTGGATGCCGCCCGCACGCTTGCGTCGACGAGCGCCAACCGGCGCGACGCCCTGCGTGAGACGCTGCGCCTCTTACGCCAGGGTACGCGGCCGGAGCGAATCGCGGGTGCCCGCGCGGAAGTGGCAACCGCGCAGGCCGCACTGGCGGCGGCCCAGGCGACGCGCTCGGATCTCGTGCTGCTCGCGCCAGTCACCGGCGTGGTGCTGGGCCGTCACGCCGAAATCGGGGAAGTCGTCGCGCCGGGAACGCCCGTGATGAGCGTGGGGGAGTCGGCGAAGCCGTGGGTGCGCGTCTACGTGTCGGCGGCGGACGCCGCCCGCCTGACGATCGGCGCTCCCGCCGCCGCGATGCTCGATGATCTCCCGGACCGCGAGTTCCCCGGTCGCGTCGCCTCGGTCGCGACCAAGGCCGAGTTCACCCCGCGCGTCGCGCTCACCGAGGACGAGCGTGCCGACCTCCTGTTCGCCGTACGGGTGGAGCTCGACGACGCGACGGGGATGCTGAAGCCGGGCCTCCCGGTGACGGTGAGGGTGAAGAGTCCCGTTTCCGGATTGCGAACCGCGGACGAGGCACGCCCATGAGGAAGCAATCCAACGCGCCATCCGCAGTCCGCACTCCGCAGTCCAGCGGAGTTGCCGTGTCGACTACTCGCCTCAGAAAAACCTTCGGCTCGCTCGTCGCGGTGGAGTCGCTCGATCTCGAGATCAAGCGTGGCGAGGTCTTTGGGCTGCTCGGGCCCAACGGCTCCGGGAAGACGACGACCATTCGCATGCTCACCGGGCTCATGCAGCCGACGTCCGGCGAGGCCATCGTGGTCGGGTTCGACGTCCGTCGTGAGGCGGAGGCAATCCGGCGCAACATCGGCTACATGTCTCAGCGGTTCGGCCTCTACGACGATCTCACGATTACCGAGAACATCCGCTTTTACGCCGGCGTGTACGGGTTGGTAGGCGCCGAGCGGGAGGCACGCATGGCCGAGCTGGTGGACGAGCTCGGTCTCGCCGAGCGGGCGGGGCAGCTGGCGAGAACGCTGTCGGGTGGGTGGAAGCAGCGCCTGGCGCTCGCGTGCGCGACGGCGCATCGGCCAGCCATGCTGTTTCTCGATGAGCCCACGGCCGGCGTGGATCCCGCCGCGCGGCGGCGGTTCTGGGAGATCATCTACACCCTCGCCGGCCGAGGGACGACCATTCTCGTCACCACGCACTACATGGATGAGGCGGAGCGATGTGAACGGCTCGCCTTCCTGTCGCGCGGGCACCTGATCGGCGTGGGGACGGGGCAGGAAATCCTCGAGCAGTTCAAGATGCCGTCCATCGAGGACGTGTTCATCGAGCTGCAGCGTCGCGATGAGGGAGTGGCGGTATGACCCTCATCGACCGGCTCCGCCGCGGATCGTTCTGGCCGATGCTGCGGAAGGAGTTCATCGAGATGCGCCGCGACCGGTTTACCCTGGCGATGCTCATCGGCATCCCGGCGATTCAGCTGATTCTGTTCGGCTACGCGGTGCAGACCGACGTGCGGAACATCCCCACCGTCGTGCTCGATGAGTCGCGCACGTCGCAGAGCCGTCGGCTGGTGGAGATGATGGCGAACACGCGCAACTTCCGGATCGTGGGCACGGTGCCGAATCGCGACGCGGCGCGCGAGGCGATCGAGCGTGGTGATGCGGCCGCGGCGATCATCGTTCCGCCGGAGTTCGCGAGCGATCTGAAGCGGGGTCGGGGTGCGCAAGCACAGGTGATCGTGGACGCGGCCGATCCGCTGTCCTCGCAGGCGGCCATCGCCGCCGCCTCGCTCGCGGGGGCGCGCTCGGCCGCCGAGCTGGCTCCCCGCGCGCCGCCGCAGATCGCGCCCGCGGTCGATGTGCGTGTCCGGCCCTGGTACAACCCCGAGGGCCGCAACTCTCCCTACATCGTCCCCGGCATCATCGGCATTCTGCTGACGATGACCATGGTGTCGATCACCGGCGCGGCGATCGTGCGCGAGCGCGAACGAGGAACGCTTGAGCAGCTCGTGGTGACGCCGATTGGGAAAACGAGCCTGATGCTCGGCAAGACGATCCCGTTCGCCGTGGTCGGATACCTCCAGGTGACGGTGATCCTGCTGCTCGGCAAGCTGCTGTTCGACGTGCCCATGCGCGGCAGTCTGATGCTGCTCTACGTGCTGATCGCGCCCTTCATCATCGCCAGTCTGGGCATGGGTCTGTTCATCTCGGCGGTCACGAAGACGCAGATCCAGGCCATGCAGCTGAGCTTCTTCTTCATCATGCCGAACATCCTGCTGTCCGGCTTCATCTTCCCGCGGTCGGCGATGCCCGAGCCGGCGCAGTGGGTAGGGGCCGCGCTCCCGCTGACGTATTTCCTGACGGTGATGCGCGGCGTGCTGCTCAAAGGTGTCGAGCTGTCGGACGTATGGCGGGAAGCGCTGGTCTTGCTGGGGTTTGCCGTGCTCACCGTGGGCATGTCCGTAAAGAAGTTTTCCAAGACTGTCGAGTAGGAGAGCGGGTCAGGGGCCAAGGGCCGGGGGCCGAGGGGGTGGGTGAGGGGTCACGGGGCTTTGAGCCGGAGGCGGAGTCGCGTCAGCATGGCGGCTATCTCGCGGGTCTGGGTGCCGAGGCGCGCGACGACGTCGGGGTGGAGATATCCGCGAAGGTGGGCGATCTCGATCAGGGTTTCCAGCTCGTAGAGCGATCCACGGGCAATGCCGACGTGGTGCACGTGCTCGGCCCTGCCGTTTCTGCCGTAGCCCTCCGCGATGTTGGTCGGGATGGACACGGCGGCTCGGCGAATTTGCGAGGCGAGGGCAAATCGCTCTCGGTCGGGCAGGTTGTCGGCAGCGGCTCCACACTCGCTGGCGAGTGCCACGCCGCGCTGCCAAACCCGCAACTCGCGATAGCTTTTGAGAGCGAAGGGAGTGGGTGTAAGGGGGCCAGTGATGCCAGGACAGGTGCTTGGGAAAGAACGGGTGGGGCGTCATACCACCGTCATGACGCTCAGACCCGCCCCTTTGGCCCCTGGCCCTGGGCCCTTGGCCCGCTTTACGTTGCGAACCACACTCAAACACGGGAACCCGGGCCATGCCGATACGGAAATCCAGCGCCACCTGGACGGGCGGACTGAAGGGTGGAAAGGGCAGCTTCAAGGCGGAATCGGGGCTGGGCGGGTCATACTCGTTCGGCTCGCGCTTCGAGAACGCTCCTCAGTCCAATCCGGAGGAGCTGCTCGCCGCGGCGCTCGCCGCGTGCTACAGCATGGCGTTGAGCGCGGGCCTCGAGAAGAACGGCACGCCTCCCACGAGTGTCGAGACGAACGTGGCCTGCTCGATCGACAAGGTGGGGGAGGGCTTCAAGATCACCAAGATGCACCTCACCGTCCGCGGCAAGGTGCCTAACGTGGACGCCGCCACGTTCGACAAGGTCGCCCAGGCGACGAAGGATGGGTGTCCGGTGTCCCAGGTCTTCAAGGGAAACGTCCCACTCACGCTGGAGGCGAAGCTGGAGTGACCGTGGCGCTTTTCCAGCGCTCCCGATGTACAGCACTTGCCTCTTCTGCCACGCGCCACTCGGCGTCAACGAGTCGATCGAGCATTTTCCGGTCGGCCGGCGGCTCGCCTTCGACTCGGGGAAGGGGCGGCTGTGGGTCGTGTGCCGCACGTGCGAGCGGTGGAACCTCTCGCCGCTCGAGGAGCGCTGGGAGGCGATCGAGGAATGCGAGCGACGATTCGAAGGGACGCGGATGCGCGCGTCGACCGACAACATCGGGCTCGCGAGGCTCCCCGAGGGGCTCGAGCTCGTTAGGATCGGTCCCGCGCTGCGACCGGAGTTCGCGGCGTGGCGGTACGGCGATCAGTTCGGCCGCCGTCGCCGTCGAACGCTGATCCAGGCCGGCCTGGGGTTTGGCGCGCTTGGCGCGGTAGTGGCCGGCGGAATCGCCGCTGGCGCCGGCATCGGCGGCTTCGGCTGGATGATCATGCAGTCGGGCCGCTACCTCGTCGAAGGCAATCCACGCGCCGTGGTCGGGTACGTGCCGGGGTTCGACGGACAGCCGCTCGCCATCCGTCGCCTGCATCTGAAGCACACGCGATGGCAGACCGATCCGTCCACCGGCGAGCATCGACTGGCGATCGGCTTCAAGCGCGGGACGATCACGCTCACCGGTGAGGAAGCGCGACGTCAGGCCGGGATCCTCATCGTCCACGCTAACCGGCGAGGGGGCAACCGAACCGAGGTGCAGCGCGCGGTGGACCGGATTCAGGAGGCTGGCAGCGCCGAGGTGCTCGTGGCATCGATGGCGACCCAGCGTGAGCCACCGCCCGTCTGGCGCAAGGAGAGCGCGGTTCGAAACGTCGAGGCTTTCGGCATGCACCCCGAACGCCGCCTCGCGTTCGAGATGGCGCTGCACGAAGAGCAGGAGCGGCGCGCGCTCCAGGGGGAGCTGATCGCGCTCGAGCACGCGTGGCGCGACGCCGAGGAGATCGCGAAGATCTCCGACAACCTGCTGGTCCCCGAGTCGGACGAGGAGTGGCTGCGCAAGCAGCGCGAGAAGCCGTGAGGTCGCACGCGCTATGCCTAACGCTCGCCCTCGTCGTCGCCGGCTGCCGCGGGGAGGCGGAGCGATCCGACGACCCCCTGGGCGACACCATCGCCCCGATCGGGACGGGCACCGAGTCGCTGCTCACGCGCGAGCGTCTGGAGCTCATCGACGGGTGGATTCGCGCGTCGATCGCTCGTGACGGTGGTGCGCCGAGGTCGCTCGATGAGCTGCGGCCGCCCCCGGCCGAAGCGGAGCGCTATGTCCCCCTCGAGCGATTTCTGCGCGACGGCTGGGGGCGGGCGATCGAGTACCGGTACGCACCGGGGACGCTATCGTACGAGCTGCGCTCGTCAGGTGCGGACGGTGCGCTCAACACCGCCGACGACATCACGCGGAGCGGCAGTCCGTAGCGCGTCGCGCGGGATCACCCTTTTTTGGGTTCTTCTCGGAGTATCGGGATTGTCTGAAGCCTGGCTGCGGTCCCCAAGCGGCCACGAACAGCTGAACTGCCAACTGACCCGAATAACAACACGAATTACGCGAATCGCCTCGTGCGATTCGAGCTCGGCTCTCTAGTAACAACAATGTGCCGTTGGGCTTGTGTGCGGAGGGTTGCGCGGCGCCGGGAGCAATTCGGGCAATTCGTGTTGTTATACGGGTCCGTTCAGCAGTTCG
>JAICNG010000102.1 GCA_025931335.1 Gemmatimonadaceae bacterium | reverse complement strand
GAGGCACGAACACGTCTACGAGCTTGCCCGCGGGTCCAGGGAATGAGCGCGTGGCGCCTTGCAGCTCCCGCGGCGAAAGACGCTCGTGGGCGCGCGTCGCCTCGACCATCGGCGACGGGTTCTGCGATGCCGCGGGCGCGGCGGGCGCTTGAGATGCGGCGAGAGGCGGACCGGCCCACGCCGCGATCGCGAGGAGCGTGATCGAGTGCCTCACGCGAGGTCGGGGCGGCTCCGGCGTCGCATGGCTGCCCGAAACCCGAGCCACCGTGGGCGGCTCGCCTTGATGAGCCGGCCACTGTCGAGCACCAGATGATGCTCGCCGCGCCGATCGTGACGAATCTCCCGAACGTGGTTGACGTTCACGATCGCCGACCGGTGGACGCGAATGAACTGGCGGGGGTCCAGGTTGGCCTCGAGGACGTGCATCCGTTCACGGTAGAGATACGACCGGTCTCCCACGTGGAGTCGCACGTAGTAGGTGTCGGCCTCCACCCACGTGATGTCGCTCACCCGAACGATGACGTCGCGCGCGCCGACGCGCACCATGATCTCGTGCCAATACTTCTGCGGGGCGGCCTCGACCGCGGCGCCTCCGGCGTGCTCGCGCGCGGCCCTGTGCACCGAGGACGCCCAATCGACCATCGCCCGCATCCGCAGCTGTTCGCGCGCGCGGACGAGGGCCTCGTTCAAGCGGTGCGCCTGCACCGGCTTGAGCAGATAGTCGAGCGCGCGCACACGAAAGGCCTCCACCGCATAACGATCGAAGGCCGTCACGAACACGACGTACGGCATGCAGGACGGATCGAGCTGCGCCACCACGTGAAAGCCGTTCAGCCCCGGCATGCGAATGTCGAGCAGGAGCACGTCGGGATTCAACCTGCGCACGGCCGAGATCGCCTCGCCTCCGTTGGCGCACATGCCGACGACGGCGACGTCCGACCGTTTGGTGAGCAGCTGGGCGAGGTCGTCGCGGGCGAGTGGCTCATCGTCCACGACCACCACGCGAAGCGGAGCGGCCGGCGCGCTGGTCATGCCACCGGAAGCGCCGCGGCCCGCGGCGGCGCACTGTTGGAGAATGCCGGGATCACGACGATCGCCTCGGCGCCGCCCTGATCGCGATTCCGGAGGAGCAGCGCCGCGCGATCGCCGTACACGTGCTCCAGTCGCGCCCGCGTATTCGAGATGCCAATGCCTTCCCGGACGAGCCCCTGATCATCGCGAAACACGAACCCCACCCCGGTGTCGCGAATGGCGATGCGCACCGACCCCGAGACGCGATCGATCTGAATCGTCACCGTGCCGTGCCCTTCCAGCGGCTCGATGCCATGGCGGACGGCGTTCTCCACGAGCTGAAGGAGCAGCATGCTCGGGATCAGGCAATCGCGCGCACTGTCGTCCAGCGACTGCTGGATGGAGAGGCGGTCGTGGAACCGCAGCCGCTGGATGTACAGGTAATCCTGAAGCAGCTCGAGCTCGCGCTCCACGGTGGAGAAGGGCTCCTGTCCGCCATCGAGCGCGCGACGGAGCAGCTCTCCAAGGCGGCCGATGACCTCGCGCGCTTCTCCCTTCCGGTCCTGGCCGACGAGTCCGGAGATGGCGCTCAACGTGTTGAAGAGAAAGTGCGGGTTCAGCTCCATCCGGAGCGCGTCCAGCCGCGCCTTGGCCAGCGATGCCTCCAGCTCGACGGCCTGCTTCTCGAGCCGCGCGCGTGAGACCTCCTTGTCGCGAACGGCGCGCGCGAAGTCGATCGCCACCAGCACGCCGGCCGCACCGGCATACGTGACGACGGCCTCCAGGAAGAAATTGCCGAAGAAGCGCTGCACCTGGTTCGCGAGCGACGTGGCGATGCCAAGATCGCGCCCCGTCGTGAACCAATAGATGGATCCGACGACGACGAGATGCACGCAGGAGATCACCACGCACGCGAGCACGTGCACGGCCAATGGTCGCCAGAGCCGCGTGCCGGTGAAGTGGTAGCGTGACGCCAGCCACGCGATGAGCGGCGTCAGCGCAAGCCACGACAACCACCAGGGCATGCCCGTCGTCAACGCGCCGATCAGCGTCCACGGTCGGCCAACCGCGCTCGCGAGAACGTACGACTGAAGGCACTGGGCCAGCCCGAAGGTCAGCCACACCGCGGCACTGAGTCGGAACAGCGTTCGTCCCGGGATTCCGGTTGTGGCCGTGGTGTGCGTCATCGCGGAAACGCGAGATCGCGCGAGGGTCGCGCAACGAACGGCATCACATTGCGTCGCCTCGCGAGTTGGTTGCAATCGGTCATCTGCCGCCGATGCACGATGGTATTCATGCCGAGAAGCGCGACTCCCGCGCACACACGACCTACGCTGACAGACACGGAGATTCCAGCATGCGAGCCGTAATTCTCATGGCGGCGCTCACCGTATCGTGCACCAGGCCACTGCCCATTGGCAACGCCGGCGGCTCGCCGAACCCCGCGGCATATGGATCGACGGTCGAGAAAGCGTATCAACGCGTCCGTGCGGCCACCGAGCCGTTCCACAATCTGGAGGCGGCGGTCGCGCAGGGATATCCGACGACGGTTTCCCGCTGCATCGGCCATCAGACGCACGGCGCCATGGGGTTCCATCATGTGAATCGGCGATACCTCACCAAGGAGCTCGACATCGAGCGTCCTCAGATTCTCCTGTACGCGCGCGGCACCGACGGCAGGTACACGCTGAATGGCGTGGAATGGGTCATACCGTACCGGCTGTGGCCGCGAGATTCGGTTCCGCCCAGCATCATGGGGAGGCAGCTCGTCCGGAGCGATGAGCTCGAGCTCTGGTACATGCACATGTGGGTGTGGAAGGCGAACCCGGCGGGGCTGTTCGCCGACTGGAACCCCTCGGTCAGCTGCCCCCCCGCCTGATCGGCACGGGCCGTGACATGCTACGGGCGAAAGCGGCTCAGGATCAGCCCGTCCTTCTTCAGCTCCATGTGACAGGCGAAGCACTCATGCGAAGTCGGTGCGGCGGCACGGTCCGTTCTGCTGTCCTTCGCGAATCGCTGAAAACCCCAGCCTCCCGTCGCCGCGAAGCGGAGGCTGTCCTTGATCATGACGTCGAGCTGACGCCTCGGCCCCTCATCGAACGCGCCGGCGTTGTCGCGGAGCTCGAGCCAATCGACGACAACGACGGACCCCTCGGGGAATACGCGCGTCCGATAGCCTTCCATCGCTCTGGGATTCGCGTAGATGTGCTGAAAGCCGCCGACCGTCTCGAACCGCCGGTGCCCGGGCCCCACCAAGGCACTCTTCACGTGGGTCCAGGCGCGGTATCCATCGGGATACGCGACGTCGTCGGCGGAGCCCGCGTGCTGCGCGCGCCAGCCGGAATGAGCCACGAATACCACGACCAGGGCGAGTGTCGTCCCGAGCCTCATCGCCGCTCCTGGTCGAGGCCGAACATGTTTCCGTTGGCCAGCGTCTGGGGCATGAGCCTCGTTCTCCACTCGGCCGTCGCACGCTCGCGATTCATGCGCGAAGGCTAGGTCCACGGTGGCCGTGTGTAAGCCTTTGCGCAACGAACGGCGACGCCTGCGCTACAAGCGGCGCCGGCCGTGGCTTCGCGAATGTCGGGTTTTCGTGCGGAATTCCGCATCAGGGAAATACGAGTGGGCACTTCGCTCACTCACGTACTACGAACGTTTACCGGAGAACCACAACGCATGTCGACCGCACGCACCATGGTCCGTCGCACGGCGATCGCGACCTCGTTCGCACTGGTCGCCGCTTCGGCCGTCGTCACCCTGAACACCGGGGCACTCCATGCGAAGCCCGCAACGGCGGCCACGATCGAGCCGAGCAACCGGTGGCTCGAGGGGCTCAAGGGCAAGCACCGTCAGCTCTTCGACAGTCCCGCGCCCGCCGGTGGCATCCCGCTCGTCCACGTGATGAACTACTACGACACGTACAACAAGGCGTTCAACGTGAAGGACGCCGACATCGATGCGGTGCTCACCTTCTACGGCTCGACGACGTTCCATGGCCTGAGCGACGCCGCGTGGGCGAAGTACCGTCTGGGCGAGTTCCTGGAAATCAACGACGCGGCCACCGGCCAGCCGGCGACGAGCAATCCATGGCGTGCAGCCCCGGTGATTCTCGGGATGACGCTCCCCCCCGCCAGCATCGAGGCGCTCCAGAAGCGTGGCGCGACGTTCATCATCTGCAACAACGCGCTGCAGATCTTCTCGGGGATGCTGGCCTCGAAGCGCGGTCTCGACGCGAAGGTCGTCTACGAGGATCTCAAGGCGAACATCCTGCCAGGCGTCGAGCTGGTCCCGGCGATGGTCATCGCCATCGAGCAGGCGGCGCGCGCGGGGCTGTCGTACCACCGGCAGTAACCGAAGCCGAGTAGTGCGAGCGGGGCGGCCTCGGACGAGGCTTCCCCGCTCGTTTGGCATCCCGAAGCGCTGGAGGCGAGCGGTGGGCGCGGTGTAACTTGGGTCGAGCGCAGAATCGCAGGAGAGTAGCGCATGTCGCCGCGTTGGATCCTCGTTGGAGCACTCATCGCGCAGTCCGTCGCGGCACAGGCGCCCGACTCGACGCCGCGCCCGCCCGGCGCGACCGTCACCGGCGTCGTTCACGACAGCATCGCTCGCGCCCCCCTCATCGACGCTCTGGTTCAGCTCGTAGCGGTTGATGGTGCCTCGACCGAGAGTCGCAGCACATCCTCGGACTCACTTGGCCGATTCACGTTCACGAATGTCCCCAACGGCCGGTACCTACTCGGATTCTTTCACCCCGTGCTCGACTCGCTCGGTCTCGATCCGGTCTCGCGCGAGCTTCAGATCTCGAGACGAGAGACCGTACGCGCCGATCTCGCCACCCCGTCGGGAGCACGGCTCAGCACCGCCGTCTGCGGCAAGATGCCGGCGTCCGATTCCAGCGCCGTCGTCATCGGTGTCGTCCGCGATGCGCGAGATCGCGCGCCGGTCGCCGGGGCGAAGGTGATCGCCGAGTGGCTCGAGCTCACCGTGAGCCGGGAGGGCTTCCGGCGCCGCGTTCCGCGGCTCGTCGCGACGACCGGGGCGAATGGCTGGTTCGCGCTGTGCAACGTCCCGCGGCGCGGGACCATCGCCCTCGCCGCCAGCCGGGGCGCCGACAGCACCGATCGCATCGAGGTGGACGTGCCCGCGGATGTCTTGATGCGACGTGAGCTGTACATAGGAGCATCGCGGACGGTCGTCAGGCGTGACAGCACTCCGCGCGCCGATACGCTCGCTCCCCGACTCACGCGTCGACGTGAAGGGGACGGCCGGCTGACGGGTACGGTGGTCACGGTGGAAGGCGCACCGCTCGCGGGGGCGCTGGTCAACATCCTGGATGGCCCAGCCACCCGCGCCGACGAGCAGGGCGCATGGACGCTCGCGGGCGCGCCGCTCGGCACACGGATGCTGGAAGTTCGCGCCGTCGGCTATTACCCGGAGCGGCGGGCAGTCGACGTCGTGGCAGGCGTGCCACCGATCCGAACGGCGCTCACCACGCTGAAGGCGGTGCTCGACACGGTGATGGTGACGGCATCGCGCCTGAACGATCGTCTCGCGAGTGGCTTCGCGGCGCGCAGCCGCACGGGCCCGGGTCGCTACCTCACTCCCGAGGAGATTGCGCGACGCCGGCCGATCGTGACGTCCGATCTCTTTCGGACCATTCCCGGGCTTCAGGTGGATCGCAGCACGCTGGGCGACACGTTCGTCAGCATGCGCGGGATCTTCGCGGAGCGGTGCTCGCCGGCGATCTACCTCGATGGCCATTACATGCGGGAGCTCTCCGCGGATGACATCGACGGCTGGGTGGCCCCGGACGAGGTCGCGGGCATCGAGGTATACACGCAGGGCACGGTGCCGCCGCAGTTCCAGCCAGGACTCAGCGATTGCGGCAGCATCGTGATCTGGACGAAGCGGCGGACGCAGCCGTCGGGTCAGCGACGTTAGTCCTCTCGCGCGCCTGCGCGCGCCTGTATGTTTGTGGCCCATCCACTGCCAGGCGATCGTCCCATGCGGTTCCGGCCGCTGCTGCTCTGCGTCGTGGTGCTCGCCCGGCTGTCCGCCGCGCAGACTCCCGACGCGACTCGTGAGGCACCGCGCACCACCGTCAGCGGCGCCGTGCGCGACAGCATTGCCGGAACGCCTCTCGCCGCCGCGATCGTGCAGCTCGTCGCCGTCGACAGCGTGGCCCGGTTCGCCGGCACGGCACTGTCGGATTCGCTTGGACGGTTCGCCATCGCGGACGTGCCGCCGGGCCGATACATGCTCGGCTTCTTCCATCCCATGCTCGACTCTCTCGGCGTTGAGCCGCCGGTGCGCGAGGTGACCGTCGACGGCCACCGGCCCGTGCGAATCGGACTGTCCATCCCCTCGCCCACGCGACTGCGCGAGGCGATCTGCGGGCGGCGATCAGCGGCCGATTCCGGCGCGCTGGTGATCGGTATCGTTCGGGATGCGCGCGATCACGTCGCGGCCGCGGGAGTCGCGGTGACTGGTGTCTGGCTCGAGCTGTCGCTCCGGTCGGATGGAGTAGACCGCCAGGTGCCGCGCCTGACGGTCACGACCGCGGGGAATGGGTGGTTCGCCCTCTGCGATGTGCCGAGTGCGGGGACGATCGCGCTGATCGCGAGCCGGGGCGCGGACAGCACGGACCTCATCGAGGTGGACATTCCGGCGCGGCGCTTCGCGAGACGCGACCTCTACATCGGGCCGGCGGTGGAAACCGGGCGCTTGTCCGGCGTCGTCACCGCCGTCGGAGGCACACGGCTCGCGGAGGCGCAGGTCGCCATGAGCGACGGTCGAGAAACCCGCGCGAACGAACGAGGGGAGTGGACCCTCGCGGACGTGCCGCTTGGCACGCGCATGCTCGAGGTGCGAGCGGTCGGGTACTATCCGGAGCGCCGAATCGTGGATGTCGTGGCGGGCGCGCCGCCTATCCGCACGGCGCTCTCCACGATGAAGGCGGTGCTGGACACGGTGAGGGTCACGGCGTCGCGCGCGACTGACCGCAACATGAGCGCGTTCGATGAGCGGCGACGCGCCGGGCTTGGCCGATTTCTCACGCGGGAGGACGTAGCGCGGCAGCGGCCCCTGGTGACCTCGGACCTCTTCCGCATGGTGCCGGGATTGGCGGTCGAGCGGAGCCCCCTGGGCGAGACCCGCCTCGGGATGCGCGGGCTGTTCGCGGAGAGCTGCTCACCGGGCGTCTACATCGACGGCCACTACATGAGAGATCTGAGTGCCGACGACATCGACACGTGGGTGAAGCCGAACGAGATCGCGGGCATTGAGCTATACACCGGGTCGGGCGCACCTCCGCAGTTCAGCGCCGGCATGGGGGTCGTTGGACTGTCGGAGCAGGTGTGCGGTAGCGTCGTGATCTGGACGCGATTGCCCCCGGCGGAGGGCCGCCGGGCTTCGTGGAAGGGTCGCGCGGTGAGGGTGCTCGGGCTGGCGGCCTTCGCCCTCGGCGTCAGCGCGCTCGTGCGCTAGCGCCCTCGTTAGGGCGACACGCGCTTCATGGGCCGCTTCGTCTTGATGAGGATCACGCCGTTGAAGCCCCGGATGCCGTAGATCCCCGCGTCGGCGCCCTTGAGCACCTTGATCGATTCGATGTTGTACGGGTCGACGCCGGTCAGTACGCCGCCCGGTCCCGGCTCGAATGGAACGTCATCGACCAGGTACAATGGCGCATCGCTGCCGTCGAACGACGTGGCCCCGCGGATTTGCAGGGCGATGCCACCGTCGGCGGTGCGCCTGACGAGCACACCAGAGACCTTGGACTGGAGCACCCTCTCGATCGGCTCGCCCGGGGTTCGTTCGAGCTCTTCTCCCGTCACGGAGGGTGGCTCAGGATCTCTGCCTGCTGCGCCGGAGGCACAGCCGATGGCGAGCGCCAGGAGGATCGGCACGGGCAGGGCGGCGCGTAACGTGTAGAGGGTCATGGGCGGGGGCGGCCGAATCGCGCGCGGGGAAAGTTGGACGTATCGGGCCGAATATCCGGCGCTGCACCCCGGACATGTTACCTCTCTGGGTGCGCACCGCAAGACGCCGCTCATTGGTAGAGTGTGCGGTGTTGAAGTTGCCTCTGCGGCCTCTGCGGCCTCTGCGGTAAAAAAGGTCCTTCGAGAGCTTCCGGGAATGCCTGACGCCTGGCTGCGGTGCCCAGCGGCCACGGACAGCCGGACTGCCAACTGACCGAATAACGACACGAATTGCCCGAATTGCTCCCGGCGCCGCGCAAACCTCCGCCCGCAAGCCCAACGACAACTTGTTGTTCCCAGAGTGCCGAGCTCGAAGCACAAGAGGCAATTCGAGCAATTCGTGTCGTTATTCGGGTCATTCGGCAGTTCCGGCTGTCCGTGGCCCCGTCACCGCGATCGTTCCGCGAAGAACAAACAAAGATCTATCGGCTCGTTGTCGTCAGCTCCATGTGAGATCGTGCTTCGAAATGGGCAGCGATCGTATCCGCTTGCCGGTCGCCGCGAAGATCGCGTTGCACAACGCCGGTGGGGCAGGGGGCAGTGCCGGCTCGCCGATTCCGGTCGGAGGAAAGTCCGTCTTTCTCCAATACACCTCGATGACCGGTGGGGCCTCACGCATGCGCATCAGCGGATAGTTGTTGAAGTTGCTCTGCACCACTCGGCCCCGGTCGATCGTGATCTCCTGATGGATCGCTTCACTGAGGCCGTCGATCACCGATCCCTGCACCTGATGCTCCGCGTTGCGTGGGTTGATGATCTCGCTGCCCACGTCGCCGGCCGCCCACACTCTGTCGACCTTCAGCGCGCCCTGCCTGCTGACGGTGGCCTGCACGACTTCCGCGAAGTAGCCGCGGTGGCTCCAGTAGAATGCGACACCCAATCCCGTTCCCCTGGGGAGCGACTTCGAGCGACGCGCCCAGTCGGATTTCTCGGCCACCAGCTCCACCACGCCGCGCATGCGCTCGGCGGTGTACATCTGCGGCTGCGTTTCCCCGATCGCCGGCATCGACAAGAGATCGATGCGGAACTGCATCGGGTCCTTGCCGGCGGCGTACGCGAGCTCATCGAGGTACGACTGGAACGCGAACGCGATTCCATTGCTGCCGGGCGCACGCAACCAGCCGGTCGGGACGCCGAGCGGCATGTAGGATGCGCCGAGCGAGAAGTTCGAGAGGAATCGCCCCGGGAACTCGAGCTGTGGAATGTCGGCGGCGCGCACACCGCGCTCCACCACCTGTCCCTCCTGCGTGACTTTCTCGCCGAAGCTGATGAAATGCGCCTTCATCGCGATCAGCTTTCCGCTCGCGTCGAGGCCGCCGGTGAAATGGTGCCACCCCGCCGGACGATAGAAATCGTGCTGCAAGTCGTCCTCTCGCGTCGCCACGAGCTTCACCGGCACCCCCGCCTCGCGCGCGATCCACGCGGCATCGACCAGATAGTCGTTCATCAGCCGGCGCCCGAACCCGCCGCCGCCGCGCAGCATGTGGATGGTGATGTCCGACTCGGCAATGCCCAGCGTGCGTGACACCAACTGGCGCCCGGACGCGGGCGTTTGTGACTGCGACCAGATCTCGAGCTTGCCGTCCCTGAAGTGCGCGGTCGTGTTCACTGGCTCGAGCGCGGCGTGTGCCAGGAAGGGATAGTAGTACTCCGCCCGCACCGTCTTCGCCGCGGATCGCAGCGCGGCGTCGGCGTCGCCGTCGTTGCGAAGAACGCGAGCGGGCGGTTGCTTCGCCAGCTCGGCGGCCCGCGCCGCGAACGTCGCGTCGCTCTGCTGCGCCGTGGCGCCCTCGTCCCATGTGACGGTGAGCTTTTGTCGCGCCGAGTTGGCCGCCCACCAGCTATCCGCGATGATGGCGACGCCGCTCATGAGACCCTCGAGCGCGGCCTGTCCTTCGACGACGAACGCCTGCCGCACGCCGGGCAATCGCTTGATCTCGTCGATGTTCGCGCGCACCACCTTCCCGCCGAACACGGGACACTTCTGAAAGACCGCGTACATCATCCCCGGCACGGTGACGTCGATTCCGAAGATCGGCTTGCCGGTGACGATCGCGTGATTGTCGACGCCCGGCTGGCTCGTCCCGATGATCCTGAAGTCCTTCGCGTCCTTGAGCTTCACCGAGTCGAGCGCCGGTGCCGGGATCGTCGCGGCCTTGTCGAGGAGCTGAGCGTATCTCAGCGACCGCCCGCTGGATCGATGGTGCGCGACGCCGTCGCGCGTCTCGACCTCCGATTCCGGAACGCCCCACGTCTGCGCCGCCGCCGAGACGAGCACGGCGCGCGCGGCGGCGCCCACACGGCGCATCGGAATCCAGTTGTTGGGCGTCGCGGTGCTTCCCCCCGCGCTCTGCCGCTCGAACTTCGTCGTGTCGAGATCCGCCTGCTCCACCCGCACGTTCTTCCAGTCGACGTCCAGCTCGTCGGCGATCAGCATCGGCAGCATCGTCCTCACGCCCTGCCCGATCTCGGGATTCTTGGCGATGATCGTGACGATGCCGTCGGGCGTGATGCGAATGAACGCGTTCGGGACGAAGTCGGTCGCGCCCGGCGCCGCGAACGCCGACAGGGCGCTGGCCGTCTCGACGTAGCTGGCGAACAGGAGTCCCCCGCCCACCAGGGACGTCACCTTCAGGAACTCGCGGCGCGTCGTGGTCGTGGTCATGATGACGTCCTCCTATTCGCCGGAGCGGCCGGCGTCCGTCTGCGTCGCCGTGCCGTTCGCCGCGGCGTGAATCGCTTGACGGATGCGCGTGTACGTCGCGCACCGGCAGATGTTGCCGCTCATCGCCGTGTCGATGTCGGCGTCGGTCGGCTTCGGGTTCCGCTTGAGCAACGCGGCCGCCGACATGAGCTGACCGGCCTGACAGTAGCCGCACTGCGGAACGTCGAGCTCTTCCCAGGTGCGCTGCAACGGATGCGTACCGTCCGGCGACAACCCCTCGATCGTCGTCACCTCGGCGCCCGCGACCGTCGCGATGGGCTGCATGCACGACCGCGTCGGTGCGCCGTTGAGGTGCACCGTGCACGCGCCGCACTGCGCGATGCCGCAGCCGAACTTGGTCCCCTTGAGATCGAGCACGTCGCGCAAGACCCAGAGCAGCGGCATGTCCGGCGGGACATCCACGGTTCGGGACTGTCCGTTGACTTTGAAGGTGACGGTCATGGTGTCCTCACACTTGGGCTCGCCGGTTGCGACGGCTGGATGGGCTCCTGAACATGAGCGCCGGCGCGGCGATTCGCCAACCCTCGGACGGCCGGATTCCCGGTTTCCTTGTCGAGGCCCTCCCTCCTGCTCGACCGTTGCTTTGTTCTCGGTCATGTCGAGATTCCAGGGGAATGGGCCGAGGGCTCCTGTCGATCGGATAACATACTCTCGAGGGGTCGAGATCCTCATGCGCGCACTCTTCTTTCGCTGTGTCGCACCGGCGGCGCTCGTCATGGCGGCAAGCCTCGCCTGTCTCCCGGCGGCGGTGATGGGCCAAACGAGTCGTCCCGTGCTCGCCGTGTTCGCTCACCCGGACGACGAGCGCGTCATCGGCCCGCTCCTGTCACGGCTGTCGCGAGAGGGACGCGACGTCCATCTCGCCATTGCCACCGACGGCTCCAAGGGAGTTCGCGATCATGCGGGCATTCCGGCCGGCGAGCGCCTGGCGGCGGCGCGCAAGCTCGAGGCCGAATGCGCGGCCAAGCGTCTCGGTGTGCGTGAGCTGCACCTGTTCGGCCTCGAGGATGGCGGACTCGCATCCTTTGCGACTCTGGCGCGACTGCGCACGGAGCTCGCCCAGGTCATCGCGCGCATCCAGCCGGCGGTCATCATCACCTTCGGTCCCGAGGGAGGAACCGGCCATCCCGATCACCGGCTCGTCGGGAACGTCGCGACGCAGATCGTGCAGGCCGACCACCATCGCACCATCGATCTGCTGTATGCCTCGCTCCCGGCGGAGCGGCTCCGTACCGCGCCGCCCTCGTCGCCGACCGTGAACGGTGTCGCCGACGATCTGTTGACGGTACGTGTGTCGTTCGAGAACCGGGACCTCGTGGCCGGTCAGGAGGCATTCGCCTGTCATCGCACCCAGTACACGACGCCGGAAATGGCGGCGATCAACCGGACCCTCGCGCACGTGTGGAATGGCACCGCGTACCTGCGCCCGTGGAACGGTGCGATGTCCGACCCGGCGAAGGTCTTCGGCCGGTAAGGCAACCATGACCTTCCTCGGAGCGACTGCCGCCGCCGTCGTCACGATGAGCGTGTTGCACTCGGACGCCGCCGCGCAGTCCGGCGCTGCGACGACCGCCACCGACACGACGCCGCTTCGCATCGCCGTCGCCCG
>JAICNG010000031.1 GCA_025931335.1 Gemmatimonadaceae bacterium | reverse complement strand
GGTGCCGTCCTGCACGTTGGTGTCGGGGCCGATGGTGATGCGATCGGTGTCGCCGCGAATCACGGCCGTCGGCCAGACGGACACGCGCGCGCCGAGGGTGACGTCGCCGGTCACGACGGCGGCGGGGTGGACGTAGGCGGTGGGGTGGATTGTCGGAGGCATAGGGGCAACGGGAGCGGGGGGGGCAACACCCAAAGACGTCAGGCGTCAGACGTCAGGTATCAGTACTCAGAATACAGCAGCGCCGTTTCTGACTTCTGCGTCCTGACGTCTGACGCCTGACGTCTTTGGGTGTTGTCCCCATCACGAGTGTTGGCTGTAACCAGCGAGTGATCAGAAGGAGGTCCCCAACAGGACGTACACGCTTCCCTTCCCCCGGCCGGAACCAGCGATTGGTCGCGCGGCGCCGACCCGCAAACGGTACGCGTCATCGTAGAGCCACGCGACGTCGAGCGCGAGCTCGGCGCCCACGGACGCGATCCAGGCCACGGGCGTCGGATCCCAGCCCGCACCGGCATCGGCGAAGAGAGATCCGGAGAGACGGTCGAAGAACAGCGGCCCGGTGCCGCGCGTCGTGAGGGAGAGCGGGAACCGCCACTCCAGTGACGACGCAAGCGCGCGCGTTCCCTCTCGTGAGGCAGGCGACCAGCCGCGGACCCCGAACGTGCGTCGCGTCCCCGTGCGAACACCGGGCAGAACCTCCACCGACGCTCCGCTTTCGCCGCCCACGGAGAAGATCTCAGGGGCGATGCCATCGGACCAGCCGCCGGCGACGCGCGCCGCCAGAACGTGGTGCGCGTATCCGGGCAGATCGAGCGACTTGTACATTGAGAGGACCGCGAGCCCCTCCTTCGACCAGGGACGCGACTCGCTCGCCAGCCAGCGCTGGCGCGCGAAGCCGCCGATCTGGATGCCATCCTCGAGGGAGATCGCGAGCGGCGGACGTCGCGCATTCGACCACCCCGCCGATGCAAAGATGCCGCGGAACGACGGCGTGCGTCCGCGGGAGAAGGTCAATCGATCGATGACCGGCGCTGGATCCGAGCTGTAGCGCAACCATTCGTATTCGCCGCCCACCGCCAGCGACGCGTTCGTGCGCACGCGAGGACGATCGAGCGTGAAGCCGAGCGACACCTCACGAGTTCGCTCCAGCAGGGATCCGATGCGGTTGTCGTTCGTATCGACGATGGTGAACGCATCCCACGATTGCCCGGCGACGACATCGATGATGGGAATCCCGAGGCCCTGCCACACCCACCGCGCGCTCCCTGACAGTTCCTCGTCCTTCGGGGACCAGGCGACCTCGGCCGACCAGGAATGGCGCCCCACGATATCGGAAGCGCCGGTGAATCCCCCGATCGACGTCGCGCCTCGCGAGCTCTCACCGATCGTCGGGAGCCAGTAGCGCGGCAGGAGCGTTCGGAGCGACGAGTACCGTCGCACGGGTTGTGGGGACGGTGACGGAACGCGTGCGGGGCGCGCCATGAAGCGCTCACCAAACGTCGGTCTGTCCAGGCCAATCGTGTCGAGTGGGGCCACGCCGATGTGGAAGCCATCGTCCCGGTACAGCACCGCGGCGAGGCGCTCGCCATCAGGCGAGGGCTCGGGCTCGAAGAGTCCCGTCGCCGCCGAGCTCAGCCGCCTGACGAGGGCGCCGTTGACGGCATCGTCGGCGCCGAGCGAGTCCGCCGGCACGGCGTACAGTTGCGTCGCCCCCGTTCGGTCGGACGAGAAGAACAGCCACTGGCCGTTGCGACTCCACGATGGCGAGGCATCGACCGCGCGATCATTGGTGACTCGCGCCAGGAGTGCCCCCGTCGTGTCGAGCACGACGACGTCGCCATATCCACCGTGCGTCCAGCGAACGGCGGCAATGCGATCGCCGCGCGGTGACCATCGCGGCTCGGCCCATTGCGTGTCGGGATGGATGCGTGTCAGCGGAGTGACGAGGCCGCCGGCGGTGACGCGCACGAGCCGGTTCGTCCCCGGCGACCCTTGCACGGCCACGATCGCCCCGTCAGCTCGCACATCGGGCTCGCCGAGCCGGGCGTCACTCGTGAGGCGACGCGTGCTCCCGCCCCGCTGAATCCACAGGTCGCTCCGAATGTGCCATGGACTCGTGAACTCGAGCTGAGCGAACAGCAGGCTTCCATCCGGCAACGGGAGGTTGACGTCGCTGCCATTGCGCCGCGCCACCCGGTCCACGCGCCCCGCCAGATCTACCACGTACACACCGGGCACTTCCTTCCCGGGCACCGCCGCGAAGACGATCGCGCTGTCACTCGCCCACCGGGGGGCGAGCGCGAGCCGCCCTTCGCGGGTGAGCTCCTGCCAGCCGACCATCGGCGTGGCCGGGGCTCCCGCCACCGCCTGGCGCAGCGTGTCGCGCCACTCGCGGAACGCGTCGCCGAAGGAGATCCCGAACGCGCCTCGTGAGGCACGCCCGAGGAAGAACGGAAGCGGAAACCGCGAGATGCGCTCGACGAACTCCGGAACGGTCTCGGCGCCGCGCGTGCGGGCGAGGTAGTCGAAGAACAGCGAGCCGAACGCATACGGGATCTCACCCCACGGATAGCGCGCCGTCGCCGCGCTCCACTCGGGCGGCGGCGGCACGTCGTTGGCGAGCGCGCTCGCCCGCGCGATCATCTCGTGGTGGGTGCCGCGCACCCGGCCGGCGCTCGTCAGGCGGGACTCGTAATAGGTCGCGAGCCCTTCGGTGACCCAGGCCGGAGTGTAGAAGTTCGGCATGAAGACGGGGGCGCGCCCGAAGAGCTTGCGCGCAACGCCCCACCACCCCGCGGACCGGTCGAGATGGAAGATGTGAACGAGCTCGTGCGTGATGACGAGCTCGCTCCAGTCATCGTAGAATCGCAGCGATCGCGACGCCGTCGGCGGGGTCGCGTAGATGACGATGCGATTCGTGGGAAAGGGCGTCGCGAATCCGTTCGTGAAGTCGACGTTGTCGGCGATGACCAGGTCGATCACCCCCCGCGGCGCCCGCAGCTCGGCCGCGAGCCCCTGCCATGCCACCTCCGCCTGTGACGCCGCGCGCCGAGCCGCCGCCTCGAGGGGCGGTGTGAAGTGCACGCGGAAGTGCTCGGTGGCGATCGTCCGCCATGCGTCGTGTGGAACGAGCTGCCCAGCTGCCGGGGTCGCGCGAGCGCACAGCACGAGGAGGGTCGCGAGCGCGGCGCGCGCCCGGAGCGTCATCGCGCGATCTCCCGAAAGAAATCCTCGAGGCCGTCCACGAGTGCGCGCGCGTATGCGTCCTGATACTCCGGCGTCCGTAACGCCGCCTCCTGCTCGGGGACCATGATGTAGGCCCCTTCGGCGAGGATCGACGGCATCCACGTCGGTCGCGCGAGCGCGAGCGTCCGGGAGTAGACACCGTTATCGCGGAGCCCCATGCGCGCCACCATGTGCCGCTGGGCCGCGCGGGCGAGCGGCTCGGCGTGTGGGTACAGGAAGTACGTCTCGGTTCCATTCGCGACGAACGGATTCACTCCGTCGGGGAGCGCGTTCAAGTGGATCGACACCAGCGCGTGGGCGTTGGCGCGTCGCGCGATCACCGGACGGTCGGCGAGCGCGACCGGATCCGGCGTCGTCCGCGTCATCACCACGGTGGCGCCCCGCTGCTCGAGCAGCGCACGCATGCGCGCTCCCACCGCGAGAACGGCGTCCGCCTCGTAGAGCCCCGTCGGCCCGGTCGCGCCGATCGGGGGATGCCCCGGGTCGACCGCGATCGTCAGCCCCCGCAGCGGAGACCGGGGCGCGAGTACGCGCGGCGGGCGGCGGACTCGAAGGACGAACGCGCTCCGAGCGTCGTCCCAGAAAGCGAGATAGCCGAATGGTCGCGCGGCCAAGTGCAGCGTGAAGCGAAGCCGGTCGCTCGCTTCCTGCTCCCAGGTGACCATGCGAATGACGGAGTCATTGGACACGAAGCGCGTCACGTCCGTGGCGCTGGTCGTGCCGTAAAGCGTCAACGCGATCGCGCGCTCATTCTCGGTCACGAGATGCGCGGGGGGTTCGGCCATCGGCACGACGAAATCGGACCACCCGTCGCCGGGCACCACGCGCGCATTTCGAGCGACACGTCGCGGGCTCGCGAGCCCAGGGTCGAGGAGGCGTGCCTCGGCGGCCGGCACCCAGATCTCGAGGGCGGCGTCGAGACGCACGCGAACGAAATCCCCGATTCGTCCCGTGAGCTCGAGCCGCGTCCCTGGGAGGAGATACCATTTGTACGTGTTGTCCGGCTGCGGACGTCCGATCACCACGCGATCGGTATCACTCATGGGCGCCGGGTCGGCGCCGAGGATGACGAATCGCTGCACCGTGTCGATGAGCGCGATCGGGGGGAGCAGGAGCCGCACGGTATCGAGGCCGCGGGCCACGACGATGCGCGCCGACGACGTGAGTGCTCCCGCGGCGATGTCGGTCGCCCACGACTCGGGCGTGCCGAACCGGCGAGCGACGGAATCTGGCGGGAGTATCGTCGAGTCGCGGCCGGTCGCCCGCACACCAGGGAGCGTCGCACCGTTGAGCAGCGGACGGCGACCTGCGACGGTCGTGTCGAGCTCCAACCAGACGGCGGCGTTGGCTGGCGCGCGGACGCCCACGCGCACACGCTCGGTAGCACGCAGCATGAGGCCTGCGACCGGCGCGAGGCTCGCGCTGTCGACGTGAAGTGGTCCATCGAGGGCCAGAGGCAGCCGCGTCGTCGGCAGACGAATGGGATGCGTGAGGCGTACGGTATCACCCGCGAGGGACGCGACGAGGTCGAAGCGCGCGGAATCGGGCTGTGGGAGCGGCAGAAAGGCGAGATAGCTTCCGTTGGGAAGGACCGGGATGGAGATTCCGTTGATCGTCAGCGTGGCGCGACCGTTGCCGACGTGACCGAAGATGAAGCTGGAGTCGCGCGCCTCCACGAGGGCGTTGGCCGCTGGATACTGTACGTGGATGCCGAGAGGGCCTTCCACGAGAGGAACAGGCGGGAGCGCCGCCCGTGCCGGCGCCGGTTCAACGGGGGAGGGAGCGCGTGCCGCGGTGCATGCGCCAAGCGCTATGAGAAGCGCGACACCGGCATGGCGTCGCGCAATCAGGTGAAGCCGCATGAAGGCAAGCTAACCGCGCTCCATGAGGCGGGCGAGGCTATCGTGGTTTGCCGCGTCTCCCTTGCATTTCTATATTGCGCGGCACCCGAACGGGAGGTGGCGCACCGCCGGGCGGCCAACGTGACACCTCAACCGCCGGAGACGTCTATTCTGTACTGCCAGCCGCGCTCGACCCGCTTCCCCACTTCGTGACGACGCCCAGCCCTTCCGCGAGCACCACACCGCGCGGCGACATCCTCGTGCACGTCCTCGGCCGCACCGACGTGGGCCGGACGCGCGAGCACAACGAGGATTCATTCCTCGTCGCCGACCTCACCACCGGGTCCGTCAGCGAGCAGGCGGAGTCGGTCACCTACCCCCTCGGTCCGCGTGGCGCGCTGTTCATGGTGGCCGACGGGCTCGGCGGCGCCGCGGCGGGCGAGATCGCGAGCGGAATGGCGGTCGACATCGTGCTCCAGGAGCTGCGCCGCACCTGGGTGAGCGCATCCGGAGCGAATCCCGACACGTTCGCGCACGCGTTGAAAAAGGCATGCGAGGCGGCGAACGCCCGGATCTACGAGTACGCGATGAAGAACCCCGATCATCGCGGCCTCGGGACGACCGCGACGATCGCCGGTCTGCTCGGGGACACGTTGTACCTCGTCCAGGTCGGCGACTCCCGCGCGTACATCGTCCGCGGCGGCGTGGCGCAACAGATCACGAAGGATCAGTCGTTGATGCAGCGCCTCATCGAAGCCGGGGAGCTCACGCCCGAGGAGGCGGAGCAGAGTGAGCGCCGGAACATCATCCTCCAGGCGCTCGGGCCCGAGCCGGCGGTGAAGATCGACCTGACGCATCAGCCGGTGCGACGCGGCGATCTCCTCGTGCTGTGCACGGATGGGCTGTCGGGACAGGTCCGGAAGGAGGAGATCGCGCAGATCGCATCGCGCGAGCGCGATCTCACCGCCGCGGGCCAGGCGCTCATCGACCGCGCGAACGAGAACGGCGGGCCTGACAACATCACCGTCGTGATCGCGCACCTCGAAGGGGATGGACTCCTGCCGCCGGGCGAGGGTGACGTTGTCGGCCACTCGGTGTTCCAGCTTCAGAGCGCCACGCCGTCCACTCCGCTCGCACCGCTGCGGCGCATCACGGGCAAGATGCGCAGCGTCGTGAGCCCAGCCGATGCACCGGTCGACGAAGATGCAACGCCGGCCCAGCGCGCGTCGGCATCGCGGGGGAACCAGCTGCTCCTGATCGCGCTCGCGGCGGCGCTCGCCCTTGCCCTGCTCGCGTTTCTGTACGTGCACCTTCGCGGCGCCGTGAGCCGCGATGCCGCTCCAGCCGCATCGGCGGTGGATTCGGCGGCCGGCGGAAGCTCCGCTGACAGAAACGAGGAATGAGGCCTGAGGAGTGAGGAAATCGATTTCCTCACTCCTCAGGTCTCATTCCTCGTTCCCTGTCGGCGTCGAGGCGCTCAAAAAGCCCTCGGGTCCTCTCGCTTCATCGACGGCCGCGTCCCAGTCGGGCGCCTCCCCGGGCTTGTTGAGGCGCAGCGACTCGAGCACGCGTTGAGAGAGGGCCGGCGGCGCGTCGAGAATCAGCAGCAACGCGAGGTCGTCGCGATAGGCCGTGAAGCGCGCCGTGGCTCCGATGGCGTGCACGAGACGTCGCGATTCACGCAGCCACGCGAGGGTCCGCGAGCTGTCGCCCTCGCTGAGGCGTGGCGTGAGGAGCACGGAGGTCACCCGCCGGCCCGCGGCGATCAGTCCCCGGTGGACCTCGAGGCTCTCCCGTGCGCGGGACGGCAGAGGAATCGATGTCGTGCCGTGAAGCCCCTTCCTGAGTCGCTCCACGCGGAGGCGCTCGAGCCGGTGCGCGACGCGCGCGCGCAGCTCGAGCGGGACAAGTGGCTTGGTGAGCATCTCGTCGATGCCCGCGTCATACGCCGCCAGGAGGGTCGCACTATCGAGGTTCCCACCGAGCATCACGATGGGGAGATCGCGATACGCGACCATTCCGCGCAGCAGGCGCGTGAACGCGATCGCATCGAACGACGGGAGCCGCGCCTCGAGGAGCAGGACGACCGGTTGCTCCCGCTCCAGCGTCTCGAACACGTGCAGGGGCGAGTCGAGCGTGACGATGCGCAACCCCGAGCCAAGCGAATAGCGAGCGATCTCCAGAATCGACGCGTCATCGTCGAGCAGGAGGACCGTCGGTCGCAGCCAGGTGGTCGCCAGGAGGAGCGCGTCGGCGCGATCGAACAACGCATCGGCGTTCGCGGATCCCTCGACGGAATCGTCGATCTGGAGCGTGGGGAGCCAAGGCTCGGGGGGCGGTTGCCGTGAACGTGCCGCGTGGTCGCGAGGCGTGACCACGAGATGCGGGACGCGATCCCGAACGGCCGTGGACGACGCATCGAGCTCGAGGGCATATCCGCGCGCGGTCGCCTTGTCCGCCAGCGCAGCTCTCGTCCGATCCGACACGCCCACGAGGAGCATTCGCCTCCTCGGCGCCGACGTCAGTGTGGGGAGCTGGCCCGGCTCCAGCGGATGCTGGAACGCGAGGCGAAGCGCGCTCCCAAAGTGCGTGACGAGGGTCGACCGGTTGTCGCGATCGAGCTCGGAATCCGTGCTCCACGCCGCCACACGCTCCGCGAGCTTCGCGGCGAGCATGCTCGCATCGAGGAACCCGTAGTTCTCGGCGGTGGTCTCCACTCGGCGCAGCTCGCGCTTCAGCGCTTCGAGCGCGCGCGCCGACGTTGGCATCGCGGTGAGCTGCGCGGCCAGACGCTCGAACGTCGCGACCAGCGGCTCCGACGACGCGCGAAAGTGCTCACGCAACGCCGGGAGCGCGTCACCCAGCTCCGCCGACGCCCCGCCATTGTGGTCGATGGTGGTACCGGTCATCTCAAACGCGCACGTGAATGCAACGGCAGCGTGCTCGCCGCTCGAGGAACTCGCGTAACATACCGCCGGATCACGCGGTGCGCGCCCCCGCCGCACGTTGGACGAACGATGTGCCGAGCTCGATGGCGGGACTGGTGAAAGCGAGCGCGGTCCGTTCATATTCGCGCTCCTCATGACCACGCCTCCCAATCCTCCCCGCCCCGCGGCGCACGTGTCGCTGCGCACGAAGCTGCTCTGGGTCGCGGCGTTCTACTTCGCGTCGGGCTTTCCATTCGGCATCGCGACGGAGTTGTTGCCGGTGTACTACCGCCAGCGCGGGGTGAGCCTCACCGACATCGGACTGCTGACGGTCATCGCCTTGCCGTGGACGTTCAAGTTCCTGTGGGCACCGCTCGTCGATCGCATCGGGACGTACAAGCGGTGGCTGCTCGCCGTGCAGGTGGGGCTGGCGGCGACGATGCTGGGATTGCTCGTCGCCGATCCCGCGGGCGCCATGCCGCTGCTCTGGATCGTGCTCCTGGCGATGGCCACCCTTTCGGCCACGCAGGACATCGTCGTCGACGCGTACACCATCCGGTTGCTCGACACCCGGGAGTACGGCGCCGCCAACGGGATGCGCGTGACCGCCTATCGAGCGGCGATGCTGGTCGCCGGCGGCGTGCTCCTCGCGGCCGCCGGCCGCCTCGGATGGCCCACGATCTTCGTGCTCGCCGCCGGCCTCATGCTCGTCCTCACCGCGATCTCCTTCACCGTTCCGAGCGGTGACATCCCGCGAGCCGCGGCGCATGGTGGGCTGCGCGATCTCGTCGAGCCACTTCGCGAGCTGTTCACCCTGCCGGCGGCGGCCGCGGTGCTCGTCTTCGTGCTCACGTTCAAGCTCGGCGACATCTCGCTGATCCCGATGACGAAGCCGTTCTGGGTGGACCGGGGCTTCTCGACCGAGAGCATCGGCGCGGCGAGTACGGTCGGGATCGTGGCGGCGATCAGCGGGGCGCTCGTCGGCGGTGCGCTCACCACGCGGTGGGGGATCTTCACCGCGCTCTGGAGCCTCGGGCTGGTGCAGGCGCTCTCCAACCTCGGCTACTGGGCCGCGTCGCAGCTGCCCGCCGAGCAAAGCGTGCTCTACGGCGCCATCCTGCTCGAGCAGTTCACCGCGGGGCTCGGCACCGCCGCGTTTCTCTCCTTCCTCATGTCGCTGTGCTCGAAGCGGTATGCGGCGACGCAGTATGCGCTGCTGTCGGCGCTTTTCCGTGTGGGCGGCATCATCGCCGGCGCGATCTCCGGTGCCATCACGGAGCACGTCGGCTACGCGACGTACTTCTTCGTCACCTTCCTACTGGCGCTCCCAGCGTTCTCGCTGCTCCCCTGGGTGAGGAGATCCGTTCCGGATTGAGCTGCGGGCATTCGGGTTCAGGAACGCGGAACGACGTCTGACGACAGGCTGTGGTGCCCAAGCGGCCACGGACAGGCGGAACTGCCGAATGACCCGAATGGCGCCAATGATCGAGCGCGCCAGCCCGGCTCCACGAGGTGTTAACCAGGAAAGTCTCAGACCCTCGTCGGCGCGTGGAGCGTCCTACGGCGGCGTGTGCTCTTCGTGTCATTCGGGTCATTCGGCGGTTCCCGCTGTCCGTGGCCCCGCCACCGCGATCGCCGCGTCCGCCTTCTCCGCGTTCCCCCTTTGAACTTGGATGCTTGACCAGCTATGACGGTCAACGCGCCTTGAGCAGCCACCGCGCCGCAGCCTGCTGCATCACCGTCTCGCCGCCCCACGCACTCACGACGTGCTTCGGCTTCTTGAGCTCGGCCGCAAGGCGCGGATGCGAGAACTGCACGACGATCGCCTCGGGCGCCTTGTCGATGACCTTGTCGACTGCCTTCCGAGCTTCCGCGGAATAGCCGGGGCGCCCCTTCCAGCTCCGGATGTCGCCAAAGAGAGCGATCACGACCGACGCGCGGCCGTCGCCACTCGGCTTCTCGACTCGCTTCACCTCGACGCCACCGATCGAAAGCGCCTGAAGGAACGGGTCGCGCGACGGCGCCGGGTACGGTCCGCCGAGGTCATCGTCGACGACGACGATCTCCACCGGAGACGTGACGCGCGGTGGAGCCCCGCGCGCGACGTGGACGACACGGTCGGCGAGCGTCGAGCCCCACGCGACATCGGCCGCCGATGCGCGACGATACTCGTTGGGCGGCGATGCCCACTGTGCCCACTTGAGACGTCGCCGCAGCGAATGCTGGATGCGCTCGCGATCGAGCGTACCCGTTTCGACCGCCTTGTCGAGTGCGTGCGCGACGGCGGTGAGATCCTTCGGGTACAGCAGCACGTCGCACCCCGCATCGAGCGCGCGGATCGCCGCCTCGCCCTCGGTGCGCCCCTCGAGGACGCCGTCCATGATGAAGGCGTCGGTGACGATGAGCCCCTCGAACTTCATCTGCTGCCGCAGCAGCCAGCGGAGAATCTCGCGCGACAGCGTGGCCGGCATCCCGCTGGGATCGAGCGAGGGAAACGCGACGTGCGCGGTCATGACCGACGCCACCCCGGCCTCGATCGCCGCCCGGAACGGCATCAGGTCGTTGTCGATCAGCTCCTGACGGGATGCGGTGACGACGGGGGTCGTCATGTGGGAGTCGACGGTCGTCCGCCCGTGACCGGGGAAATGCTTCGCGCACGCCAACACGCCCTCGGCCTGGCAGGCATCGATCCACTCGCTGGCGAGCTTCGCGACGAGCCGCGGGCTGCTCCCTAACGAGCGCGTACCGATGATGGGATTCGTCGGCTCGATGTCGAGGTCGCACACGGGGGCGTAGTCCCAGTTGATGCCCATGGTGCGCGCCTCACGAGCGGTGAGCCGTGCGGCGCGACGCACGGCATCGGTGTCGCCCAGTGACGCGATCGCCGCCAGCGGGGGCAGCCCGGTGGCTCCGGCGATCTGCTGGCCCGCCCCACGCTCGAGATCGGCGCCAATCAACAGGGGCACGCGAGTGCGTTGGCGGAGCTCCTTCGTCAGCGACCGCACCGCGTCCTCGACGCCACCGAAGAGAATGAACCCGCCCACGCCGAGCTGGAGACCTTTCTCGATGAGGGGGCGCTCTTTCTCCCAGCCCACCGTCGTGTCCCAGCGAAGTGCGGGAAGCAGCAGCTGCGCGACGTCGCTCACGCCGGACTCCACTTGCCGAGCAGGCGTCGCCCGCGCGCCCCGGTCGCGCCGGGCACGTTGCTCGACCGGCCTTCGACGAACAAGTACCCCATCAACGCGAACGCGACCGCTTCCTTTGCCTCCCCATCGAAGAAGAGATCGTCGAATCGCGCGACACGTACCGACGCCATGCGCGCGGCGATCGCCTCGACCAGTGCGGGATTGCGCGCGCCACCGCCAGATAACACCACCTCCGTGACCGGCTCGGGTATGAAGCGGCGAAACGCGTCGGCGATGCTCTCGGCGGTCAGTGCGACGGCCGTCGCGATGATGTCCTCGCTGGTCGCCTCGCCGGCGGCGCGGCACTTCGCGATCAGGCGCTCCATGTACGCGCGCGTAAAGAGCTCGCGGCCCGTGCTCTTCGGAGGCGGCGAGGCGAAATACGGCTCGCCCAGCAGCTCGCCCACCACGGCTTCGCAGACGCGCCCTCGCTGCGCGAGCCGGCCGTCGACGTCGTAGGGAAGCTCCGGGACGAGGATTCGGGTCACGCCGTCGATGACACCGACGCCGGGCCCGGTATCGAACGCGCGCACGCCCTCGAGCGCGCCTCCCGGCGGGACGACGGTCACGTTGCCGATGCCGCCGAGATTCTGAAGCGCGCGCCACCGCTGCACGTCATGAAACAGCAGGGCGTCCGCGATCGGCACGAGGGGCGCCCCCTGCCCGCCCGCGGCAACATCACGCACGCGAAAATCGCTCACCACCCCAATCCCGGTGCGCTCGGCGATCACCGCCGGCTCCCCGAATTGCCAGGTGGAATGTCCCGGCTCGTGCCACACCGTCTGACCGTGCGAGGCGATCGCTCGCACATCATCGCGAGCGACGCCGGCATCGGCGAGTACCGCCACCGCCGCGTCCGCGAGCCAGGCGCCGAGCTCGAAGTTCAGACGGCAGTACTCGCTCGGCGGCGCGCCCTCCAGCGCGCGCAGCAGCCGCTCCCGCTGGTCGCGCGTGTACGAGAGCGAGCGAAAGGCGAGAAGCTCGGCCGAAATGTGATCGACTCCGGGAACGAAGCGCGCGACCGCGGCCGAGACCCCATCGAGGGATGTGCCGGACATGAGCCCGACGACAACCGCCGGCGCCAATGGCCGCTCGGCCGCGAGTCCGGGAACGCGGGCGGCGTCGATGCGAAGCGCGGCGGTCACGCGGACGGCGGCGGAGGCGCTCCCGGGACGACGCGACGCACGACGCCGCGCGCCGCGGCGAGCAAGCGCTCCGCGTCGTCGCGGGTCGTCGACAGCTTCTGCATAACGATTGCCGTCTTCACGCTGCCGTGGGCGGCATGGATGAGCCGGCGCGCTTCCTCGCGCTCGACGCCGCAGACCTCCATCAGGATCCGCTCGCCCCGATCGACCAGCTTCTGACTCATCGCGCGGAGATCGACCATGAGGTTGCCGTACGTCTTGCCGAGGCGAATCATGGCGCCGGTCGTGATCATGTTGAGCACGAGCTTCGTCGCGGTACCGGCCTTGAGCCGCGTCGACCCGGTAACGACCTCCGGGCCCGTGATCGGAACGATTGCGAGATCGACTCGCTGCACCAGGTCGGCGGGGGGCGGTGAGCAGGCGAGTATCGCCGTGTGGGCGCCACGCTCGATGGCGCGCTCGAGCGCGCCGCGCACGTACGGCGTCGTGCCCGACGCGGCAATGCCGACGACGAGATCGTTCGCTCCCACCTCTCGCTCATCCATCGCCGCCGCCCCATCGGCGGCGACGTCCTCGGCGCCCTCCTGTGATTTCGTCAGCGCGGGGAACCCGCCGGCGATGATCCCCTGCACCATCTCGGGATCGGTGCCGAAGGTCGGCGGACACTCGCTGGCATCGAGCACGCCGAGGCGCCCGGACGTTCCCGCGCCGATGTAAAAGAGGCGGCCCCCCGCGCGGAACGACTCCTCGGCCAGCTCGATCGCGCGCGCGATCTCCGCCCGCTGCGTCGCCACCGCCTCTGGCACACTCCGGTCTTCGGCGTTCATCAGGTCCACGATTTCCGCCGCAGACGCGAGGTCGATGCCGGCGGTGCGCGGATTGCGCCGCTCGGTCAGACGCGGATCGAGAAAGGACAGCGTCAAATCACGAGATGGTGAGCGGTTGGAGAGATGGGCGGTCGGGGCGGATGTCGCGAACGCCGGCGCGCACCGGTCCGCATTCCGTTATCCGCGCCCCCTGCCCTATCTTACCCACTCACCCATCCCCTCGACCAGTGCGTTTCTCCACCACTCGGCTCTTCGCGATCGTGCTCGGTGCGACAGTCCTTGCCGCTGACGCCGCCGCGCAGATTCTCCAGCTGCCCGGCAAGCGGCGCGACGTGCTCTGGGTGGCGGCGGGCGCCGGGTACTACGATCCCGGCTCCATGGCCGACGGCCGCACGAACAGCGACTGGTTGTTTTCCGATGGGATCGCGTGGCGTGGTACGCTGGAGTACGGCCTGGGTGGTGGATCATCGATCGGCCTGGTGGGGACATTTGCCCGCATGCCCCTCGAGGTGCGCAGCCGAACGGGCGGATTATCTCAGGACGCCGACGGCGACATCCTCTCGCTGCAGGCGCTCTTCCACGCCGGCGGAGGCGTGGGACTCCATCAGGTCATCGAGGTATCGGCCGGTGTGGTCGAGTTTCGGAACTTCCGCGCGCGGGACACCGACGATTCGCTGGGGCCACCTGACGGTGACCGCGACTTTACCTTCGCTCTGGGGTATGGATTCGGATTTGGATTCTCCACGCGGGCACAGATCGCGCTCGTGCAGGACTTCGGCTACACCTTCCATCAGCGAGACGGCCTCCCCGCCAGCTCCTCGCGCACGACGATGAATCGCTCGACCCGCATCGGGCTGCGCATTGGATTCGGCGGGTAGCGCGCTTCATTTGCCCTTCCTGGAGTATCGCATGATCGTTGCTCAACGCCTCGCGCTCGCCCTCCTGCTCGCCGCCTTCGCCGCGTGCCGTCCACGCGCCGCGGAGACCATCGCCCCAGGAAACGGTCCGTTTCCCGTCGAATGGCGATTCGCCGCCGGACGTGCGGCAGCGTACGCGCCGAGCGCGATGGTCTCGAGCAACGACTCGCTCGCCAGTCTGGCCGGGGTGGAAGTCCTGCGACGGGGCGGCAACGCGGTCGACGCCGCCGTGGCCGTGGGGTTCGCCCTCGCGGTGACTTACCCCGAGGCGGGGAATCTGGGCGGCGGCGGATACATGGTGATTCGGATGGCGGACGGGCGCACCGCGACCCTGGACTATCGCGAGCGCGCGCCGCGCGCCGCGACGCGAGACATGTACTCGGCGACGTACGACAGCATCCCGCGCGCGAGCCTCGTGGGCCATCTCGCCTCGGGGGTGCCGGGCGCGGTCGCGGGCATGGTCGAAGCGCACTCGAAGTACGGCACGCTGCCCCTGGCGGCCGTGATGGCGCCGGCGATCCGCCTCGCCGATTCCGGCTTCACCGTCGATTCCGCGCTGGCGCGCTCGATCGAGAACGCGCGCGACCTCATCGCAGGCTACGCCGGCGGCGCGCTGTTCGTGCCTAACGGCTCACCCCTGCCGCGCGGGAGCCGGCTCGTGCAGACGGACCTCGCCGCCACGCTCCGCCGCATCGCCGAGCAGGGCGCGCCGGGCTTCTACGAGGGCGAGACCGCGAGGCGCATCGCCGACGAGATGCGGCGCGGAGGCGGGCTCATCACGGAAGAGGACCTCCGGGAGTATCGGCCGGCGTGGCGCGGACCGCTGGAAGGCACCTATCGCGGGTACCGCTTCGTCACGATGCCCCCGTCGTCGTCAGGCGGGGTGACGATGCTCGAGACCCTCAACATCCTCGAGACGTTTCCCGACCTGCCACCGTTCGGCAGCGCCCGATACACGCATCTCCTGGCGGAGGCGTTCCGGCGCGCCTTCGTGGACCGCAACACGAAGCTCGGCGACACGGATTTCGTGACGGTGCCGGTGCGTCAACTCACGAGCGATGCCTACGCGCAACAGCTGGCGGCGACGATCGATCCCGCGCGCGCGTCCGTGACGGGCGCGTTCGACAGCGCCGCACGCGAAGGCACTCATACCACGCACTACTCGGTGGTCGACGCCGCCGGAAATGCGGTCGCCACGACGACCACGATCAACGAGCTCTACGGCTCCGGCGTGTTCATTCCCGGCGCCGGCTTTTTCATGAACAACGAGATGGATGACTTCGCCACGCGCCCGGGCGAGCCCAATCTCTTCGGCCTGGTGCAGGGGGAGACCAACGCGATCGCTCCTGGAAAGCGAATGCTCAGCGCGATGTCCCCGACGATCGTGCTCGATTCGGCGGGCGCCGTGCTGCTGGTCATTGGCGGGCGAGGAGGTCCGCGGATCATCTCGAGCACCCTTCAGGTGATCGTCAACGTGCTCGATCACGGGATGAGCCTGGCCGACGCTCTCGCCGCGCCGCGCATCCACCACCAGGCGTGGCCGGATACGCTTCGCTACGAGCCGGACGGCCTCACCGCGGGCGCGGTCGATTCACTCCGCGCGATGGGTCACGCGATAGCGTCCGGTCGCGCGAACGGACTCGTGAAGGCGATCATGCGGGCGCCGGGCGGTGGCTGGCACGGCGCGTACGATCCGCGGACGACGGGGGGAGCGGCGGGCTATTGAAGGACGAGGGCGCTAAGGGCGCTAAGGGCGCTGAACTGCCTCGCCCCTAGCGCCCCTAGCGCCCCTAGCGCCCTTAGCGCCCTTAGCGCCCTTAGCGCCTACTCAGGTTTGTATCTGCGCCGGCGAGTTCAGCCTGACCGTGATGTTTCCGCCCGCCGGAATGCAGCCGGCGTAGTCGCCGGTGCCCATCGCGATCGCGGTACCGGCCGCTGCACCGGTGGCCGCGCCGATCACCGTCGACTTCGTGTCCTTACCCAGGATCTGGCCGATCACCGCGCCGGCGACCGCGCCGCCGATGACCTTCTTCGCGTCATCGCCGCGAGTCGATTCCCGCTGCGTCTCGGTCGCGACGTTCGTGATCGAGGCATCGATCGGATAGGTCTTGCCGTTGAAGCGCACCGACTGCACGACGAGACCCAGTCGCGCCGGATCGCTCACGTTCTCTGAGCGCTCCACCGACGTCACCTGGACGACGGCGGTCGCGCCGGCGGGGATCACCGCGCCGTTGGACCCCTGCACGGCGCTCGTCACCGTGGCGGTAAACCGGTCACCGGGCTTGTGCGTGTTGGTGCAGACGCGCGCGCCCGACGTCATCGAGATCGTCGTGCCCGCGGCGATGCTCGCCACCCGGCCTTCGCTTCCGCTCGGAGCCGTGGAGACGCGGTTGCCACTGGGTGTCGTGCTCGGCGTCGTGGGACGCGGCGTCGTCGGGCGCGGCCGGGCCACGGTGCCGCCGCTCGACGAAGTGGATGGGACGTCACTCAGCTGCGGCTGTGCGGTGTCCTGGTTCGCAAGCTCGAGATCGCGATTCAACGCCGCCGTGTCGCCAGCCAGGTCATCGCCGTCACCACGACAGGCGCCGACCGAAAGAATCGCCGCGAGCGCCAGCGGGGTAACAGCCCACCGGGTATATTTCCACATATTGCCTCCCTCTAGGGTCGTGCTGCGTTCTCTAAACGCTTGCAATCTCAATCGTTACGTGCGTGGGCAGCTCTGATGACGTGCTGCGCGCATCCATGACAACGGGGCAAGGGATGTGCCAGCAATGAGGGCGCTCTGGCAGCTCCTCCCCTACTATCGCCCGTACCGCGGCCGTTTCGCGGCGGGCCTCGCGCTGGTAATTCTATCGTCGGGGCTCGCCGGTGTCATTCCCTGGCTGCTGCGCGAGGCGATCGACGGAATGCGGGCTGGGGCGACGCCATCGCGGCTGGGGCTCCTCGCCGCCGCCATGGTGGTGATCGCCGTGATCGGCGGTGCCGCGCGATACGGCATGCGCGACCTCATGAATGGCGTCTCGCGCGCGATCGAGTACGATCTGCGCAACGGCCTGTTTCGCCATCTCGCCTCGCTGGACGCCTCGTTCTTCGCCTCGATGCGCACGGGCGACCTGATGGCGCGCCTAACGAACGACCTGAGCGCCGTCCGCATGGCGGTGGGGCCGGCGGTCATGTACCTCGTCAACACGATCGCGGGCGGCGCGTTCGCGCTGGTGTTCATGCTCCACATCGATGCGCGCTTCACCCTCGTGGCGCTCCTCCCGGTGGCGCTGCTGCCGGTGATCATGGCGAGGGGCGGCTCCGCCATCCATCGCCGCTTCGAGGCGGTGCAGGAGCATTTCTCGACCATGACCACGCGCGCCCAGGAGAACATCGCCGGCGCGCGCATCGTTCGCGCCTATCGACAGGAGGCGCCGGAGGTCGCGCGGTGGCACGCCATGAACGAGGAGTACGTTCGCCGCAACATGCGCCTCGTCCGGCTGTGGGGTCTGCTCAATCCGGGCTTCTCGCTCCTCGCGGGGCTCGGTGCTGTGGTGGTGCTCGGCTATGGTGGCCGGCTCGTCCTGCGGGGGGAGATTACCGTCGGCGCGCTCGTCGCCTTTGGCTTTTATCTGGGCATGTTGACGTGGCCGCTGATCGCGCTCGGCTGGGTGACGAACCTCTTCCAGCGGGGCGCGGCCTCGATGATCCGCCTGAACGAGATACTGCACGCGCGCTCGGCGCTGGTTGCGCCGGCCGCGCCTCGGTCGCTCCCCCCGGTGCGCGCCGGCCGAGCGATCGAGTTTCGCAACGTGGGCTTCCACTACCCCGTAAGGGAGGGCGAGGCGCCCCGCTGGGTCCTGCGCGGGGTGACCTTCTCCGTCCCGGCGGGGGGCACGCTGGGGGTGGTCGGCGCTACCGGCAGCGGCAAGAGCGCGCTCATCGATCTCCTGCCACGAGTCCACGACCCCCAGGAGGGGGACATTCTCATCGATGGGATTCCGATTCGAGAGCTGCCGCTGGCCGCGCTGCGAGCCGAAATCGGCTACGTGCCGCAGGAGACCTTCCTCTTCAGCGATACCATCCGCGCCAACCTGGCGTACGGCGCGCACGACCCGTCGGCGATCGAGTGGGCCGCGTCCGTTGCGCAGCTCGACGAGACCATCGCGGCCTTTCCCAACGGGTATGAAACTCTTTTGGGCGAACGCGGTATCAATCTCTCCGGTGGCCAGAAACAGCGCGCCGCCCTGGCGCGTGCACTGGCCCGGCGTCCGGGAATCGTCCTGCTCGACGATGCACTCTCGGCCGTCGATTCCCACACCGAAGCACAGATTCTCCAGGGCCTGCGGGATGCCCTCGGGGGTCGCACGGCCATTATCGCCTCACACCGGATCAGCGCCATTCGTGAAGCGAGCTGGATCGTCGTTCTCGATGCAGGGCGAGTCGTCGAAGCGGGGCGCCATGCCGAGCTGTTCGCGGCCGGGGGCCGGTACTGGTCGTTGCTCAACCGCCAATTGCTCGAGGATTCACTCGAGGGCGAGCGTGATGTCATGGCACCGGGTGCCATTTCGGGATAACATGTGAACGCCATGAAATCGACGCTGGCCGACCAGCTCAAACCGGACGCGCGCTCCCTCGAGGAGCGATTAGCGCATTTCGAGGAGCAGCACCTGCGGCTCACGCGCCAGATCGCGGAGCTGCGAAACGAAGACGCGATGAAGTCGCAGTTCCTCGCGAACATCTCGCATGACCTGCGGACGCCGCTCACGGCGATCATTACGCATGCCGAGATTCTCCGCGACGGGATCCTCGGCGAGCTCAATCCTCGGCAGCGCGAGAGCGTCGTCGGGATGATCAATGGCGGGCGTCAGCTGCTCGACATGGTCAGCGACATTCTGACCTATGCGCGCAGCGCCGCGAATCAGCTCACGACGTCCCACACCGAGTTCACGATCGAGGGACTCATCGAGCAGGTGACGACGCTGAACGGCCCGCTGATCGCGAAGCGGGCCCTCTCGCTCAGCGTCGATGTGGCTCCGAACCTGCCGCCGGTACGCGCGGACCGCGACAAGATCCACCACGTGCTCAGCAATCTCCTCGGCAACGCCATCGACTTCACCTCGTCCGGCGGCCGGGTGTGGATTCGCGCCGCCCTCGCCGCCGACGAGCCGCGCCCGACGATCTTCGTCGAAGTGGGGGACACCGGGATCGGGATCGCGCCCGAGCATCACGAGCTGGTGTTTCGCGAGTTCGCCCAGGTAGACGCGTCGCCTTCGCGCGCGCACCACGGCACCGGGCTTGGCCTGGCGATCGCGCGCAAGTTCGTCGAGCTGCATGACGGGCGGATCTGGGTCGACAGCGCGCTCGGCGAAGGAAGCCGCTTCCGCTTTACCCTTCCGTGCCAACCGCACCAGACGGAGTGACGTCAGAGCACGCTCACGTACTCGTGGTCGAGGACAGCACGCTCGTCACGAGCGCGACGCGGATTCTGCTCGAGGATGCGGGGTTTCGCGTCAGTACGGCCGCCACCCTGTCGGAGGCCCAGCGGATCGCGGAAAGCGATCCCCCGGCGGCGATTCTGCTGGACCTTCGACTGCCCGATGGTGACGGGCTCTCGCTCCTGGCGCGGTTGCGGGACGCCGGCGCCCCCGCCCCGGTCGTTGTCGCCCTCACCGGACGCGACGAGCCGGAGGCTCGCGCGCGGTGTCTGCGCGCAGGATGCATCGAGGTGTTGTTGAAGCCGGTGGACGTCCGCACCCTGGCGGGGCGGGTCCGGTCGTGGCTGGACCCCGGCGCCGCGTCGACCTAACGACCGCCGTAGACCGCCTCGGCACAATCACCGCCTGATGGCGCCCGCCGGCGCCAGGTACTTCGCCGAGCGCTCAAATGCGATTGCGGAGCGCGTCAGGCGTCCATTGCTGGAGGTATCCGGCGAGCACGGTGAAATAGTCCGTCAGCATCAACGCCCCGACGATGATCAGCAGCACCCCGCCGGCACGGCTCACCCACACCACGTGACGCCGCACGCGCGTGAAGAACGAGAGGAAATGGTTGATCGCGAGCGACGCGGCAAGGAACGGAACCGCGAGCCCGAGCGAGTACGCCGTCAGGAGACCAAGCCCCCGGCCCAGATCCGCCGAGCTCGACGTGTAGATGAGGATCGAGCCGAGGATGGGACCGATGCACGGCGTCCATCCCGCGCCGAAGGCGATGCCGACCAGCACGGTGCCCAGGTATCCAATCGGCTTGTCGGCGAGGTGGACACGGCGCTCGCGCGCGAACGCGGCGATATTGAACACGCCCAGCAGGTAGAGCCCGAACACGATGATGAGCACGCCGCCGACGCGACTGATCCACTCGCGATAGACCAGGAGCGCGCGCCCGAGCACGGTCGCGGTGGCGCCCAGCGCGAGGAAGATGAGCGTGAAGCCGAGGATGAACAGGAGAGAGTGAATCACGGCGACGCGGCGCGTCTTCTGCACTTCCTCCAGCGTCAATCCGGTGATAAACGTCACGTAGCTCGGAATGAGCGGCAGGACACACGGGGACAGAAAGCTCAGCAATCCGGCGGTGAACGCGATGACAATGCCCAACGAGGCTGTTTCTTCCATGCAGGCTCCGCGGGTGGAGCGCCGGCGCCGAAAGCGCATGGGCCGGGTGCTCCGGTGGTACTACTCGCTCAAATACGGCGCGTTCCGACGCGAGCGGCGACCGCGAGACGACCGCCGCGGCCTCGTCGCACTTCAGATCGACGCCCTCGCCTACTCCGATCTCCGGCGCGCGCTCGAGCTGGGATATTGTCCGACCATCGCACGGCTGCTGAATGACGAGGGCTTCCACCTTCGTCGGTGGTTCTCGGGCCTCCCGTCGGCGACACCGTACTGCCAGGCGGGGATCTTCCACGGCGAGAACGACGAGATTCCGGCGTTTCGGTTCTACGATCGGCGCGCCCGACGGATCATCACCTGCAACGCGCCGGACGGCGTGCAATATATCCGCGATCGCATTCATTCGCCCGGGGTGCTCGCGGGAGGCTCGAGCTACGTCAACCTGCTCGATGGCGATGCCGACACGGTGGCGTTCACGATCGCGACGCGCGAGCGATCGTCGATCTTTCGCCGGCTGGGCGGCCTGCGGATGGCGCTGCTCATCCTCGTCCATCCCGTGCGCGTCGCGCGCATGGGTCTGCAATCGGTGGCCGAATGGCTCCGCGAGGAATGGGAACGACTGCGGCACGAGCTCGCGGGCAAGGCCACGCACGCCGAGGGCATTTTCCCCTTTCTTCGCGTATTCACGAACGTGGTCGTCCGCGAGCTCCAGACGATGGCGATCATGCTCGACATCTACCTCGGCGTCCCCGTCATCTACAGCACGTTCATGCAGTACGACGAGCTCGGCCATCACTTCGGCCCGTCGAGCCGGGTGTCGCTGGCCGACCTGCGGCGCACGGACGCGCGCATCAAGGAGATCTACCGCATGATCGGGGCGGTCAGCTCCCGCCCGTACGATCTGGTGATTCTGTCGGATCACGGCATGACCCCCGCGTCGAGCTATCGTGTGCGGTTCGGGGAATCGCTCGGCACCACCGTGCAGCGGATGCTCGAGGGGGACGCGCGGAACGCCGGTATCACGCCGCTCTCGAGCCTCATGAGCGTTGCCCCGCCCGGCGAGTACGTCGACATCGGGGCCCAGATCGTCGACGAGGCCGCCGCCGCCGCCGATGATCGCCACGTGCGCACGGGGCGTGTCCTTCGCCGCGTACGCGACTGGCTGCGCAGTCGCTACGGCGTGCGCGAGTTGCTATGGCCGCAGAAGTACTGGGTGAGTGAGCGGCACGACGTCGTCGTCACGTTCAGCTCATCGCTCGCGCACGTGTACTTCGCTGATTCCGAGGAGGCGCTCACGCTCCCCGACATCGCGCGCGACCGTCGCCGCACCCATTTGTACGCGTCGCTGCTGGCGCACCCGGGCATTGGCATCCTCTGCGTCCGCCTCAACGACGGCGTGCACGTCGAGACGCGCGCCGGCCGCGCGCTGATCGTCGGCGAGCAGCTGGAGCTGCTCGAGGGGACGAACCCGATGGACCGCTACGGGATGGAGCCGTGCGTCCTCCGCGCCGTCGCCTCGCTCGTCAGGCAGCCCAACGCCGGCGACATCGTCATCTTCGGCGCCTACGACGGCTACGACATCATCTCGTTCGACGACCAGGTGGGGGCCCACGGTTCCGCCGGGGGCGATCAGGTCTGGCCCTTTCTCGTCACGCCCCAGCAGGTGGACGTCTCGAACGAGCGGATCGAGGATGCCCGCGACATCCATCGCGTGGTCATGACGAGGTGGACAGCGACTGAAGAACGAGGAGTGAGGAGTGAGGAAACCGATCGGCTGGCCCTGAGGCCGGCCTCCGCTCGATAGACTCCCTCAGTCCTCAGGCCTCCTTCCTCATTGGCGCTGGGGCGTCGCCCAGGGCTCCGCGATGAGCGCCTGCCGAAACGCGTCACCGGACAGCCGCTCCGGCTCATCATCCTCGCCCGCGCGCCGCTGCACACCGCGCACCACCGCTTCGACAGCCGCGAGCGGCGCATCGGCCTCGGCGGTGACGGTCGCCTCCCATCGACCACGGTCCGGGCCCTTGAGCACGAGTCGGTACCGCGCGGAGTAGACGACGTGCCGAGTCATGGACGCGCCATCGTCGCTCGATACCTCGGGCTCGACAGCGACGACGGCGGCTCCGGTCTCCTGGCCACTCTGGCGAATGGGGCGAAAGAGGCGCACTTCCTCCACCCGGTCGGCGACGACGGTATCGGCGATCGCCAGCAGAAAGCGCCGCTGCGTGTCGTCCGTCATCGCGTCGCCGCGGAGGGAGCGTCCACTTTGGTCGCCGCGCGGGCCGCAATCTCACGCTCGACGTACAGTCTCAGGATGTGCATGAAGTCCTGCGCATTGGTGACGACGCCGAACGCCTGATGCGTTCCACGGTCCTTCAGCTTGCTCACGACGAACTCCGATGAATCGACGCAGATCGTCGCCAGCTCCCGCAGCGAGCCGTCACGCTCGGTGACGAACGCGGGGAGCATGTTGCCGGTCGCGATCGCGTGCAAGGCGGTGGCGATGAGAATGGCCATCGTCGCGCGAACCGCGTGGGCACGCATCGCGTCCTGCGCCTCGAGATTGTCGGTGATCACACCCGGCAGGGGACCGTCATCGCGGATGGATCCGGTCAGCACGACGGGAATGTCGTGGACGACGCACGCGTGCATGATGCCGTCCTTGATGATGCCCTGCTTCACCGCCTCGGCGATCGAGCCCGCCGCGCGCACCTTGTTGATCGCGCGCATGTGTAGCCCGTGTCCGCCGGTCGTCGCCTCCCCGCTTCCGGTCATGCCAAGGGTCGTCCCGAAGATCGACGCCTCGATGTCGTGCACCGCCACCGCGTTCCCGGCCAACAGCGCGCCGACGAAGCCGTTGGCGATGAACCACACCATGTCGGTTCGGGCGCGCGAGTGCACCAGGGCCGGGCCCGTCACCCACACCGGATACCCACCGCGATCCCGCTCGTCGACGAGGATGCGCGCCATCAACCCGTAGTCGATGGGCTTTTCGCGCGACACCTCGCTCGTCATGAACTTGAACTCGCCCTCTGCCGACTCGCCGAGGAAGGCGCCCGAATGCACGTAGATCCCCTCGCTTCCGTCTTCCTTGTGCCCCACAGCGACGGCGTCCCCTTTTCGGACTCGGCGACCCTCACGAACCCATAGCTCGCCGGCCGCGTCGCGCACGAGCGCCGCGTCCATGCGGGGCTCGCGCGGCATGCGCCACCTGCCGTCGAGCTTGACGTACGTCGGCAGGTTGGTCGTGGAGAAGAACCCGTCAGGCAGCACGCCGTCAGCGGGTGCCGGCACGAATCGGGCATTCGACGCCTGCGCGAAGCGCGGCGCGTCGAAGTCAGGGTGTGAGAAGGGAGGCACGAAGGAAAGATGGCGTGGCCGCGCCGACGGATTCAACCGTCATTCGTACAGATCTTTCGGGTCGGTATCGCGGAGCTCCACCAGGAAGTCGGCGATGCGCCCGACAACGGCCTCGGTGTAGCGCGCGCCCTTGTCGGCGCTGGCCCGCGAGGGGTCTCCAATACCCGTGTCGGCCGTCACGCGAGTCCAGGCACGAGGGGACCAGGCCCAGCCCTCGCGCATTGCGCGCGGACGCGGGCGCTTTGCCGCCCCGGCCCCCGCCTCGCCAAGTGGGCGAACGAGATCGGGCGCGACGTGCATCATCACGCTCGTCTCGAGCTCGCCGGCGTGGTCTCCCGATTTCTCGAACACGCCCGCCGGGTCGACGACCTTCCACCAGTCGACCGCGCAGATGAACACCTTGGTTCGCGGTGAGACCTCGCGAATCATCTGCCGAAAGTCGTTGCCGCCGTGGCCGTTGAGGAGAACCAGCTTTCGCAGCCCCTGCCCGTCCAGCGCGTCGACGACATCGCGCAGCACGGCGATCTGCGTCGACGGATTCATGTTGATCGTGAGCGGGATGTCGAGCTGCCCGGTGTTCACTCCGAACGGGACCGTGGGGAGCACGATCACCTTCGTCCCACGCTCCCAGGCGACCCGCGCCGCCTCGGCCGCGATCCAGTCGCACTGCACGTTGTCCGTCGCGTACGGCAGGTGGTAGTTATGCGCCTCGGTCGCCCCCCACGGGAGGATCGCGATCTCATACCGCGTCGAGGACACGGTGCGGTACGTCGATTCTGCGAGGATGTAGGGACGAGTCATCGAAAGGCGATGGCGGATTGCGGATTGGGGATTGTCTCAAAACCGACGCGGTTCACCCTGGTGGCGACGTTGAAGTTCACTCGCAATCCGGAATCCGCAATCCGCAATCGGAGCAGGAGCTAGAGGAGTGAGACCGGATCCCGATCGACGACGACCCTCATGTCGTAGGCCGCCGGCACGTCGAACCGCTCCAGAAAGTACCGCGCAACACGCGTCAGCGATCCGGCGTGGTCGGATTTCAGCAGGAAATGCCAGCGCCATCGCCGCTTGATGCGGTCGATCGGACAGGGTGCCGCGCCCACGACCGTGACGGGCAAGTCGGGCGCGCGGTTGATGAGCTCGCGCATCCAGTCCGCCCCCGCGATCGCGACGTTCGCGGCTGGCTCTTCCGCCAGACCGCTCACGACGACGTTGGCCAGTCGTGTATACGGGGGATAGACCGGACTGCGCCGCGCGGGAAGCTCATCAGCCACGAACGCGCGATAGTCATGCGTGATGGCGCATCGCACCGCGTGATGCGCCGGGACCCGCGTCTGAATGATCACCGATCCGCCTTTGGGCCCCCGCCCCGCTCGTCCCGCTACCTGGCTCAACAGCTGGAAACTGCGCTCGGACGCTCGAAAATCGGGGAGGTTGATGCCGACGTCCGCGTCCACGACGCCCACGAGCGTCACGTTCGGGAAGTCCAGCCCTTTTGCGATCATCTGCGTTCCCAGCAGAATGTCGACCTCTCCACGGCCAACGCGGTCGAGGATGTCGGCGTGCGCCCACTTGCCGCTCGTCGTGTCCACGTCCATACGAGCGATGCGGGCCGCCGGCCAGCGCTCGCCGAGCAGTCGCTCCACCTGCTGGGTGCCGAGCCCGCGCTGGCGCACGGTGCTGCCCCCGCACCGCACGCATCGCGTGACCAGGGGCGTCTGGTGAAGGCAGTAGTGGCAGATGAGGCGTTCGGGCGCGCGGTGGTACGTGAGCGTGATGCTGCAGTTCGGACAGGACACGACGTAGCCGCAGTCGCCGCACTGCACGAACGACGCGTACCCCCGGCGGTTCAACAGGAGGATGCTCTGCTCTTCCCGCTCCAGCCGCTGCTGGAGCGCACGCTCGAGCGGCTCACTCACGATGGCGGAGAATTCACTCGTGATCTCGCGTCCCTTCCGGCGGAGGTCCACGATGTCGACGGTCGGCATGCGGCCAGCCCCGACGCGCTCCGGCAAGGTGAGTAGCTGGTACTTCCCGTTCTCGGCGTTGTGCCAGCTCTCCAGGCTCGGTGTCGCGCTGCCAAGCACGACGAGCGCCCCCTCCTCCCGGGCACGCACCACCGACACCTCACGCGCGTGATACCTCGGCGTCTCCCCATTCTTGTAGCTGCCTTCGTGCTCCTCATCCACGATCACCGCGCCGAGATTGTCGAGGGGGGCGAAGATCGCGGAGCGCGCGCCGACCGCGATTCGTCTTTCCCCGCGCTTGAGGGCAAGCCACGCGTCATACCGCTCGCCGTCACTCAGGGCCGAGTGCAGCACGGCGATGCGATCGCCGAACACGGCGCGGAAGCGGTCGACGGTCTGCGGCGTGAGCGCGATCTCCGGCACGAGAACGATCGCGGTCTGGTTCCGGCGATCCACGATCTCGCGGAGCAGCTCGATGTAGACGAGGGTCTTTCCGCTGCCGGTGACACCGTGAAGCAGGAAGACATCCCCCGGCTTCGCGGACACGAGCGCATCGATCGCCGCGCGCTGCGGGGCGGAGGGCACGTGTCGCTCCGGCGCGAGCGCACGCCGCAGCGCGAACGGATCGCGCTGCACGACGGACTCTTCGAGGGTGAGCAGCTGCTTCTCGACGAGGGCATCGAGCACGCCCCGCGAGACGCCGAGGTGCTCCATCAGGTGCACCGCCGGACTGCGACCTCCTAACGACTCGAGGAGCTCGTACACCGCGCGCTGCCGGGCGGCGCGCCCGAACGTCCGGTCGCGAAGCTCGAGGGAGGGCAGATGGCGGGCGAGTACGGCGATCCGCTCCGTGCGCTGCTCGGGTGTGGGGCGCACCGCCCCGGCCAGTGCGGACGGCATTGCCGAGCGGAGAACGACGCCGAGGGGGACGATGTAATAGTCGGCCATCCAGCGGCAGAGCGCGAGCATGCGCTCCGAGAACACCGGCACCGCGTCGGGTACATCGAGAATGGGCCGGGGCGTCTTTACCGATGTCTCATCCGACGTCGTGACGCAGATACCGACGGCGCGTCGCTGGCGCACGGGCACGATCACGCGCGTGCCGGGGACGAGGGGGTGGGCCGGCTCGCCATCGACCGCGTACGTGAACGTCTGAAAGACCGGAAGCGGGAGCGCGACCTCGACGAAGCGAGGCGCGGTCATGCTTTCGTAACGCCCAGCCCTGGCGCGTCGCGCAGGGCGATCCGCCCGCCAGCGATCGACGCACCGATGAACGGATCGTTGGCGACGAGCGCCGCCCCATCGAGATCCGCGTAGTCGAGGAGGGGGGCGAGATGCGCCGCGGCCGTGATGCCGAGGCTCGTTTCGATCATGCATCCGCACATCACCAGCATCCCATGCGTGCGGGCGGCGGCGATCATCTTGAGCGCCTCGCGCAGCCCTCCGCACTTCGCCAGCTTGATGTTGATGCCGTCGACGGCGCCGACGAGTCTCGGGATGTCGGCGCTCGTCACGCAGGACTCATCGGCGAGGATCGGCAGCGGCGAGCGCTCGCGAACGAAGCGCAGCCCGTCGATGTCGTGCGCGGGCAGCGGCTGCTCGACGAACTCGACCCCGTGCTCGACCAGGACGTCCATCATGCGAAGCGCGTGCTTCGGCGTCCACGCCGCGTTCGCATCCACGCGCAGCACCTTGTCCGGCGCCGCGTCGCGCACCACGCGCAGAATCTGTTCATCGTGGTCCGAGCCCAGCTTCACCTTGAGAATCGGGTATTCGGCCGCTTCCGCGACCTTCCGCTTGATCTCGGCCGCATCGCCAATGCCGATCGTGAAGCTCGATCGCGGGGCGCGCGCGGGATCGAGCCCCCACAGCTTCCACAGCGGAACGTCGAGACGCTTGGCGGCGAGGTCGTGCAGGGCCGCGCTGACCGCGCTCTTCGCCGATCCGTTGAGCCCGATCGCGAGGTCCAGCGCGCGCTCGATCTCCTCCAGCGACCAGGGGTCGATTCCCTCGATCGCCGCGGCCAGGCGAGGCAGCACCGCGGCGACGGTGTCCGCGGTTTCTCCGTAGAACTTGCTCGGGGCCGCCTCGCCCCAGCCCTCGTTGCCATCCGAATCGGTGACGCGAACCCAGACGACCCGCCACTCCGAGGCGCCTCCGCGCGCGATGGTAAAGGGATGCTTCGTGCGAAGAGTGAGAATCTCATGCGACAGCTTCATGAGCGCACGTTCGTGGGTGTGGCGCCCGTGCGCCGGGGAATCCAGGCGGCGCGTTGCTCGTCAGGCGCCCCCAGGGCGCCGAGGAACGCGATGAGTGCGTCGGCGAGGTCGTTCCCGCGCTGATACCGCTCGGCCGCGCTCTTCGCCAGACAGCGCATGACGATCTGGGCCATGCCAGCCGGCACGCGCGAATCCACGATGTCGGGCGACGCCGGCTGCTCGTGCACGTGCTTGTAGCCGATCGAATAGGAGTCCGCGCCGTCGAAGGGCGGGAATCCCACCAGCATCTCGTACAACATGACGCCCACCGCGTAGAGGTCGCTCCGCCCATCGACCATCCGGCCCATCGCCTGCTCCGGGGACATGTAGTGCGGCGTGCCCATCGCGCGCCCGGTGCCCGTCAGGCGCGCGTGAAAGCGCGCGGTCGCGATCCCGAAATCGGTGATGAGGGCGTTCCCGTCCTCGTCGAACAGGATGTTGTCCGGCTTGATGTCGCGGTGCACGATCCCGTGGCGGTGTGCGTAGTCGAGTGCCACCGCGACCTGCGCACACACGGCCGCCGCTCGCGGCACAGGCACCGTTCCGTCGCGAACGACCACATCGGCGAGCGAGCCGTTCGCGAGGTAGGGCATGACGAGGAAGACGACGTTGTCGACCTCGCCGTAGTCCATGATCGAGCAAATGTGCGGGTGCGACAGTTGAGAGGACGCCTCGGCCTCGCGCTTGAATCGCTCGCGCATCTCGGCATCGCGGGCGAGGTGCGGCAGCAGGGCCTTGATGACCAGCGGTCGCTCCAGCACCGCGTGCTGTGCGTAGTACACGTTGGCCATCCCACCCGTGCCCAATCGCCGATAGACGCGATATCGCCCACCGGTGGCGCGACGAATCGTGTCCAGCTCGTCATCGGGCTTCGCTCCCGGCGCCTCCGGGATGTCGGGCAGATCCGCTTGACACCGCGTGCACTTGGCGATCGACGCCCGATTCCACGTACCGCATTCCGGGCAGAACATCTACGCTCCGAAGTCCATGCGGACGAAATCGTACGGGGGCCAGGGGCCGCTCATTCGGAAGTCGAGCGTATCGACGCGCCGCCCCTGCTCCTGCACTCGGAGCTCGAACGTGGAATACTCCGCCCGATCGACGAGAAACGCGCTGCTCAGAATGCGGCCGTCCTCCGGACGCAATGGCAACGCCGCGACGGCGTACCGTCGGAGGCCACGAAATGCCTCGGTCGCGAGCGTCACGTGGTCCGTATCCGTCGAATCGACGCCGTCGGCGGGGACATCGGTCACGTGAACGCGCGCCTCGCACCGGCCGTCCACGAAGTGGATGCCCTCGACGAGCGAGACGTAGTTGAGATCCAGCCAGCGACGGACGTGGTCCTCGGACTTGAAGATCGTCCCGCAGGGCGCGGGCAGAATCGTGTGCGCGCGGAAGACCGACTCCACGATGCGTTGACAATCGAGCATCTCGGTATCGTCGAGCGGCGGAATGGTGTACGCGGACGGGCGGACGACGGCGCCAATGTCGCGGAGGACGACGACGCTGGTGCTGTCCACCAGCGGGCGATCGTCGGCGTGCGCCAGCGCCGCCACCCCGTACAGTCGAAGGCCGTTTACAGCCATTTGCGCCAAATGAGCAGAAAGAGCAGCGCGCCGCCGATGGCGAGCTGAAGGGCAAGCATGAGCCAGAAGCCTAACGGGCTGTCGGACAGGGGGATGTGCCGGAAGTTCATCCCCCACATGCCGCTCACCACCACGAACGGAACGCTGAGAGTCGCGATCACCGATAGGCCCTTGGTGACCATCCCGAGCCGGTTGGACACCTGCGTCAGGTAGGCCTCCATGGTGCCCCCGAGCAGGTCGCGCTGCGTCTCGAGCCCGTCGTTGATCCGCAGCACGTGATCGTACACGTCGCGGAAGTAGATCTGGGTCTCGTGCGACAGCAGAGCGTTGGGTCGGTTGGTGAGCAGGTTGAACACCTCACGCTGCGGGAAGAGGTGCCGCCGTAACGAGAGAATCAGACGCTTGACCGCGAGGATGTCCTGGAGCGTGTCGCGCTGGAAGCTCACGAACACCCGATCCTCGAACTGTTCGACCATGCCGTCGATCCGCTCGAGCAGCGGGAAGTACTCGTCGACGGCCGTATCCATGATCAGATGGAGGAGCCGCTGCGCGCCCCGCCCGAGCACGTCCGGGCTGCGCTCGAGCACATCGGCGACGATCATGATGCTGCGGGCGCGCTCGCCGTGAACGGTGACGAGGTAGTTCGCGCCGAGGAAGAAATAGAGGTTGAAGGTTTCGAGATCGTACGGGTCCGGCGTCAGGTCCTCGAAGCACACGCCGCGGACGATCATGAACAGATAGCCGTCGTACTCCTCGAGCTTCACGCGCGACTCGGGGTTCAGCGTGTCCTCGATCGCGAGCGGATGAAAGCCGAAGACCTTCTCCAGCACCGCCAGCTGATGGCGGTTTCGCGAATCGACGTCGACCCAGAGCTGCCCAGTGCCCGACCGCACGACCTCGGCGAGCTCGCGCGGGCCGAGGTCGCGGCGCATTGTCCCGTCGGGATCGCGGAGCCAGCTGCGCGGGACTTTCCCCTCGATGGCCGTCGGCGGCGCGACGCTCGTCACGGTCATGCGGACCTCGCGTGCGGCCACTTCACGCCCTTGATAAGCTGGAATCCGATCGCGCGCTCGCGGGACAGCTCGCGCAGCAACGTCGTCTCACGCTCGACCGCGCTGCGCGCCTCGCGCCAGCCCCAGCGGCGCCAGGCTCGTCCGAGGATGTGCATCTTCTGCCGCCAGTTCAGCATGGGCGGGTGCGCCGCGCTCGAGCCGGTCCAGCGCGCGCCGGAGGCGGACCCTGTCGTCCAGTCTTGCACCTGTACGTCGACGACGCCGGCGTCGCGCAGCATCTGCTTCCACTCCACGAGGAGAAAAGGGCGCAGCCCAAGCCGCTCGATCAGCAGCTCACGCGCGCCGACGGAAATGTCGGAGCTCCACGTCGGCTGAAGAAGGACGACGGGCCCCATCGGCTTGGTCACGCGCACCAGCTCGGCGACCGCCCGCGCCGGGTCCCCGGAGGACGACAGGGCTGGCTCGCCGATCGCGATGTCGAAGACGGCAGTCTCGTAGGGAAGGTCATCGAGCGGGGCGCCCTGGTAGTGCAGCTGTGGCGCCGTCGGCAGCGCCCGCGCGCGCGTTTCGGCCCCTTCGATGGCGTCGACGTCGGGGTCGACGCCCGTCACCGACGCCTCCGTCCGCAGTGCAAGCCACTCCGCCGTGACGCCGTCGCCGCAGCCGGAGACGACGATCTCCTTCTTCGGCGCGGCCTCCGTGACCCTCGCGACCTCCCGATAGAGGTCCTCGCCGGTCGCGCGCCAGCGGCCGAGCACCGCCATCTGCACCAGGCGGAGGACCGCCGGCACCGGCGGGACGCGCGGAGTTGCGCTCATGTCAGGGGAAATGTACCCCGCCCGTTGAGGGACGGGCAATTGGGGGCCTACAACATCGCTCGCATATGCGCCACGCACGCCGTGCCCACGCGATCGGGGGCATACCCGCCCTCGAGCGCGCTCACCACCCGGCCCCCGCACCACGAGCGCGCCCGATCGACGAGAACACGCGTGAGGCCCACGAAGTCCTCGGTCTCGAGAGTGAATCCCCCCAGCGGGTCGCCGCGGAGCGAGTCGAATCCCGCCGAGATGAGCACGAGGTCCGGAGTGAACGCGTCCGTAGCCGCCTCGACGGCCCGGGTGAGCGCATCCACGTACCGCTCGGGGGGAAGTCCGCCGGCCAGGGGAACGTTCCAGACATTGCGATGGGGACCGCGATCATCCGAGCGGCCCGACCCCGGATACCAGGGCCACTGGTGCATCGACACGAAGTGAATCTCCGCGTCGCACTCGACGAGGGCCTGCGTTCCGTTGCCGTGGTGGACGTCCCAGTCGACGATCAGCACGCGCCGGAGGCCGTGTCGGTTCTGCGCGTACCGCGCGGCGATCGCGACGTTGCCGAACAGGCAAAAGCCCATGGCGCGATCGGCGAGCGCGTGATGGCCGGGCGGCCGCACCGCGCAGAACGCGCGGCGGTCCGCCCCGCCCATCACGAAGTCGACTCCGGCGAGGAGGGCCCCCGCACCGGCCCGCGCCGCATCCCACGACCCCTCGCTGACGAGGGTATCCGCGTCGAGGGGTCCGCCGCCGGATCGCGCGAGGTCCCGCACCTGCCCGATGTACGCTCGCGTGTGCACGAGAGCGAGATCGTCCTCGGTGGCATGCCGCGACTCGAGGTGCTCGAGCGAGGTCAGCAGCTCCGGATCCTCGCGCAGCGCACGCGTGATCGCCCGGAGGCGCCCCACGTGCTCCGGGTGTCCCCAGCCTGTGTCGTGCCGGCCGCAGTCGGAGTGGGAGATGAATGCGACGCTCACGGCGCGCCCCGCATGCGCCGCGAGGCCAGCTCGGCCACGAGCAGCAAGCTCACGAGCGCGAACAACAGCGCGGGGGATGGTGACCAGAGCGCGCGAGCCGGTGCCACCTGGGCAGCCGCGCCCGGCGGGCCAAGCCTGTGAATCAGAGCGGCGAGTGGGGCCGCGTCATCCACCGCGCGAGGCAGTCGCGCCGCGGCTCGATAGGCAACGCTGGCGACGAGCGCACTCCACCATGTGCGATGTGCCTCGAGCGCGTGCGTGCCACCGGCGAGGCGCCAACGCCACGTCTCGTCGTATCCGAGCTGGACGACGCGTCCGGCGTCAACGCGGCGCGCGGCCGCGGTCGCGACACCATCCTGCTCCTCGAGCACGATCGCGTCGCCGCGCGGTGCGATGCCGCGAAAGCCGAGCGCCTGACGCGGCCGGTCATCGACGAACACGATCGAAGAAGGCCGGATCCGCGCACCCACCCGCCCGGCAGCGATCTCGGCCAACCCGCGGGCGCTCGCCGCGGCACCCGCCAGAATCGTCCCCCCACCCGCCCGCACATAACGAGCGACGGCGGCGGCCGCGCCGGGCGGCGGCACATCGAGGACGACCACCGCCGCGTGGCGCGCCGTGTCGGGGACTCGTGACGTCCCCTGCGTGACCTCGACTCCCGGGGCCACCGTGAGGCGGGCGTCCACCGGCCACCCCACTTCTTCGAGCGCCGAGATTAGGAACTTCGCCTCCCAGGTCGCACGGCCGAGGACGAGAACGCGGCGCGAGAGGAGCGTGTCGCCGACCGTCGCGCTCGCTCGCTGCCCACCGGCGACAGCAGTGACAGGGCCAGTCGCGATCGGTGCGAACAGCCGAGCGCCGCCGCGCGCGGCGACGACGGAATCGATCGCAGCGATCGCGTCGCCGATCACGACCCGCGAGCCCGAGGGAGCCGCGATCGACAGCATGGTTCCGCCGCGAGGCCCGGCAACGGGAGCGACCTCGAGCGCCAGGGCGGGAACGCCGGGCCCGTCGTTGTGCCAGGCCACCGGCGTGCCGGAGTAGCGCAGCGCGCGAAGCCAATCGCGCCGCGCGCCGTTAGGTGCCGTCTCCAACGCGAGGTGCACGCGCGCCGGCGCCGTGGCCGTCCAGCGGTCGAGCGAATCGGCCAAAGCGCTCCCGCTGGCCGTCGCGGCTCCTCGCTCCAGAGGTGGCCGTGACGCGCTCCACGCGGCGAAGGCCACGAGCACCAACGCCAGCCCGCGCATGGCCCGCTCGATGGCGACGCGGACGCGGTCAGCGCGTGAGGGCATACACCACCACGTTCACGGCGAACTTCGTGTTGTCGACGGCGAGAAAGCGCTTGTTGTCCGGATGATATCCCCACTCGGAGGAGTAGTCCTTGTTGCTGTACAGCACGCCGATCCGCCCGTCGCGCATCACACCCTGGAGATGCTTGTGCACGAGATTGTCGCCCCATCCGTTCAACTCGTGGCTCGTCGTCGGCGGGCCATCCTCGAAGTGAAAGAACGCGCGGTACAGCGAATGGTCGTTCGGCACCTGCACCAGCCGCCCGACCGCTCGCGCGATCTCCTCGGTCACCGTCTTGTGAAACGCGCCGTCGATGTCGTGGTTGTGGTCATCGATGAAGAGAAACCCGCCCCGCCGGATGAACTCGGTGACGTTCTCGCGTTCCGCCGCGGTAAACCGCACCGGGAGATGGCCGGTGAGATACAGCATCGGGTGTCGAAACACGTCACGCGAGGACAGCGAGACGATCGCGCCGGTCGGTGCGACGTCGATCGACGTATAGCGGGCGATCGAGTCGATGACGTTGGCGGGGACGAGCGGCGCGCTGTCCCAGTCGCCCGACTCGTACTGCGCCGTCGCGAAGACGAACTCGTTCACCACGCGCCTCCCCACGGAAGCGTTGGGTCGTCGGCGCGCGGCGGCCCCGCGAGCACGGCGCGTGCGCGCGCGACGGCGCCGGTGATGTCCCGTCCCCCCCGCAACGCCGCCACCACCTCCCCCAGTGCCCCTGCGCTGGCAGGCGAGGAGTCGAGGACGTCGATGCGAAGGAGCATGAGCGAGTCGATCGCCGCCTGTGGATCGCCTGCGATGAGCGCCGTCGCGTGCGCGAACCGTTGCGCGGGCACCGGGCTCGCACGAGACGCAACCGGCGCCCGTGCCGCGGGCGGCAGCGAATCGCGTTTCCCGGCCAGCCGCGCGCGGTTGACGTCGACGACGACGGTCGCCGGACGCCCGCGCAGGTACACCCGCTCCGCCTGACGAGCCCGCTCGATCGCCGCCAGCGCGGCGTACATGTGTGGAAGCGCCCGCCGCGGCGCACCAATGTTGAGCTCCCCGGCGGCCGCCCACATCGCGTTGTACGCTTCGAGCAGCGGCCGGTTGATCGCGACGACGGGACTCTCGCCCTCGGCGAAATCGAGCAGCTCCCCCGCCCCGTGCTCTGTCGCCTCCTCGGCGGCGCGGAGAAGCTCCTCCGCGGTCATCTGCCCGCGGCGCTCCTCCTCCTCGTGCGAATGCTCGGCGCTCTCCTCTCCGGTGAGGCGGCTGAAGATGATCTCGCCCACGCGGCGCCGCAGTCGCGTTTGATCGTCGGCGATCGCGCGCGATTCGCGCACGAGGGTGTCTCGCGCCAGACGCGGCTCGCGTCGCACGAGGGCCTCCGTGAGGAGGATGAGCATGCGCTGGCTGATCGCCGCCGTGTCCGCTTCCGGCGGGGGCGCGCCTTCGACGGCGACGGAATCGTACTCCCCCACCCGCGCGATGCGGATCACTCGCGTCTCAGATGCGCCGAGGCCGGCGTCGCGCGCCGGATTGCGATCGCGCCCGACCAGCCGCAGGTGAACGACGTCGCCGGGGCCGAGCCGCAGGGAGTCGATCACCACCATGGCATCGATGGACGCGCGCCGAGCGCCCCCGTGCGTCCGCCGAGCGAGAACGCCCGACCGAAAGCGGAAGCTCTCTCCCTCGCCGCTGCTGACGATGTACTCGAGCCACGTCGATGCGAGCCCGAGAGCGTCGCGGGCCTCGCCGCGCACGCCGACGCGACCGCTCGGCACCCGGAGAATCGTGTCGCGCGTGGGCGCCAGCATCGTGACGACGGGCGCGGAGTCGGGACGCGCATCGAGAACGATCAGGCGATCGAAGCCGCGGTCACGGATGCGTACGGCGGAGGTCGTCGCCGGCATCGTCAACGCGAGCTGCCAGCGCGATCCGCGAGTCGAGGCCGCCACCTGCGAGCTGCCCAGCGTCGCCGTGATGCCGTCCCCAGTGCCGCGCCCTTCCAGCTCGATGCGGCTGCCGACCAGCGCCTCGATCGTGTACGGCTCGTCGAGGCTCGTGGGGCCGAGGCCGGTGTACACTGGCGGGGTGACGCGCGCCGCAAGCGGTGAGAGGCGGCTGGCGGCTGCCGGGCGAGCGATGGCCGGTCGCTCGACAGAGTCGCCCGGTTGGGGAGCGCGAACGCGCGCGATCACACCGCGGGGAAGTGCCAGCAGCAACGCCACGGCCACCCCGATCGCCGCCAGCGGCGGGAGCGCGGCGCGCGCGAGCGCGCGAGGGAGGATCAATCCCTCCCAGCGATGTCGGTCGACCTCGCGCGCTAGCCGCGGCGGCACTCGCTCGGTGTCCATCTCGACCGCGGTGACGAGCGCATACTGCAATGACGGGAGGCGCTCCTCGATCCAGAGCGCGGTCGCGGTCAGCGACTGCGCGCGCCTCCCTCGCCAGAGTAGCGCGAAGGCGACGAGCGCCGCCGCTGTCCACGCGAGCGGGGTGGTGAGCGCCCGCGCCCCACGGGGCATGTCGACGAGGAGATCGACCACGGCCGCGATGCCGACGAGTGCGACGCCCACCGCGGCGCCCCAGAGCAGCGCGCGCGCGACCACGGCCGCCACCAGCATGGCGCGTGTGCGTTGCACTCGCTGATGCGGTGTCATGCCGTT
>JAICNG010000188.1 GCA_025931335.1 Gemmatimonadaceae bacterium | reverse complement strand
ATGACTCATATGTTTCGGACATTGCCGCCCGAATGGGCCGGCAAGGAGACTGAGCGACACCTCGTCCTGGTCGGTCTTCCCGGGTGCGGAAAGACGACCGTCGGCCAGGGTGTGGCCACGCAGCTCGGTCGCGCCTTTCTCGATCTCGACCACGAGATCGAGCGGCGCGAGGGATCCGACATCGCCACGATCTTCGCGGAAAAGGGCGAGCCGTACTTTCGCGAGTGCGAGCGGACGGTGACCGCGGAGCTCGCCGAGATCGGCGGGCTCATCGTGTCGCCGGGCGGCGGCTGGATGACGAACGCCGACGCCCTCGCGACGCTTCGGCCGCGCGCGAAGGTGATTTATCTCAAGGTGAAACCGGAGACCGCGCTCAAGCGAATGGGCGCATCGCGGACCAGCAGACCGATCCTCGTGCATCCCGATCCCCTGGGCGAGCTGCGCCGTCTCCTCGCCGAGCGCGGCGGCGTCTACGAGCGCGCCGACGAGGTCATCGACACCGAACGCATGAGCGTACAACAGGTTATCGCGAAGGTCGCAGCGCTTGCCCCCAGGAGAGGTGCGGCATAGGTTGAAACCCTTCGTGGCCGAAACGGTATTACATCTATCATTAGATGCAGATGCAGATGCGCGCTCGCGATGGGGCGCGCGGCGTTTCGGTGATGGCGTCGCCGGACTCGGCCGCCAGGGTGGAGGTGAAACCTCCCCATCGTTTTCTCGAGGGCACGACTTCCAGTGACTTTTCGCGTAATGGGGCCTCACGAGCAGGGCCGGTTTGCACCCGAGGCGTGGGGACGTTTGCTGCAGTTGAAGGGATCCGGGGCGCTCAGCGCCCCTGAGCTCGAGCAGGTGATCGAGCGCGCGCTCACGCACATCGATGGGCGCATCGCGCTCGACGACCTTCGTCTCCTGCTCGAGGGCGTGGGCGTGATCGATGACACCGACGGCCCAGGCGCCGATCGGGTGCATTGATCATGGCCGAGAAGAAGACAAAGGCGCCCAAGGCAGCGAAGGGGTCCAAGGGATCGAAGGTCGCGAAGACGGCGCGGAAGGGCACCAAGGCGATCGTCCCCGCGCCGGCGAAGATCGTGTCCCGGCGCTCCACCCGAAAAACCGCCGTCGGCAAGGCACCCCCAGTCGACGACACGCCGTCGGTGATGGGCTCCGGTGCGTCGCTCGTCATCGTCGAGTCGCCCGCCAAGGCCAAGACCATCGGCAAATACCTCGGCCGCGCCTATCGAGTGAAGGCGACGGTCGGGCACGTGCGCGACCTCCCGCAGAAGAAGCTGGGCATCGACATCGCGTCCGGCTTCGTCCCGGAGTACGTCACGATCGCGGGCAAGGAGAAGACGCTCGCCGATCTCAAGACCGCCGCGAAGGATGCCCGCGAGATCTTCCTGGCGACCGACCCCGACCGCGAAGGAGAGGCGATCGCGTGGCACGTCGCCGATCAGATCCGCCGTCGTGGCGGCGCGCCGATTCGCCGGGTGCTCTTCCACGAGATCACGAAAGACGCGGTGCAGACCGCGATCGACAATGCTGGCGTGATCGACGAGAAGAAGGTCGAGGCGCAGCAGGCGCGACGAGTGCTCGACCGCCTCGTGGGCTACAAGGCCTCGCCCCTGCTGTGGAAGACGGTGAAAACCGGCCTGTCGGCGGGCCGCGTGCAGACGGTCGCGCT
>JAICNG010000177.1 GCA_025931335.1 Gemmatimonadaceae bacterium | reverse complement strand
GCTCGGCAATACCTCGTTCCGCCCCGGCGGCAGCGAGCTGACGACCGATGAGCGAGTGAACCGCGACGGGATGCGCGACGCGATCCGGTACGACATCGCGGAGGACATGTGGCGGCGCGTGAATCGGATCCCGACCGATTCGTCGACGCCGCCGACTGCCCTCGATGCGGTGGAGGCGTTCGCCCGCGACAGCGTGAGCGACGCCCGCGTGGAGTCATTGGTGGCGGAGCTGCGGAGCCGCCCGACCTTCCGGTACTTCGCGGGCGGCGAGGCGACGTACGAGATCGCGTGGTCCCAGGAGGAGGGGAGGTTCGTGACCGTGGCGGCGTGTTGTTGACGCCTCTAGCCTGTCGCGCATGTCCTTAACAGCTGTTCAATCGACCCGCCCCCAACTGCTCGCCTCGGCGCTCGAGGTGCTGGAGGCACATGGGCTCGAGGGGCTCAGCATGAGGGCGGTCGCGGATCGGGCGGGGGTGTCGGCGCCCGCTCTCTACTGGCACTTCGCCGACAAGGAGGCCCTGGTCCGCGAGGTCGCGCGCGAGGTCTCCAGCACCCTCAAGACCCGGATGCTCGAGGCAAGCACGGCCCCGACGTCGGAAGAACGGCTGCGGCGGACGCTCGAGGCATTTCGCTCCTTCGCGGTGTCGCATCCCTCGTATTTTCATATGCTTTTCGTGCGCCCGCCCACGACCAAACGGGGCGAGGTCCGCGACGGCGGGGCCACCGCGTCGATTCTCCAGCTGCTCGTCGACCGGGTGGGCGACTGCATGCGCGATGGCAGCCTGGCCAATGGGGATGCCCAGAGCGTGGCCACGAGCCTCGCCGCGCTCGCGCAGGGACTGGTGGTCCTCCATCAGCGCGGCCGGTTCCCCACTGAGGCGGCGTTTGCGCAGTTCTTCGACCTGTCACTCGACCGAATGATAGGCGGCCTTCGATGAACGGAGTCCTTAACTGGTGTTAAGGACTCGGTCCCGTCGCTCGTCGGGTCAGTAGCCGAGCAGCTTGCGGATTCGCTCGAGTCGTTCCTGCGACGCCGGCCCCGTGAGCGCGAAGTCGGTTCCGCTCGCGTCCGTCCATCGGATCGTCGTGTGCGTCGCCACGCTATCCGCCCGCGCGGGAGCCTGGGCACGCTCCTGCTCCGCGCGCTCCACGGGCACAGGCGCCCGCTCGTCCAACGTCACGAGCAGGTCGTCCACCCGGTAGATCCGCCGCCGAACCTCGCGTCCGCCTTCGGTCATCATCTCGTCCTGGACCAGACGCGGCCCGGCCTCGAGCGCGGCCATCGGCGCGGGCGCAGCTGCACGCGCGGCGCCACCGACGGCCGGCGTCGCGGGCCGTGGCTCCGCGAACTTCGCCTGCGTCTCCGCACTCCGCCGTCGTGTCAGGGCGCCCACCGCCTTCTCGGCGATCGATGACGACGCGTCCGCCTCGCGGCCCTCACGGGTCTCCGCTGCTCGCGCATCGGCGACTCGCAACGAACGAAGCGAGTCGTCCGTGCGCGCCAGCGGGGCCGCCGCGGCGTTGGCCGTCACGGTCGGCTCGGTCTGTTGCACGAGCGCGGGTGGCGGCGCCGAGTCCTTTGCCTCGCGCATGGCCACGAGATCGCCTGCTGGAGCCGGGGAGGGCGACATCGCTCTCGGTCTCACAGCGCGCACGACGGGTGCTTCGCTCCGCAGCTCCTCCGCAATCACCGCCTGAGGTGCCGGAGAATCGGCGGCCGCCACTTCCATCGTGCGCACCGGTTCCGAGGCCAGATCACGCTGCACTGCCTGGGGGGTATTGCGCGCGATCACCAGCGTCAGCGCCCCGCCGGCGACCACCAGCGTGAGCACCGCCGCGATCCGCTCCCGAACGAGCCACGTCGCGAGAGACCGGCGTCGAGCGCCCTTAGCGCCCTTGGCGCCCTTGATGCTCGGTACATCATCGAGCGCCGTGAGAATCCGTGTCGACGCGGCGATGAGCCCGCGCGCCTCGGCCACCGCATCGGCGCACGAGGTGCACGAGGCAACGTGCGCCTCGGCGCGGGCCTCCTCCTCGGTGCTGAGCGCCCCGTCCAGCCAGGCGTGAATGGTTCCTTCGTCAAGATGCTGCATGCGTCCCTCGCGCACTCGCGCGCTGTTGTTCCTCGTAGACCTCGACGAGGCGCCGGCGGGCCCGCGACAGCGTCGTCCCGACCGAGCCGGGCGACAAGTCCAGTGCCACCGCGATCTCCTCGTAGCTCAATCCTTCTTCGCGCATCAGCAGCGCGAGGCGGTCGCGCTCGGCCAGCGCATCGACGGCGCGCCGAGCCATGGCTGCTTCCTGGGCCCGCTCGAGCGACGTCGCTTCCTGTTCCACCGGACCCTCGGCGCGCTCGCGCTCCGCCAGCAGCGCGAGGTGACGTCGCCTCCGAGCATCCTTCCGCGCCTCATCGCGCACGAGATTGGTCGCCACGGCGAACAGCCAGGCCCGTTCGTTGTCGATGCGATCCTGGCGGAGGGCGCGCAGGAAAGTCTCCTGCGCGACCTCTTCCGCCCAGTCGCGGTCGCCCAATCGCCGCGTGAGATACCGCACGAGCGGCGCGTTATAGCTGCGAAACAACCGCTCGACGTCGTCGGTCACCGGCTCACCACGCCCTCACGACCGACGCGATCTCGTCAGCGCTCATCCGCTCCACGCCATCGGGTGCGATCGCGATCGCGACGCTCGTCCCCCGCACCAGAACCCGGTCGCCCAGCGCGAACGCGGCGGCGAGGTCGGGCAGCTCGCGAACGAGCGCGAAGTACGCTTCCGAGTAGGCCTTCACCTTCACCACACGCGTGCCCTCCGAGAATCGCGCATCGGTCCATACGCTGTCACGTAATACGAACGTGCGTGTGCCGACGCGGCGTGAGATGATACCCTCTTCTCGCGCGACGGGTGCCGCGGCATCTGCTTCCGCGAGCGTCCGCGCGCTCCGCATGGCCGACGCCGCCTTCGCCTCCTCGAACGCCTGCACGCGAGGGGCAGCCGCGACACCTCGGGCCGAGCCGAGGTCGCGCGCCGAGTCGACGCGACGGCGGTTGGCCACCTGC
>JAICNG010000166.1 GCA_025931335.1 Gemmatimonadaceae bacterium | reverse complement strand
CGGCGCAGGCCGCTGCCGTGGTCGCGCTGCGTCTCGTGCGGCTCGTGCTCGCGCTGGTGGGGCTGGCGCCGCTCGCGCTGGTCCTGCCGCGCGAGCGCGCGCGCTGGCGCGAGCGCGCCACGATCCTCGCCTGGCACGTGCGCGGCTGCCCGGCGTCGTGGGGGCTGGCCGGGCTCCCGCGCGCGGCGGAGGGCGTGGCGTGAAGGTCCTGGTGACGGGGGGCGCCGGCTTCATCGGCTCCCACGTGGCAGACCTGCTGATCGCGAATGGCTTTCAGGTGACGGTGATCGACAACCTGGTGAGCGGCAATCGCGGGCAGGTTCCCAAGGCGGCGACCTTTCACGAGGTGGACATCACCGACGAGCGCGCCGCGCGGCTGGTGCGCGAATCGGGGTTCGACGTCATCTGTCATCTCGCGGCGCAGATCGACGTTCGCAAGAGCGTGGCCGACCCGGCCTACGACTCTCGCGTGAACATCGGCGGCACACTCAACCTGCTCGAGGCGGTGCGGCAGAGCGGGAAGCGCTCGACGCGATTCGTCTTCTCATCGACCGGCGGCGCGGTGTACGGCGATCTCGTCGAGCCACCGACGGCGGAAGGGGCGGCGAAGGATCCGCAGTCGCCATACGGCACGGCGAAGCTGAGCGTCGAGTACTACATGGGATACTACGCCCGAGTCCATGGTCTCGAGACGGTGGCGCTTCGGTATTCCAACGTGTACGGCCCACGGCAGGATCCACACGGCGAAGCCGGGGTCGTGGCGATCTTCTGCAATCGCCTGCTCGACGGGACGCCGTTGACCATCTTCGGCGACGGCAAGCAGACGCGCGACTACGTCTTCGTCGGGGACGTGGCGCGGGCCAACCTGCTGGCCGCGACCCGTCCGCTTCCCCCCATTGGCGCTCTCGACGCCCGCGCGTTCAACGTCGGCACGTCGATCGAGACGGACGTCGTGGAGCTCGCGCGGCTCCTTGGCGAGATCGCGGGCACCAAGGGAGAGGCGACACATGCGCCCGAGCGGCCAGGGGAGCAGCGTCGCTCGGCGGTCGATGTGCGGAAAACGAAACGGGTGTTGGGCTGGGAGCCGAAGACGTCGCTCCGTGAAGGGCTCACCGAGACCTATCAGTACTTTGCGGTGCGTCGTGAAGGAGCGCGCGCGTGATGGGCCGTCCGCTGTTCGCCCAGGTGTCGGAGGCGATCCCGACGTCACCGTGGGAGATGATCACGCACGCCACGATCATGACGCAGGTCGTGCTCGTGGTCCTGGTCGCGCTCTCGCTGATCAGCTGGGCGATCATGCTGCTCAAGTGGCGTGAGTTCCGCCGTGTGCACGATACCGGTCACACGTTCATGCGTGACTTCGAGCGCTCGTCATCTCTCGAGGACGCGGGCGCCATGGCGCGACGCAGCCCGCCGAGCCCGTTTACGCGAATCTTCACTCGCGCGATGAACTTCTTCGCCGAGATGAAGCCAGGCGCGCTTCGCTCGACGGAGACGCACGATCCCCTGAGCGGCTCGCAGGTGGAGGCGCTGCGGCTGGTGCTCGACGCGGAGACAACGGACGAGCGGGACCGAATGGGGCAGTTCCTCCCCTGGCTGGCGACCATCGGCTCGGTGAGTCCATTGATCGGGCTTCTCGGCACCGTGCTCGGTGTCATCGACGCGTTCATCGGGATCGCGACGAAGGGCTCCGGCAACATCAGCGCGGTGGCGCCCGGTGTGGCCGAGGCGCTGATCGCGACCGCGGCTGCGCTGGCGGTGGCCATTCCCGCGGTGTTCGGGTACAACATCTTCGCGGCCAAGCTCAACCGGCTCGAGAGCGAGCTGGAGGGGTTTGGGACGGAGATCATTGCGATGATGGTGCGCGAGGGGCGGATTTGATGAAGAAGCGAACCGCGGTGTCGAGGGATCGGGGTGTCAAGGGATCAAGGGCGCCGTTTCGAGATCGTGGCGCGCGCCCTCGATCCCTCGACACCCCGACCCCCCGATCCCACTCAACGCAGGCCCGCTAATGCGTCGCTCCCGGTCCCGCATGCCGCTCAACGGGGAGATCAACGTCGTCTCGCTGATCGACGTCATGATGCTGCTCATGGTCATCTTCATGATCACGGCGCCGATCATGCAGGGCGGGGTGGACGTCGCGCTGCCGCGTGCCGAGGCGCGCCCGCTCGAGCCGCGGCAGGGACTCGTCGTGACCGTCAATCGCCGAGGAGAGATCTTCGTGGATCAGACGCGGCTCACCTATCCCGAGTTCCGCGCCAGCTTCCGCGCGCTCGCGTCAGCCCGCGTGCGTGACGGTGTGTATCTGCGCGCCGACCAGGGTGTCCCCTATGGCAGCGTGGTACGCGTGCTCGCCGTGATGCGCGCTGCGGGAGTGGGCGACGTGGGACTCGTGGCCGAACCGGAGGACGTGCGGTAGTGCCGCGCCGACGCGTGCGCGAGCGCGCACGCCTTGCTCCAACGCTCGGCGTGTCGCTGCTGTTGCACCTCGCGGTCGCGGTGCCGCTGATCCTCGCGCGGCCGGAAGGGGCGCCGGCGCTGCCGCCGATCTATCGCGTGGACCTCATCGCGGCGCCGGCCGGGCCGCGCCAGGCGGGCATCGTCACGCCGCAGCCGCAAGCGCAACCGGAGCAACCCGCGCCCACGCCGCCGCGCGCCGAGCGGCAGCCGCAGGAGATGCCGGCGCCACCGACGCAACGTCCCGTCCCCCGCACTCGAACGCCTCCTGCGCCCGCGACGCCGACTCCCGCGCCCACTACCAGGCCCACCGAGACCGCGCCCGCGCAGCCGGCCGGCGGCGGACCGACCGGTGGTCGCGGCACGGATGTCGCGACCGTACGCACCGAAGGGATCGAATTCCCCTATCCGGCGTATCTCCAGAACATCGTACGGCAGATCGCGCAGCGATTCGATCCGCCGAGGCGAGGCGCGCTGAGCGCCGAGGTGACGTTCCTCCTCCGGCGCGATGGCTCGGTCGCCGACATTCGCATCAGCACACGCTCCGGCAACTTCGAGTTCGATCAGGAGGCGATGGGAGCGATCGAAGCGGCGGCACGCGCCGCCGCGTTCGGACCACTCCCGGACGGTTTTCCCGATGACGTGCTGCCGGTCATCTTCAGCTTCGATCCACGGGTACTGCGTTGACTCTTCGCTCCTCTATTGCGCTCGCGGCGATCGCCGCCGTCGCGCTCTCGGTTCCCCTCGCCGCGCAGGACACGACGGCGCAGCGCGGCGTACGCATTGGCCTCACCTACCAGCCCGGGACGCGTCCGGGCGTCGTCGTCCTCCCGGTCAACGGCGCGAACGGCGATAGCGTTCGCGCAATCCTCCAGCGCGATCTCGACTTCGGTGATCGTGTGGAGATCGTTGGCAAGGAAGGCAGCGTCGTCGCCGAAGTCGCCCGCCAACAGGGCGGGACGATGAACTACCCGCTGTGGCGCCAGCTCGGCGCGCTGGCGATCGTGCAGGCGACCGCGACGGCGAGCGGTGTGCGCGTCGCCGTTCACGATGTCGCGGCCACCGGAATTCTCAACGCGCGCGATTTCACCCTGCCCGTGCCCGCGCTGTCCGCGGCGTGGCGCATGGCGTTGCACGGTGTGTCCGATGAGATCGAGCGCTGGATCACCGGAACCCGCGGGGCCGCGCAAACGCGAGTCGCCTTCGTGCGCGGCGGTCGCGTGTACGTGATCGACAGCGATGGGTATGGCGAGCGGTCGATCAGCGAGCAGGGCACGGCGCTCTCGCCCGCATGGCATCCCTCCGGGCGGTGGATCGCCTACAGCGCGTTCGGGCCGCGGGGAACGCAGATCGTCGTGCGCGACATGCAGAGCAGTGGGTCGCGGGTCGCGAGTCCCCGGGCGGGTCTCAACATCACACCGGAGTTCTCCCCCGACGGATCGCTCCTCATCTGGGCCTTCGGTGAGGAAAACGGAACCGATCTCGTCGCGGCGACGTACCCGGGAGGTGGTGACCCCCGTCGCAT
>JAICNG010000008.1 GCA_025931335.1 Gemmatimonadaceae bacterium | reverse complement strand
GAAGTATCGCGACCTGATGCTCGACGCGTACGGCGATCCGGGAGAGGACTACGCGATTTCGCCCGCGCACCGCGAGGACCGGATGAAGCGCATCGAGGTAGCGGACGTGGTGGACCGGGTGCGGCTGTGGAAGGCGCGGTATGGCTAAACCGTTGGGCCATGGCGCAGGGCGCGCGCTAGCGCGCCCGCCCGTACACCTCCAGCGTCCGCTCCACCATCCGGTCGACCGAGAACTCCACGACGCGCGCGCGTGCGCGCGCCGCGAGGGATGTCGCGAAATCACGCTCGGTCAACAGGCGGACGATGTGATCGGCGAGGCCGGACGGATCACCGGGAGGCGAGAGCAGCCCGGTGGCCCCGTGCTCGACCACCTCGGGGATGCCCCCGGCGCTCGTCGCCGCGATCGGCACGCCAAACGCCATCGCGTCGAGCAGCACGCTGCCCATTCCCTCCTCCGCCGAGCTCAGCGTCACGACGCGCGCGGCGGCGAGGAGCTCATCGGCATCGCGCCGGAATCCGGTGAGCCGGACCACGCCACCGAGCCCCAGGCGCTCGACCTCGGCCTGCGCCACACTGTGCAGCGGTCCTTCCCCCACCAGGAGCGCCCGCACCGCTGGGACGCGGTCGCGAACCTCTGCGATTGCCCGGACGAACGTGAGCGGGTCCTTGTGCGGCACGAGCGCCGCGATCTGAACGATCAGCGCGTCCGTCGAAGCGACACCTAACGACCGCAGCGTCTCCGGAGTCGCCGCTGCCACGCGGCGCGAGAGGTCCACGCCATCGGGAACGACGTGGAGACGCTCGCGCGGCACGCCGCCGCGCGCGACGATGTCCGCGACCGCGCGCGAGACGGCGATGACCGCGTGCGCGCGTCCGTATTTGAGGCGTGTTCCCAGATTTCGGCGAAGGGGGAAGTCGACGCGCCGCGCGATGATGACGCGCGCGGAGGTTCGCACGGAGGCCAGGGCGGCGAGCGCGGCCGCATGCGCGGTGTGGGCGTGGAGAATCTGCGCCCCATGGCTCACCATCACGCGCCGGAGCGCGCGAGCCGCGACGACGTCGAGCTCGCCGCGCGGAGCCAGGCCAATCACGTCGAGCCCCAGGGCGGCAGCGCGGGCCGCGAGCTCGTCGCCGGGCCGCGCCACCACGATCGCCCGATGGCCGCGATCACGCATGCCACGCGCGAGCCAGAGCACCTGGCGCTCTCCCCCGCGCCATCCCCGCTCCGTATCGACGTGAAGAACCGTCAACACCGGAGCGTCCTCGGCCTCACGTCTTCAGCCGGTACTGCGGATCGTTGTACATCTTGAACTGGCGGTACACCTTGGGCAGCACGCGACCCGTCGTGACGTCGGACAGCAGCTGCGTGAGCTCCGCCGCGAGATCATCGCGCTGGAGGCGAAGCACCTCGAGCCGTCCCTCGCACCGCTCGCGAAACTCCGGCGCCGCGTCGGTGCGATCCGCCTGCTCCTGCATGTGATAGATCTTGAGCTCGACGATGCTGAGCTTGTCCGCGAGCCAGCCGACCGTCTCAGCCACGGCGCGTCTCCGCTTCGCGTTGCGCCTCACGAGCGACGCGCATCACCGCTTCATCGATGCGCTCGATGAGATCGTTCCGCCGCTGGTTCAGCTTGTCGACGTTGCGCTTCGCCGCCGCCACCTGATGATCGTCCTCGACGCGCGCCTTGTCCTCTTCGTGCCACAGCTCGATATTGGTCTGCGCGAGCCGCGCGATCAGCATGCCGATAGTCTCGTCCATCCTCACCTCGTACGTCGTGCTGGATCGTTCGGGACGCGGGCAATCTACCCCCATCGCACGCCGCTCGCACCGGCCCCGGGACCTCCCCGTGCGAGAAGCGTGCGCACGGCCTCGAAGACTTGCGCCGGGGTCACCTCCGCGGTGAGCGTCGACGCCCGCGCGTCGCGCTTGGGGACGATGCCCAGCCCCCGCGCCGATTCGGCGCGCAGCGCGATGACCGACGGATCGTCCGGCGGCGCCCATGCGGCGGGGGGCTCCGGACCAAATACCGTCACCCGCGGCACCTGGAGCGCCGTCGCGATGTGTGCCGGCCCCGTGTCGGCCGACACGAGCGCCGTACACGCGGCCAGCGCGCCCATGAACGCGCGCAGCCCCGGTACCGCGATGCGCACGAGCCGCCGCGACGCATCGCACGCGCGCGCGACTTTCTCGGCGTCGCCCGGCATCTCGAACAGGACGGGTTGAATGCCCGCGTCCGCGAGCGCATCCGCGAGCGCCGCGAAGTGCCCCGCAGGCCACTCCTTCGCCGACTCGCCGGCCGACAGCACCATCCCGATCACCGGGGCGTCCGGCCGGATCCCATGCGCGATGAGCAGCTCGTCTCCCGCGGCGCCTTCCGCGGACGTGAGAACGAGACTGGTTCGCGGACGCGCCACCGACACGCCGAGCATCTCGAGCAGGCGCTGGCGCTCGCGCGGCACGTACTCCGTGGGTCGTCCCGCACGCGGGAGCCGATGCGTGTACACCCAGCCCCATCCGCGCACCGCGAACCCGGCGCGAACGGGCGCGCCGGACACGAGCGCGAGCGGCGCGGTTCGTGGGGACGACTGGGGATCGATGATCCAATCGTAGCGGCGGCTGCGCACCGCGCGCCATGTACGCGTGGGATGCTCGCGGTCGTAGATGAGACGCTCGCGAATCTGTGGGTGATGCTCGAGAAGCGGCGCCGCGCGATCGCCAACGAGAAAATCGACGGACGCCCCGGGCAACGCGCGCCGGAGGTCACCGAGCAACGCCGTCGTCAGCACGACGTCGCCCAGTCGGCGCAGCTGCACGAGGAGCACCTGGCGCGGGTGGGAAACGCGGGGCGTCACTCCGGCTCGCGCCACAACTTTGCGTACTGCACGAACGCGTAGAAGGCGGCCATGGCCGCATGGATGATCCCGGCTCGTCCATCGAGCAGGCCGAGCCGAAGGACGAGCCGCGAAAACATCTCCCACGGAATGCGAAGCACGTGCGTCACGGAAAACCGGCGGCCCGCCTCGCGCTTCCGGCCCGCCGCGAGCTCGGTATATCGGTTGATCGTCTCGATGTGCTCACGAAGCGAGCGATACTTGATGTGATCGAGGGCGCCGGCCAACCGCGCCGTGCGCCCCTCGACGATCAGGTGCTCGTGCACCGGAAGTGGCGCGAACCGCGCCCGCTCCCGGCGCGCGAGCCGAAGAATCCACTCCGAGCCCGCCCCGCCGAATCGCAGACGCTTCCCGAGGTATATCATGGTCCGCCGCAGCCAGTACCCGTCGGCCGAGTCGTCCCGTCGAATGACTCGTGCGATCTCACGTGCGAGCGGTGGCGTTACCCGCTCGTCGGCGTCGATCGAGAGGATCCAGCGTCCCGTGGCGAGGTCGAGCGCCGCCTGCTTCTGGCGACCGAAGTCGTCGAACGGTCGCAACTCCACCCGTGCGCCATGCTGTTGCGCGACGGCCACCGTGGCATCGGTCGAGCCGTCATCGAGCACGATGATCTCATCCGCGATCTCGCGAACGCTGGCGAGGCACGCTCCGAGATGGGCTTCCTCGTTGTGCACGATGATGACGACTGACAGCAGGGGGGGCACGGCGCGCGGACCGGGATTAGAATAGAGACGGCAGAGCGAGCGGAATCTGCCAGCAGGCAGAATCGTACCCATCTCGGGATCGAGACGCCATATGAGCGAGCCCTCTCGCATCCTTCTCGTTAGTCTCGACAACGTTGGCGATCTCGTGTTCGCATCGGCTCTCGCCCCGGCGCTGCGCGAGCGGTTCCCGCGCGCGGCGCTCGACATCTGGTGCAAGGCGTACACGGCCGATGTCGCGCGCCTCATTCCGGGAGCGGATCGGATCATCGCGTCCGACCCCTTTTGGGACCGCGCGCCAGGCAGCGCGAAGGGACGTTTCGCCCCCTTTGTCCGGGCGCTGCGCGAGGTTCACCGCACGCGCTATGATCTCGCGGTGCTCGCCTCGTCGCAGTGGAGCATGGCCGTCGCCGTGGCGCTCGCCGGCATCCCCGCCCGCATCGGACGCCAGCGTAAACGCAACCAGCGATGGCTCACTCACCTCTTGCCGGCCGAGGATCGATCTCGCCCCGTCGTGGCCGAGATCGGTGGAATCGCGCACGCACTCGGGGCTACGCCGCGCTCGCACTACCGCCTCGATCCGGCGCCGCTCGCGCTCCGGCGCGCCTCTCTCGCCGCCCTGCTGCCCGCTCGCCCTCGTGTGGCGCTGCACGCATTCGCGGGCAGTCGCACGCGGTGCGTCGAAGTAGCGGCGTGGCGCGTGCTCGGTGAGGCTCTCGTGAAGCGTGATCTGGACGTCGTGTGGATCGGCGCCGCGAGCGAGCTCGAGGAGATTCGCGCCGGCGGGTCCTCGCCGCACTGGTATTTCGCCGACCGTATCGGCGCTGGCTCGCTGCTCGACTCGGCGGCGCTCACCGGTCTGTGCGTGGCCTTCATCGGTCATGACTCCGGCCCACTGCACGTCGCGTCGGCGCTTGGCGTCCCGGTCCTCGGCATCTTCACCCCCGGCGAACCGCAGCGAACCTTCCCGCAGGGCGTCGGGCCGTCGCGCGTCATCTCGCGCCCCTCGCCGGCGGGAGTTACCGCGGAGATGATCCTCGCGGAGCTCGAGCTGCTGACGCCGCTCGGATCACCGACACCAGCGCATCGATGACCGGCGGGGCGTCGAGCGATTCGAGCGTGGGACCCGGGCTGTAGACGAATCGTCCCGGTGTCTCGTACGGCTGGAAGATGCCGGACCCGCCGATCAGCAGGACGACGGAAGGCTTCGCGAACGCCGAAGCGGCGTGCGCAATGCTCGTATCCGGCGTGAATACGACGTCCGCCGTGGCGACCAGCGCGAACGCGTCGCGCAATCCGGGAAGCACAGCCCGCGCTCCACTCGCGCGCGCAATGCGCTCCGCCTCGGCCACGTCGGCCGGCGGCGCCATCACGAGGATCGTGCAGCTCGACGCCGCCTCACGGGCACCGCGGATGGCGGCCTCCACGCGCTCCGGCGGCCAGCGACGGCGTGCCTCTCCCGCGGCGATGTTGACCAGGATGCGGAGGCCCTCCGCCCCATCGCTCCGCCACGTCGCCTCGGCACGCTCACGCTCGGCGGCGTCGACGAACAGCTCCGGGCGCCAGCTCGTGCGCTGCACATCCACGCCGAAAGGCACCGCGGTCATCGCCGATTGCACGATCTGGTGCTCGCCAGGGGGAGCCGGCGATACCGGCAACGTGTAGATGAAGTCGTTGGCCCGCCCGCCGATGCCGATGCGATACCGGGCACCCGTCGCCAGCATCAATATCAACATCGTGACCGAGGGCTGCAGCACCATCCCGTCGATGACGACGTCGTAGTGCTCGCGGCGCAGCACGCGCGCCGTCCGCGCGAACGATGCGAAGCGCTTGCGGTCGAACGTCCTCACGCGCCGCACGTGCGGGTTCCCCGCGAGGACGATGGCATTCGTCGGTGACGCGAGCACGTCGAGCTGAATCGTGGGGTGTGACGTGGCGATCGCGCGGATGAGCGGCGTGGCCATGATCATGTCGCCGATGCGATCGTATCGCAGATAGAGCACGCGATGCGGTCGGGCTCCCCAGTCGGGTGTGAAGGCGGCGCGCTTGCCGGGAAGAAGCGCCCCGAGCCCGCGGAACACGACTCGCTTCCAGATGCGCTCGAGCTGCTTGAGAGCGCGCTTCACCCGCGGCGGCGTCACCGCGCCGCGGACGCGGGGGCGAGCGGCGCCACGCGCGCGAGCATCTCCAGCACCGCGTGCTCCACGCGATCGGGTGAAATCGAGCGAATCTGTCCGCCCTCGCCAAAGAGATGGATCCCTGCGACCCCGGCCGGAACGAGCGGCTCGTGCCCCGTCGGTAGCATCACCACCACCGGAGTTCCCACCGCGGCAGCGGCGTGGCCGAGGCTCGTGTCCGGCGTGAGGAGCACGCTCGCCGCCGCAACCGCCGCGAACGCGACGCGGAGCGGAGGCACCATCGCGATGGCGCCGACGTCTCGCGCGAGCGCCGTCACCCGCGCGTCATCGCCGGGCCCTCCGATGATGGCGATGCGCACATCCGGGCGCGCGCGGCGGAGGCCGCGCAGCGCCATCGCGTACGCGCGGTCATCCCAGCGGCGGCAGTCGTTGAGCGACGAGATGTTCACGAGAAGGCGAGGCCCGCCGCGATCGGTGCCCGCCCAGGCGCGCTCCCCTTCCTCCCGCTCGGCCGGGGTCAAGACGATCGCCGGCCGCACGTCCAGTGTCGCCGGGTCGACGCCGAAGGGCAGGCCGAGCGACGCCGTGTAGCGGCTGTGATGCGCGTCGGCGTTCGATGCGCGGACCGGAATCGTGTACACGAAGTCGTTCTCGCGCCCCGCCATGCCGATACGGTGTCGCGCGCGCGACGCCAGCAGCAGCATCACCATCCCCGCCTTCACCCGACCGCCGAATTCCTGTCCGTCGACGAACCGCCGGACCGTACCGTCGATGATCGCGTCGTATCGCTCGTCGCGGATCCGCGCGATGACATCGCGTGGATACGTCTGCCGCCGGCCGGGGGTGAACGCGTGGATGCGTTGAATGAACGGAAGGCCGCGCAGCGCCTCGGCCGGCCCGGGAAAGGTCAGCACGTCGATGGCGATGTTGGGGCGCGCCTTGCTGATCGCTCGCAACAGGGGCGTCGACATCAGGACGTCGCCGATCCCGTCGTGCCGGATGAACAGCACGCGCAGGGGCGATGACCAATCGGGCGCTGAATGACGCCGGGCGCTTCCGAGCGCGAGGCCCACCGCGCGCAGCAACAGGCCTTTCGCCGCACGCTCCAGAGTCTTCAGTGCGCGGGGAGTGCTCATGCGTGTCGCACACCGCGAAAATCGTACGTCACGCCGTGCTGCCCGAGCAGGGTGACGAGCCGCACCAGCGACAGCCCCATGACGGCGAAGAAGTCTCCATCGATGCGCTGCACGATCGTCGCGCCGTAGCCCTGAATGCCATATGCGCCGGCCTTGTCCATCGGCTCCCGCGTCGCGATGTACGAGCGGATCTCCTCGTCCAGCAGCTCGCGGAAGGTGACGGACACGACCTCCACGGCCGAGTCGGTGCGCGTGCCGCGCGCCACGGCGACCGCCGTAAAGACCTCGTGGGTGCGGCCGCTGAGCTGACGCAGCATCGCGGCCGCGTGCGACTCATCGCGCGGCTTGCCCAGCACCTGCTCGTCGATCACGACGATCGTGTCGGCACCGATGACGACGGCGTCCGGCGCCACCTGGGCGATCGTGTCCGCCTTGGTGCGCGCGAGGCGTTCCGCATGCGCGATCGGCGTTTCCCCCGGGAGGTACGCCTCGTCGATGTCGGCCGGAAGCACCTCATGCGCGATGCCGATCATGGTCAGCAGCTCACGTCGCCTCGGCGACGATGATGCCAGCAGAACGCGCGGGGTCACCGCTCCAGCCACAACGTCACCGGGCCGTCGTTGACGAGCTCCACGTCCATCATCGCGCCGAACTCCCCGCGCTCCACCGGTACATCGCGCGCGGTCAGCATCTCCAGGAAGCGCTCGTACAAGCGCTCGGCGGCCTCCGGCCTCGCGGCATCGATGAAGCTCGGGCGCCGCCCCTTGTCCGCGTCGCCGTAGAGAGTGAATTGCGACACCACGAGGAGCGCGCCGCCAACGTCCTCGAGCGCGAGATTCATCTTCCCTTCACCGTCTCCGAAGAGGCGCAGGCCGATGACCTTGTCGGCCATCCACGCGAGCCGCGCTTCGTCGTCGTCGTGCGTGAAGCCGACGAGGAGCACGAACCCCGTGGTGATTCGCCCCGTCGTGCGCGCACCACCCCCGTCCTCCCGAACGCGCACTTCGGCGCGCGACACTCGCTGAACCAGAACGCGCAAACCGTCGCCCTTGATGTGAGGTGCTCAAGGTGCTCAATGTGCTCGAGGTGCTCAAGGGAGAACCCTGAGCACCTCGAGCACCTCGAGCACCCCGAGCACCTGCTACTCCACCGTCACCGACTTGGCGAGGTTCCGCGGCTGATCGACATTCGCGCCGCGCTTCACCGCGATGTAGTACGCGAGCAGCTGAAGCGGCACCGAGGCGAGGACCGGGGTGAACATGTCGATCGTCTCGGGGATGCGGATCTCGTAGTCGAGCAGCCCTTCGAGCGCGGGCTCGTCGCGACTCGTGATGGCGATCACGCGCCCGCCCCGCGCTTTCACTTCCTGGATGTTCGAGCAGATCTTGTCGAAGACCGAGTCGTGCGGCGCGATGAAGACGACCGGCATGTTCTCGTCGATGAGCGCGATCGGGCCGTGCTTCATTTCCGCGGCCGGATAGCCTTCCGCGTGGATGTAGCTGATCTCCTTCAGCTTCAGCGCGCCTTCGAGCGCGGCCGGGAAGTTGTAACCGCGGCCGAGGTACAGAAAGTTCGTGGCGTCCTTGAACTCGTCGGCAATGCGCTCGATCGTCGGCGCGCCATCGAGAATCTGCTGGATCTGGTCCGGCAGCGCGTGCATCGCCTGCACGATGTTCCGCCCCTGCACCACCGACAGGCTGCGCAAGCGGCCGAGCTTCAGGGTGAACAGCGCCAGGGCCATCACCTGGCTCGTGAAGGCCTTCGTCGACGCGACGCCGATCTCCGGCCCCGCGTGGATGTAGACGCCGCCGTCCGACTCGCGCGCGATCGTCGAGCCGACGACGTTCACGATCCCGATCGCGCGAGCACCGCGGCGCTGCGCCTCGCGCATGGCCGCCAGGGTGTCCGCCGTCTCGCCCGACTGCGAGATCACGATACACAACGTGCGATCGTTGATGATCGGGTTGCGATACCGGAACTCCGACGCGTACTCGACCTCCACCGGCACTCGCGCGCATTCCTCGATCATGTGCTCGGCGATGAGCGCCGAGTGCCAGCTCGTGCCGCACGCGGTGATGACGATGTTCTCGAAGTGGAGCAGGTCCTCGGCGCTCATGTTCAAGCCGCCGAGCTTGGCCGTGCCCTCCTCGGCCAGCAGGCGCCCGCGCATCGTGTTCTGCACGCTCGCCGGCTGCTCGAAGATCTCCTTGAGCATGAAATGCGCGAAGCCGCCGCGCTCGATCATGTCGAGCTCCCAGTCGACGCGGCTCACCTCGCGATCCACGTGGTTCGCCGCCTCGACGTCGAGCAGACGGTAGCCGTCGCGGCAGAGCACGGCGACGTCGCCATCATCCAGGTAGATCACCTGGCGCGTGTGGGCGAGAATCGCCGAGACGTCGCTCGCCACGAAGAACTCGCCATCCCCGAGGCCGATGAGCAGCGGGCTTCCCTTGCGGGCGGCGACGATCTTGTTCGGATCGCGACTCGAGACGACGGCGATGCCGTACGTCCCCTCGACGTGACGAAGCGCATCGATCACCGCGGTCTCGAGATTCCCGTGGAAGTGCTCCTCGATGAGGTGCGCGAGCACCTCCGTGTCGGTCTCCGACCGGAACGCGTGGCCCCGATCCACGAGCAGCTTCCGCAGCGTCGAGGCATTCTCGATGATGCCGTTGTGCACGACGGCAATGGCATCATCGCAGGAATGATGCGGGTGCGCGTTGCAGGTCGTCGGAGCACCGTGCGTGGCCCAGCGCGTGTGGGCGATTCCGAGCGTGCCGTGAACCGGGTGGGCGAGTACCACGGACTCGAGCTGCGAGATCTTGCCCGCTGCCTTACGAGTCTCGACGCCCTTGCCGTTCATGACGGCAATCCCCGCCGAGTCGTATCCGCGGTACTCCAGGCGCTTCAGTCCTTCGACCAACAAGGGCATCGCGATGCGCGGCCCGACGTACCCGACGATTCCACACATGGTGCGTTGTTCCAGGATCCAGGGGTTACCCGCTCAATCTCAGCGCCTTCACCGGCGCCCACGCACGGGTCACAAGCTCGTTCGCTGCCTCTTCCGTCCGCGCCTCGGCGATCACCCGCACGATCGGCTCGGTTCCCGACGGCCGGACGTGCACCCACCGGTCCGGCCACGACAGTCGCAATCCGTCCTGCATATCGACGGTCGCACCGGCGAACTCTTTCCGAAGCGCTTCATACACCGCCTCCAGCGACACATTCGGGCGGTCCATCTTGTCTTTGACGATCGAATACCGGGGATAGCGCCCGACGATCGCCGAGAGCGGCATGTCGTCCTCCAACAACAACTGAAGGATGAGCGCGACACCGATCGGCGCGTCTCGGCCAAGGTGCAGCTCGGGGAGAATCACACCCCCATTCCCCTCGCCACCGACCGGCGCATGCTCCTCCCGCATGCGGACCGCCACGTTCACCTCGCCCACAGGCGCCCGGATCACCCTCGATCCGGCCTCCCTGACCACGTCGTCGAGGATCAAGCTCGTCGACAGGTTCGCCACGACCGGCCCTTTGCGGTGTCTCAAAACGACACGAGAGGCGAGCGCGAGGGTATAGTCCTCCCCCACCGCCTTCCCCTCCTCCGACACCAGAGCCAATCGGTCGACGTCCGGATCGACGGCCATTCCGACCTCGGCCCCGCACTGAAGCACGAGCCGTTCCAATTCCTGCAGGTTTTCGGCTACTGGCTCCGGCGGGTGCGGAAAACGGCCGTCCGGCTCCAGGTGGATGGCCGTCACGTCACATCCGAGCCGCTCGAGAAGCGGGGGAATGATTCGTCCTCCGGCCCCCCGAACACAGTCGAGGGCGACCTTGAACCGCCGCTTTCGGATGCCGGGGACGTCGAGGAACGGGATGGCGAGGACCTGCTCGATGTGCCGCTCGATCGCCGCGCCATCCTCGGTTACCGCGCCGAGGCGATCCCAGGAAGCGCGGGGGATCTGCCCGTCGACGACGCGCCGCATCTCCGCGCCCTCGTGCGCCTCGAGGAATGCACCGCTCGGCCCGATGAACTTGAGCGCGTTCCACTCGACCGGGTTGTGGCTGGCCGAGATCATGAGGCCACCCGCCGCGTGGTGGTGCTCGACGGCGAGCTGGCAGGTCGGCGTCGTCGTGAGCCCGATGTCGATGACCTCGCAGCCGACCGATTGCAGCGCGGCGATCACGGCGCGCTGGAACATGGGTCCTGAAACGCGCGAGTCTCGCCCGACCACGATCGCGCGATTTGTTGCGCGCCGAGCCGCCCACGCGCCGAATCCGGCCGCGAATCGCGCCACGATCTCCGGGGTCAGGGCCTCGCCCACTCGGCCGCGCACGCCGGACACGCTGATCATTAACCCTTCGTACACGCTCTCTCCCGGTGCAGTCGGCGGGAAAGCTACCGACGGCCAACTCGGGCACCAAGCGTTACGTGCGGGACTGGCGGAGCGTTCTATGAGTGCCGACAGCCCGTCGATTTTCCTGGCCGCCAATCGAAGGCGACCGTCCCGGAGGCTCCCCCTGTCCTGGTCGTTCAGCTCGTGGGCATCGCGGCAGCCATTTCGCCGCAAAATGGTCGCGCTCACCGGCGCGGCCGTCATCGCGACGCTCGTCCTCGTGCTGACGCCGATCTATTTCGCGGGGCGCGAGCGACTGACGGAGCTGAATGCCATGCGGCTCTCGGCCATCGCCCGGAGTGCGGCCGTCGCCATTCCCTCCGATTCGATCGACGTGATCGCGCGCCCCGACGGGCGCACGGGTGCCGCCTTCGTGTTCGCGCAGCGCACGCTCGCGCGCCTGTGGCTCACCAACGGAGGCAATCTCGCGGAGCTGACGAACGGTCTGGCGATCGTGCGTCGGCAGCAGGCTCGGTATCGGTACCTCGTGCACTCGCAATGGAAGGCGGGGCAGCCGCAATACAGCCAGCTGCTCGACGCCCCCGAGGGGCTCGCCGATTCGCTGAATCACAACAAGGGCGGGACGACACCGCTCTATCTCGACGCCGGCGGCGGACGTGTTCTCACGGCGGTGGCTCCGATCGTCCGGGCCGACGGCACGGCGGCGGGCTTCGTGATCGCCACGCTGCGCGCCGACAACTTCCTGCGCGAGTTCGGGATCCAGATTCGCAACCTGGCCTGGCTGCCGCTGATGATCATGATCTCGGGGATCGTCATCGCCGGGTGGACCGCGGGTCGACTAACGCGCGGCATCGAGGCGGTCGCGTCCCACGCCGAGGCGGTGGCCCGCGGAAACCTCCGGCAGGAGCTGGCGTTCAAGTCCGCCGACGAGGTGGGCCGCCTCGCCGATGCCTTCCGCACGATGACGACCGGCCTTCGCGTGCTGCTGCGGGACGTCGACGCCGGCTCGAGTGAGGTGGCCGCCACCGCGGAGGAGCTGGCCTCCGGCGCGGAGGAGATGACCGCGTCCACGCAGGAGGTCGCGAGCGCGGCGCAGAGCATCGCGGATTCGGCATCGATGCAGACCCGCAACATCCAGAACGTGGTCAACATCTCGGGCACCGTCGCCGAGCGGGCGCTGCGCGTCTCCGAGCACGCGCGGCGGGCGCAGGGCGCCGCCGACAGCGTGGCGTCGAGCGCGCGGCGCGCGACACAGGCCGCCGAGCAGGCGCTCACCAGCATGGGCGAGATCGCGTCGGTCACTCGTGAGGCGGTCCCCGCCGTCGCCGAGCTGGGGGAGAAGTCGCAGCGGATCGGGAAGATCACCGATACCATCGCCGGCATCGCCCGGCAGACGAACCTCCTCGCGCTCAACGCGGCGATCGAGGCGGCCCGGGCCGGCGAGCATGGCAAGGGATTCGCCGTCGTCGCCGACGAGGTGCGGAAGCTGGCCGGCGAGAGCGCCCGGGCGCTCGACACCATTCGCAAGCTGGCAGTCGAGATGCGCAACGCCTCCATGCGCACCGCCGAGCGCATTACCGACGTGAGCACGAGCGTGGCGAGCGGAGAAACCGTCATTCGCTCGTCGACGGCCGCACTCACGCAGATCGCGCGCGAGATCGAGGGCAGCCGCGGCGCGGTGGCGCTCATCGTGGAGTCGGCGGTCTCGCAGCAGAACGAGGCGGAGTCGCTTGCCCGCGAGATCGAGGCGATCTCGTCAGTGGCCGAGCAGAACGCGTCGACGTCCGAGGAGGTGAGCGCGGTGGTCGAGGAGCAGACCTCCTCGATGATGCACGTCACGGAGTCGAGCCAGCACCTCGCGAGCATCGCGTCGCGCCTGAAGGGAGCGATGGCGAGATTTGATCTGTAGCTGGGATCGAGGGATCACGGGATCAAGGGCGCCGAATCGCGATCTCGACTCGGCGCCCTTGATCCCTTGATCCCATTGACCCCTCGATCCCGGCTTCTCAGCCCTTCCCCACCGCCAACTCCGCGATCGAATGCCGCGTCGGCAGTGCGATGTCCCCACGCCCGACGACGGAACACAACGCCTCCACGACGTCGAGGTCGAATTGCGTGCGGGCGTGGCGGCGGAGCTCCTCCAGCGCACCGTCGACCGTCAGATGCCGGCTGCGGTACGGGCGGCCGCTCATCATCGCATCGAACGCGTCGGCCACACACGCGATGCGTGCCTCACGAGGAATCGCATCGCCCCCCAGTCCGTCGGGGACGCCGCGCCCGTCGATGCGCTCGTGGTGGGAGCGCACCACGTTGAGCGCAACCGGAGAATCGCTGAGCAACGGCAGGAGAATGCGCCATCCGAGCACCGGGTGCGTCATGATGTGCGCGTACTCCTCGGCCGTGAGCGTGCCGGGCTTGTTCAGCACGTCCTCGCGGACGCCGATCTTCCCGATGTCGTGCAGGTGGCCGCCCAGCTCGAGCTGCCGCACCGTATCCCCCTCGATGCCAAGCTCGCGCCCGATCAGCCCTGAATAGTGGCTCACGCGAGCCGAGTGCCCGCGCGTGTACGCGTCCTTCAGCTCCAGCGCATCGGCAAGCGACTGGATGCTCGCGATGAACAGCTCCTCCAGTCGCCGAGCCTGCACGCGCACGCGCTCCTCGAGTGAGTGATGGTAGTGGCGGTTCTCGAGCACCAGCCGCCGCCGCTCGAGCGCCTGCTTGACGCGCGCCCGAACCTCCTCGAGCACGAACGGCTTGCTGATGTAGTCCATCGCCCCGCGCCCCAGGCACTCCACCGCCACTTCCACCTCGGCCACCGCCGTGATCATGACGACCGCCACATCCGGATAGCGCTCGCGAATTTCGCGCAGCAAGGTCGCGCCATCCATCTTGGGCATGCGGAGGTCGGAGAGCACCAGGATGACCGGCTCCCGCTCGAGGATCTCGAGCGCCTCGACGCCGGAGCCGCACTCGAAGCAGGTGAAGCCATCCAGCTGCATCAACCGGACGAGCGCCTGGCGAAGCCGCGGCTCGTCGTCGACGACGAGGCACCGGCGCTCCTCGCGATCGGTTCGCGCCATGCCCGACGCGGGACTGGTGTATCGGTAGTCGCGCATCAGCGCGCCTCCCCGGGGGAGCGAGTGCCGGTTATCTTGCGCGAACCCACCGTCGGACATGTGTAATGACGAGAGTGTTCGAAGAAGATCTCGCGGCCGGGATTGGCACGCGCGCGATTCACGCCGGGCAGCGGCCCGAGCCGCTCGCCGGCGCGATCATGACCCCGGTCTACCTCACGTCCACGTACGTGCAGGACGGGTTCGGTCGACACAAGGGCTACGAATACGCGCGAAGCCGGAACCCCACCCGCGAGGCGCTCGAGCGGAACGTGGCCGCTCTGGAGGGTGCGCATCACGGATTCGCGTTCGCGAGCGGCACGGCGTGCGTCGACTCGTTGATGAAGCTGTTCAAGGCGGGGGATCACGTGGTCTGCGGCGAGAACGTCTACGGAGGGACTTTCCGACTCTTCGATCGACTGCTTCAGAACTTCGGCCTCGAGTTCACCTACGTCGACACGAGGGACCCGAATCGTATCGAGGACGCCTGCCGAAAGCCAACGGTCGCGGTTCTGGTCGAGACCCCGACCAATCCGCTCATGCGCCTGACCGACCTCAAGGCCGCTGCGGACATCACGCACCGGGCGGGCGCGCTCCTGATCGTTGACAACACCTTCGCGACACCCGTCCTGCAACGACCCTTTGCCCATGGGGCGGACATCGTCTTCCACTCCACCACCAAGTACCTGAACGGCCACAGCGACATGATCGGAGGGATCGCGCTGCTGAACGATGACGACCTCGCCGCACGGCTTCAGTTCATCCAGAACGCCGCCGGCGCCATCCCCGGCCCTTTCGACTGCTGGCTTGCCCTTCGAGGTACCAAGACGCTTCACCTCCGCGTCGCGGCACACGATGCCAACGGTCGCCAGGTCGCCAAATGGCTGGCGGACAAAATGGGCCCGGACCGGATAATCTACCCAGGCCTTGGGTCACATCCCCAACACGAGCTCGCCAGAGCCCAGATGTGCGGATTCGGGGGGATGATCACCGTCGAGATGGGCACCCGCGAGGCCGCCGCCCGGGTCCTGGAGCGCACGCGAATCTTTTCGCTGGCGGAATCGTTGGGAGGAGTCGAGAGTCTCATCAGCCACCCCGCCACGATGACGCATGCCTCCGTGCCGGCAGAACGGCGGGCCGCCCTGGGCATCACCGACGGGATGATTCGCCTATCGTGCGGGGTCGAGGACGTGGGTGACCTGATCTCGGACCTCGAATATGCGTTCAAGGGCGAATGAGGAATGAGCAGCGAGGAGTGAGGAAATCGATATGACACAATCGAGTTCCTCACTCCTCAGTCCTCGTTCCTCGTCCTCACGACCCACACGAGGAAACCATGGCCGACCGTAAGGTTCTAACCCAGATCTCGCCGACCGCCTGGGAGCACCCCGCGGATCGGGCAGCCCTCCAGACTCTTCGCGCCATCCCGGGGTTCGATGAGGTCGTGCGCAAGATCGCCTCGTTCTTCGGCGAGCGCGGCATCCGCCACCTCTTCGCTGGCAACGCCGTGCGCGTGGGCCCGCGCCAGCGTCCCAAGCTGCACGCGCTGTACGGCGAGGTTCTCGAGACGATGGACTGGCCGGCGGGGAACGAGCTGTACGTGACGCAGACGCCGACGGTGAACGCGATGGCCGTCGGGTTCGAGCGGCCGTTCATCGTGATCAACTCCGGCCTGCTCAACCTCCTCGATCGTGAAGAGCAGCGCACGATTCTGGGTCACGAGCTGGGCCACATCATGAGCGGTCACACGACGTACACGACGATGGCCCTCATCCTCCTCACGATCGGACTTCGGAACCTGCCCTTCCTCGCCGGGATGGCGTTGCTTCCCATCGAGCTCGCGTTGTTCGAGTGGTATCGAAAGAGCGAGCTGTCGAGCGATCGCGCAGGCCTGCTCTCGGGGCAGGATCCACCCGCCGCGATGATGGCGGAGCTGAAGATGGCCGGCGGAAAGCCTCGCGGCATCGGCCCCGATGGTCTCGTCATCGACGAAGACGATGACATCAATCTCGATGAGTTCCTGGCCCAGGCCGAGGAGTACGAGACCGGCGGCACCGCTATCGACAGCGTGTTCAAGTTCCTCAACGTCGCGTTCCAGACGCACCCGTTTCACACCGTGCGCGCCGCCGAGTTGCACCGGTGGGTGCGATCGGGCGACTACTATCGGATTCTCGACGGTGACTATCCGCGTCGCGGCTCGGAGCCGGAGCGTCCCCTTCGTCAGGATTACGCCGAGGCCGGGTCGTACTACGAGCAGCAGGCGCGTCAGGCGATGGATCAGGTCGGCGACGTCCTGGTTCGCGCCAAGGACGCCTTCACCGAGGCGCTGCGCGGCCGTCCGAAGTGAGGGTCCTCCTCGTCGGCGGCGGGGGGCGCGAGCACGCGCTCGCCTGGAAACTCGCCCGTGACGACGAGTCGCTCGAACTGATCGCCGCGCCGGGCAATCCGGGCATCGCGTCGCTCGGACGGTGCGTGAAGGCCGACCCGAGCGACGCGGCGGCGCTTCTCGACATCGCTCGGGCCGTGCAGCCTGACGTCACCGTCGTCGGCCCCGAGGCGGCGCTCGCGGCAGGAATCGTGGACCGGTTTCGCGAGGCGTCGCTTCCGATCTTCGGCCCCACTCGCGCGGCCGCCGAGATCGAGACCTCGAAGGCATTCGCGAAACACCTCATGGTCTCGGCCGGGGTCCCCACCGCTCGCGCCATCCGACACACCGACGCGGCCGCGGCCCACCGAGCGGTGCGCGACTTTGCCGCTCCCGTCGTGATCAAGGCGTCGGGCCTCGCCGCCGGTAAAGGCGTCGTCGTCTGTGGCAGCCTCGAGGATGCGGATGACGCGATCGACGCGATGCTGCTGCGCGGTATCCACGGCGCCGCGGGGTCGGAGATCCTCGTCGAAGAATTCATGCAAGGCGAAGAGGTGTCGCTGCTTGCCTTGACCGATGGCGATGCGGTGCTCCCGATGCTCCCGGCCCAGGACCACAAGCGACTCCTCGAGGGCGACGCCGGCCCCAACACCGGAGGAATGGGGGCCTATGCGCCTGTCTCCATCGCCGATGCGCCACTCGTAGACCGCATCGTCGATGAGGTATTCCGGCCCACGCTCGGCGCGCTGCGGGAGGGCGGCCGCACGTTCACCGGGCTCCTGTACGCGGGGCTCATGATCACCGACGACGGCCCCAAGGTCGTCGAGTTCAACTGCCGCTTTGGAGATCCTGAGACGCAGGCGCTTCTCCCGCTTCTCGAATCGAGCCTTCTCGATCCCATCGCGGCGATCGCGCGAGGCGACCGGCTAACCGGGCAAGACGAGCTTCGATGGCGCGCCGGCGCATCGGTAACCACCGTAGTCGCGACAGCCGGTTATCCCGACGCGCCGCGCAAGGGAGACTTGATCGAGTTGGCCGAGATGCCTGAGGGTGCCCTGCTCTTTCACGCCGGCACTATCCGCACGCCGTCAGGCCAGCTCGCGACTGCAGGCGGTCGGGTCGCCGCCGTCACCGCGGTCGCCGACACCTTCGGTGAGGCATGCCGCCGCAGCGCCGACGGCGCCGCGTGCGTTCGGTTCGCTGGACGCCACTTCCGCTCCGACATTGGATGGCGAGAGTTGCACCGCCATGCCCGAGCTTCCTGAGACTGAGACAATGGCGCGCGATCTCCACCGCGAGATCGCTGGCCGCACGATCGAACGAGTCGCCGTCCACCGCCCGGACGTCCTCCGCGAGACGGACGCGAAAACCCTCGCCCGCCGAATTCGCCGCGCAGCGATCCTCCGCGCCTGGCGGCGCGCCAAGCTCGTCGTGCTGGATCTCTCGACCGCCGATCGCATCGTGGTGCAGCCGCGCTTCACCGGCGCGCTGCTGCTCGATCGCGGCTCTCTCGCCGAGTCCGAGCGCCGCTTCTCCACCGTCGAGTTCGACCTCGGCCCCAGCCTCACTTTGCACTACCGCGACATTCGGCGGCTGGGCACGGTGAGCCTGATGTCGGCCGAGCGGTGGTCGAGCTACGAGTCCAACCTCGGCGTGGAGCCGCTTGACCCGTCGTTCACCGACTCGTATCTATCGGCGCTTCTTCGGGGCTCCCTCCAGGCGGTCAAGAAATTCCTGATGGATCAGCGGCGGGTCGCCGGTATCGGCAACATCTACGCGAACGAGGCCCTCTGGCGCGCGCGAATCGATCCGTCGCGCGCTGCACGCTCGTTGAGCGGCGATGAAGCGACAACGCTCCACGCCTCGCTTCAGGGAGTGTTGCGCGAAGCGGTAGAATCGCGAGGCACGAGCTTTCGCGACTATCGCGACCCAACCGGACAGCGTGGCGGCTTCGCCGAGCACCTCGCGGTCTACGGCCGGGGGGGCGAGGCGTGCGCGCGGTGCGGTGCACGCCTCGTCGAGACGCACGCGATCGACGGCCGTTCGACGGTCCTCTGCGTGTGGTGCCAGCGGTGACCAGGCGGCGCACGACGGCCGATTCGGAGGCGCACCTCGCCACGCTGCGCGGCGACGTGCGCGCCGCGGCCGAGGATCGGCCCGGCGTGTATCGCATGCTCTCCACCGATGGCGAGGTGCTCTACATCGGGAAGTCGAAGCGCGTCCGCACCCGGCTGATGAGCTACTTCCGCTGCGCATATCCGGAGGAAAAAGGAGCGCGCATTCTGCGCGAGGCGCATGCGATCGACTGGGAGTACACGCCGAGCGAGTTCGCGGCGCTCCTTCGCGAGCTGCAGCTGATCAAGCAGCTTCGTCCCCGGTTCAACGTCGCCATGAAGCGCGACGACCGGAATTACGTGTTCATCAAGCTCACGCGAAGCGCCGCACCCAAGCTCCTGGTCGTGCGAGGAGCCGGTGGAGAGCCGGCCACGTACTACGGTCCGTTCCTTGGGGCACGACGCGTGAACGATGCGCTGCATGAGCTGAGCGATGCGCTCTCTTTGCGCGACTGCTCGCAGGACCGCCACATCGTGTTCGCGGACCAGCAGGAGCTGTTTCAGCTCGCACCGCGTACACCGGGGTGCATTCGTCTGGAGGTGAGAAAGTGCCTCGGCCCATGCGTGGCCGCCTGCACCGCCGCGCAGTATCAAACGCAGGTCGATCTGGCACGCGCATTTCTCGAAGGCACCAACGACGGGCCCATCGCGCAGCTCCGCTCGGAGATGGACACCTGCGCCGAGCTCCTGAACTTCGAGCGTGCGGCGGTGCTGCGCGACAAGCTCCAGCGGCTCGAGACGCTGCGCGAGATGTTCTCCCGGATGCGCTTCGCCGTGGAGACGCTCTCGTTCACGTACCCGGTACCAGGGCACGCGGGCGACGATCGGGTGTATATCATCCGGCGCGGCACGGTGCGGGCGGAAACCGCCGCGCCGCGCTCGGCGAAAGATCGGGCACGCTTGCGGGCGATGGTCCGCGACGTGTTCGATCCACCCGAGCGCGTAAGTGGCGCGGTGCCGACGCACGAGATCGACGAGCTGCTGCTCCTCTCCTCGTGGTTCCGCCGCAACCCGGGCGAGCTGAAGCGGACGAAGGCGCCTACGGCACTGCTCGGCGACCGGCGCGCCGCACTTGCGGCGCTCAGCGCGTGATGTCGAGGTTGCCTGGGGCCTGTGACGCTCGTCACGCTAAGGGACACGCGCCACGCGCGCGGATTGGCCAGCCACTTGCACGTGTGCATCACCGCGTTCGAGCAACGCGGAGCGAAGCGATGTACCAGCGGAGTGGAGGCGGGATGGCGACCACCTGGCAACCGACCATGCTCGTGCAGTGCGTGAGCCTCAAGCCGTGGCTTTCCTACCCAGGGTGCGACGAGCCTGGTGGATGCCACGACCTGACGCTCGGGCGCATCTACGAGCTGCTCGGAATCGAAGCCGATGGCGCGTTCTATCGGATCTTCGATGATTCCGGTGGAGACTATTTGTACCCGGCATCCCATTTCCGCGTCGTCTGACACGGTTTTCGATTGCGGATTGCGGATTGCTGATTGCGCATTGCCGAGGAATGAGAAGGGGCTCCGGATGATTCGCCGGGGCCCCTTTCGCGTCCACCGGCCCTCCACCAGCAATCCGTAATCCGCAGTCCGCACTCGTCTTCAGTCACATCAGGAGCGTAACCAGCTCGGCGTCCGCCCGACCTGCCTCGATGATGAGCCGCCCAACGCTCGGCATGAGGTTGAAGCGACGCGGCCCGGCTGCGCCCGGATTGATCACCAGCCGACCGCTGGCTCGCGTGATGAGCTGCCGGTGGGTGTGACCGTAGACGATCACGTCGTGCGGATACTCGGCCAACAGCCGCTCCGGGGTTGGCCGCCCCACTTCGTGGCCGTGGCTCACGTGAATGCGCACGCCGTCGATCTCGCGCTCGATCGAGGCCACCAGCCCGGGAGAGCCGGGAGGGTCCGTGTTCCCGACCACGGCATGCACCGGCGCAATCGTCGACAGCTCCGCGAGGACGTCTGCGCCCCCCACGTCTCCCGCGTGGAGGATCAGCTCCACGCCATCGAGCGCGCTGAAGATGTCGGGACGCACGAGGCCGTGCGTGTCGGACACGAGGCCGATCACACGCCGACCCACGCTACTTCTCCGCTCGACGCGCTCCGGAGCTCCACCGCCGTGCCAGATCGTGCTCCACGCCGAGCTGATCCAGCACGCGCGCGACGACGAACGCCACGAGGTCGTCGACGGAGCTCGGTCGATTGTAAAAGCCGGGAGCGGCCGGCAGCACCACCGCGCCAGCGCGCGTCACGCGGAGCATGTTCTGAAGGTGAATGGCGCTCAACGGCGTTTCGCGGGGCACGAGAACCAGCTTCCGGCGCTCCTTGAGCGCGACGTCGGCGGCTCGCTCGACCAGCGAGCGGGACGACCCCGCCGAGATCGCCGACAGCGTGCCCATCGAGCAGGGGCACACGACCATCCCGCTGCTCCGCGCCGAGCCCGACGCGGGACTCGCTCCGCGGTCGCCGTCCTCGAAGACGGTCACCAGCTGCTCCCATGCGCTCCCACCGACCCGGGCTCGCAGCGTGTCGAGGTCTGCCACGCCGGCCTCGGTGCTCAAGAGACGCCATCCGTGCTCCGACACGATCAGCCAGATGCTTCGCTTCGCCTGTACGAGCGCCTCGAGCAGCTTCAGCGCGTACGGCGCCCCGGAGGCGCCTGTAATCGCGACGACGAGCGGCGCAGGCCTGGTCATTGAACGAGGCGCTCCACGAGCACGAACCCGAAGAACGCGATGCTGATGATCCCGTTCATCGTGAAGAACGCCGCGTCGAGTCGGGACAGGTCGTCCGCGCGAACGAGCGAATGCTCGTACAGAAGGAGTACCGCCACGACCGCGACACCAACCCAGTAGACCCAGCCAGCCCCAACAGCCGCTCCCACCGCCCCGAGCGCGATGACCGTTCCGGCGTGGAGGAAGCGGGCGACCGTGAGCGCACGAGCCTCCCCAACGGCAGCTGGGATCGAATGGAGGCCTGTCTGGCGATCGAACGCGACGTCCTGGAGCGCGTAAAGCACGTCGAAGCCCGCAACCCACATCATGACGGCGGCGGCGAGCACGGGAAGCATCCACCACGGGTCGCTCCAGGCTCCGGTCACGGCGAGGTACCCGCCAACCGGCGCAATGCCGAGCCCGAGGCCGAGGACGAGATGCGCCCACCGCGTGAAGCGCTTCGTGTAGCTGTAGCCGAGGACCCAGGCGAGCGCCAACGGTGCAAGCGCCAGGCAGAGTGGATTGAGCTGGCGCGCGGCGACGACGAAGATCGCCGACGCGACCACGACGGCGATGCCGGCCTCTCGCACCCCGATCGTGCCGGCGGGAATCTCCCGCCGCGCCGTCCTCGGGTTCAGCGCGTCCAGTCGCCGGTCGACGATTCGGTTGAACGCCATTGCCGCGAACCGCGCGCTGGTGAAGGCGACCGCCACCCAGAGGATCATGGTGGGTGTGACATCCTTGACATAACTGGCGAGGACGACCCCAACGAGCGCGAATGGCAGCGCGAACAGCGTGTGCGGCAGCTTCACCAGATTCGCGTACCGCACCAGCGTCGCGCGCCCCTCGAACGTCTGCCCTTCTCGCGCCGCCTGTGTCACGACTCGGTGCCCGCGTCGCCGAAGCGCGCGATCACGTCGCGCAACGCGCGCGCGTCCGCTTCCAGCGCCATTGCCGTCTCTCGCAGTCCTTCCGTGAGCGCCCGCTGCTTCTCCATCGCTTCCGACGCACGCGACGTCTCGCCAGCGGCCGCGTCGGCCTCCCCGAGCACGCTTGCCGACGCTGTCCCAAGCTCGTCGACGAGCGTCGCATGACGCTTCGATGCGTCCACCACGGCCTCGGCCAGCGTGTGGGCCCGGCGCGCGTCACCTTCGAGCCGGCGGAACACCTGCATCGCCTGCGTCATCACCCGCTTGCCATCGCCGACCGCGAGCTCCATCCGCTGGATCTGTCGCGACGCGTCCTCGGTGCGCGTCGTCATCTCGGCGACGAGCGCATCGATGCGCTTCAGCGAGTCGGCGCTCTGCGTCGCCAGCACGCGCACTTCCTCGGCGACGACGGCAAAGCCCTTCCCCGCCTCACCCGCGCGCGCGGCCTCGATCGCCGCGTTGAGGGCGAGCAGGTTCGTTTGCCGCACGATCTTGTGGATCACCGCCGTGATCTCGCCGATCGCATCCGACATCTGCCGCATGGCCTCGATGCGCTCGGCTGACGCGTGCGCCGCGCCCGCGATCTCCGACACCCGCTCCGACGCGGACTCCGCGTGCTGCACTCACTCCCCGGCAAGGCTCTCCATCGACGCCGAGAGCTGGAGCGTCTCCCGCGCGGCGCCGCTCACCTCACCCGAGGCGGCAGTGATTTCTTCCGCCGCCGTGCGAATCCGGCGCGCCACGCCGAGATTCGCCTGCGCACCCTGAGCCAGCCTGACGAGCGAGCCGCCGACGTCCTGGGCGCCGCCGGCAGCTTCGCCACCCACGCGCGTGACCCGTTCGGAGGCGCGGATCAGCGTGTCCATCGTGCGACGGGTCTCTTCGATCAGGGCCGCCACGTCGCGAAGGGCGGCGGTGATGTTCCCGCGATCGTTCCCGTCGCGGGCGGCCAGGATTCGCCCCCAGTCCCCCCGCCGCAGCGAGACGCCGAGCCGGTCGAGCTCGCGCAGAGGCTGCGTCATCGTACGGTTGAGGCGGGTGACGAACCAGATGATCGCGGCGAAGGAGAGCAGCCACGCGAGCACCATCTCGGCGGGACGCAGACCACGGAACGCCACCGTGTAGACGATGGTCCCAATGATCAGCAGGAAGATCCCGAGCGTCGTCGCGATCTCGGCCAGCAGCTGCCGTCGAAACCGCCACCGCACCACCACCACGGCGGCGACGACGACGACAAGCATGAACGCCAGCGTGAAGATCAGCCGCGACGCGGGATACGGAACGTCGTTCATCGGGGCCGCTCGATCCCCAGGGATGCCCACATCGCCGTCACCCGGTTCTTCGTCGCCGTATCCATCTCGATCAGCTTCGGCCACTCGCGCGTGAAACCCTCCTCGGGCCATTTGCGCGTAGCGTCAATGCCCATCTTCGAGCCGTAGGTGAACGCGCGGCTCGAGTGGTCGAGCACATCCACCGGTCCCATGGTGAAGCGCGCGTCGCGCTCCGGATCGATGTTGTTCAGCGCGATCCACCACGCTTCCTGCGGATCGCGCACGTTGACGTCCTTGTCGACCACGATGATGAGCTTGGCGAGTGACATGAGGCCCTGGCCCCAGAGCGCGTTCATCACCTTGTACGCGTGCCCAGGATACTGCTTGTCGATCGACACGAACACGAGGTTGTGAAAGATCCCCTCCGGCGGCATGTGGTAGTCGACGATCTCGGGCACCGTCAGTTTCAGGAGCGGCAGGAAAATCCGCTCGGTCGCGTGCCCCAGGTAGAAGTCCTCCATCGGCGGGCGGCCGACGATCGTCGTCGCATACACCGGGTTCGCGCGCATCGTCAGGGCCGTGACGTGCACCCGGGGGTACAGGTCCGCGAGGGAGTAGTAGCCGGTGTGGTCGCCGAATGGACCCTCGGTCACGAGGGGCTCCGACGCGTCGATGTATCCTTCGATGACGAACTCCGACTCGGCGGGGACCTCGAGATCGCAGGTCAGGGCTTTCGTGAGTCGCACGGGGGAGCGCCGCAGGAATCCGGCGAAGAGGAACTCGTCGACCGTGGGCGGGAGCGGGGCGGAGGCCGAATACATCGACGGCGGATCGGCGCCGATCGCGATGCACACCGGCATCGTCTCCTTGCGCTCGGCCATCTCGCGCCAGTGCGCCGCGCCCACCTTGTGCCGCTGCCAGTGCATCGCCAGGTCGCGCGCTCCCAGTAGCTGTACGCGATACAGGCCGACGTTGCGGATCCCGCGTTTGGGATCCCGCGAGATCACCATCGGGAGCGTAATGTAGGGCCCGCCGTCTTCGGGCCAGCACTTGATGATGGGGAGCTTGCGCAGGTCGATCTCCTCGCCGCGCAGCACCACTTCCTGGCACGGCGCCGCCCCACCTTTCATGCGTGGCGGGAACTTCCCCATCTCGAGGAGTCGCGGCAGCAGGGACAGCTTCGCGACGAGCCCTTCCGGGACCTTGAGCTCCATCATCTGGGCGATGCGCTCCCCGATCTCGTCGAGTCGCTCCACCCCGAGCGACATCGACATCCGGCGCATCGATCCAAAGAGGTTGATGGCGACCGGATACGCCGACCGCGAACCGTCGAACAGCGTGACGTTCTCGAAGAGCAACGCCGGCCCGCCCCCGGGCATCTTCATCACGCGGTCGGCGATCTCACACAGCTCGAGATCGACCGAGACCGGCTGCGAGATGCGCTTCAGCTCGCCCGCGCGCTCAAGTTCCGCGATGAACTGCCCTACGGTGTCGATGGTCATGCCGCTGCTCCGCGACGCTCTCCGGCATGGATGGCGGCGATCCCAAAGCTCAGTCGCGTGACGCGAACGTTCGCGAAGCCCGCCTGGGTCATTCGGCGCGCGAGCTCCTGCTCCCCTGGGAAGTTGTCGACGGATAAGGGAAGGTACCGGTACGCGGTCGGGTGTCTGCTCACGAGGCGGCCAAGTGCAGGAAGCACGCGGTGAAAATAGAAGCGGTACAGGGAGCGGATAATTGGAAGGCGGGGCGTGGAGAACTCGAGAATCACGAACGTCCCCCCGTCGCGGAGCACGCGGTGCGCCTCGGCGATCCCCGCGTCGAGATCGTCGAGGTTGCGAGCGCCGAAGGCGACGATCGCGCCCGATGCGGTGCTCCCGCGAATTGGCAGCGACAGCGCGTCGGCGACGATCGGCGCGACCGGACGAGACGCGATCTTCTCGCGGCCAGCACGCAGCATCGGCTCGGCGAAGTCCGTGCCGAGCACGGTGCCGGCGAAGCGGGGGTTGCGCGCGAGCTCGTTGGCGACGTCCAGGGTTCCGGCGCAGAGGTCCACGTAGATCCCGTTCGGATCGCGGTCCCAGCCCAGCGCCGCGACGGCGCGGCGGCGCCATCGTTTGTCGATGCTGAAGCTGAGGAGATGATTGAGGAGATCGTACCGGGGCGCGATCTCGGAGAAGACACGCCGAACGTAGGCACGCTTCTCCACGCTCCCAGCGGCGGCGGCGAGCGCTTCGCTCCGCTCGGTCTGGACGGACGGCATTGCGATGAAACTGGTGGAGGTGGTCGAGGGCCGCAAGCGCGCGCGCGCTGGCTCAACTTGTTCTGCGCGAATACCTTTCGCGTCGCTAGGGGTCAGGCGTCAGGAGTCAGGAGTCAGGGGGGTCAGGGTGTAGGTGCACCCCGACACCTCGGACCTGAAACCCCCTGATCCCTGACTCCTGACTCCTGACCCCTCATGGCGCCCGTTCTCGATCTCGCGAATCTCCCGGATGCGGACGTCGTCGCGCTCGCGCAGCAGGGGCGCGAGCCGGCGTATCGCGAGCTACTCCGCCGCTACGAGCGGCCGGTCTTCTCGCTGATCTTCCGCATGGTGCGCGATCGCGAAACGGCGGAGGACCTGGCGCAGGAGACGTTCATCAAGGTCCTGAATCACATCGACCGCTACCGACCCGAGTTCAAGCTCTCGAGCTGGCTGTTCAAGATCGCCAACAACGTGGCGATCGACCATTTGCGGAAGCGGACGGTGCAGACGATCAGCATCGACGGCTCGCCGCACGCCGCGACGCGTGCGGAGATCGAGGCGACCTCGTTCGACGTCGAGGCCCGGGGCGAGTCAGCCCTCGAGGAGGTCGAGTCACGCGAGCTGGGATCGGCGATCGAGCGTGCGATCACGCGGCTCCGCCCTGAGTATCGATCGTGCATCATGCTGCGTCACGTGGAAGGCCGGTCGTACGAGGAGATCGCGGCGATGCTCGATTTACCCTTGGGGACGGTGAAGACCTATATCCACCGGGCCCGTAAGGAGCTGAGGGACGCTTTGGAGCATCTTCGGGCCTAGCTGAAACCCCTTTCGTCAGGCCGACGTAGGACCGACCGGAGGCTTTGTGGACCGTCATTTACTACCCAGCGAAATCGATCTGCTGCTCGACGGCGAGGTGGGATTTGGAACCTCGCCGCTGAAGACGCACATCCGGAAGTGTCCGACCTGCCGCGGGGAGCTCGATGAAGCCCGGGCGACGGTTCGGGCGCTCGAGCATTTGCCGCACCTGGCGCCCTCGCCGCTGTTCGCCGAACGCGTGCTGTCCCGGGTGAACATCTTCGTACCCTGGCACGTGGCGGTGCTCGATACGCTGCGAGGCCTGGTGCCATCCTCGCGCGGAGGACGCGTCGCGTTCGGGGTGGGCGCGGGGTCGCTCGCGGCGGCGATGAGCGTTCTCGTGCTCTGGATCGCGCTGCGCTTCGACGCCGTGCTGTTCGCGGTCGGGATGCTGGCCGACCGGATGCGCACGAGCATCCTCGACTCGGCCGGCGCCTTCCTCGCCGGCGCGCTGGGCGACTCGGCCTACACGCTCGTCCGCTCGAGCGGGCTGCTGGGACTCACCGTGCTCACGTTGGCAGTCGTCGCGGCGGCTTTGCTCGCCGCAACGCTGCTTCGCACCGTCGCAGTTCACCGTCGTCGCTGAGCGCCCATGAAAGCGCTCTTCCTCGCCGCCGCGTGGCTCGTCATCGCCCCCGGCCGGCTGCTCGCGCAGGTACCGGAGCTCGCGCCCGATTCCGCACGTGGAGTTCGTGAGGCGCTGGCGCGCGATCCATTCGGCGCACGGCTCGACGAGAACACCCCCATTTCGGTCGGCGATCGCGTCGTCGCGCCGGGGGAAGTGATTTCCGGTGCCGCGGTCACGGCTCGCGGCGACCTCATCGTATCGGGAAGCGTTGGACGCGACGCGATCGCCGTCGGTGGCGACGTCATCGTCAGGCAGGGCGGCGTGATTGGCGGCGATGCGGTCGCCGTCGACGGCCGCGTACGTCTCGAGGGCGGCACCGTTCGCGGCGAGACGCGCACCATTGGCGGCCCACTCGGCCTGACGCCCGCCACGGCGACACAGCGATCGGCGCTGTCGGCGATGTGGCATCAACTGCTGCTCGCGCTCGGCTGGCTGGCCATTCTCGCGGCGATCGGGGTGGTGGTGGTGTTGTTCGCCCGGACCAACCTCGAAGGGGTGGCCGACGCGATCGAGCGCAACTTCGGGCGCGCGTTCGTGGTCGGCGTTGGCGCCGAGCTTGCCGTTCTTCCCGCGTTGCTGATGCTGATCGTCGTGCTCCTGCTCATCCCGATCGTGGGGTGGGCCCTGCTCCCCTTCGCGGTCATCGGATTTCTCGTCGCCATCGCCGGCGCGCTCGCGCTCGGATTTCTCGCGATGGCGCAGGTCACTGGCGAAGCGCTGATGCGGCGTGCGCAGCGCGGTGTGGGCGGGCTCGAGCGTGTGGTCTTCGTGGGCTTGGTCGCCTACATGTCGTTGTGGATCGTCGCCGCCCTGCTCGCGTGGAGCGGCCCGGCCGGTGGCGTCATGCGCATCATCGCGCTCCTGCTCACGTGGGTCGCGGCGACGGTCGGCTTTGGCGCGACGCTGGTGTCGCGGGGGGGGGCGGGTGAGCCCACACGCACCTCCATCCCCCTCACGAGGACGGCGGAGCTGGAGTGGCAGACGCCCACCCCCGTTGTGGGAGTGGCGGCGGCGCGCCGGCCGACGCCCGCCCCTCGCTCGGGGATCGACTCGTGAGGCAGCTTGCGCGACTGGCTCTCCTCGCCGCGCTCTTGGCGGGGGGGTGTGCGTCGGACCCCGAGCAAGCGTGGCGCACGGCATCGGCGTCGCGTCTCCGGAGCGCCGCTGACAGCCTGCGACTTCGGATCAACCTCAGCGGCGGGTCGCTGCGAGTCTCCCCCGCCGACGACGCCGAGCTCTACGACTACACCATGCGATACGATGCCGCGCGCTACGACGTCGAGCGGCGATTCGACTCCGCGTCGCATACCCTGTCACTGCGTCTCGACGGAGGGCGGCGTCCACTTCGCGGCGTGGGCGACGACAAGCGGGAGGAGGCCCGGCTGTCACTCGGGGTGGCCCGCGGCGTGCCCGTCGACGTTGCGCTGCGGCTCGGCGCCGTGGAGGCCGATCTCGACCTCGGAGGGCTCGCCGTCGATCAGCTCAACGTCGAGTCGGCGGCGAGCTCCACGACGCTGCGGTTCGCGACGCCGAATCCTCGGCGGATGCGGTCGCTGCGGTTCGATGTCGGCGCGGCGTCGATCGAGGCGACCGGCGTCGGCAACGCGAACGTCGAGCACGTGGACGTCGACTGTGGCGCGGGCGCGCTGACGCTCGACTTCTCCGGCGCGTGGGCGGCGGACGTCGATGCGCGACTCCGCGTGCGCCTCGGCGCCGTCAGGCTGCGCGTTCCGCGCGATGTCGGGGTTCGCGCACGCGCTGATGTGACGCTCGGCACGTTCGAGCACGAGGGCTTTCGCGAGCAGGATGGCGTGCACTACTCGTCGAACTGGGAGAGCGCGCGACGCCGCCTCACGATCGACGCCTCGATGCTCATCGGAACGCTGGAGATCGAGCGAATCGACTGACAACCAGGACGATCGCTGGCCCACCCTTTGCCCCTCGCTGGAGGGGCTTTTTGTTGGGCTCGCGAATCGGATACTCGGAGGGCTCGTGATCATAAAGGGCCGACGCGTTGGACCGCTGTTGCAGAAGACGGGACGGGAGATCCTGGACGACAACGTCCTCGGGCTCTCCGCACAGACGGCGTACTACTTCTTCTTCTCCCTCGTCCCGCTCTTCCTCTTCACGGCTCCGCTCATCGGCTTCATCGGAGAGCGGCAGGAGATCATGGCGTGGCTCATCGCGAATCTCCGCCAGGCGGTGCCGGCGGAGGCGGTGGACCTCGTCGACAACGTCGTGCGCGACGTCCTCAACCCGAACTCCGCCGGCGTCATCTCGATCGGGTTGCTCGGCGCCGCGTGGGCGGGCTCGAACGTCTTCTCGGCGCTGATCGACGCGCTGAACCGTGCGTACGACGTCGAGGAGGGACGCCCCTGGTGGAGGAAGAAGCTGATCGCTCTCGCGAGCGTGCTGGTCTCGGCCATCCTGTTCGCGGTGACGACGTCGATCATGCTCGGCGGGCCCGAGATCGCCGACTGGATCGAGCGCCGGACGGCGATGGGTGAAGCTGGTCAGGCGGCCTGGAATGTTCTCCAGTATCCGCTGGCGTTCGCCCTGCTGGTCGGGATGCTGTGGCTCATCTACTACTTCCTGCCCAACCAGCGTCAGGACAAGTCGCAGATCCTCGTTGGCGCCGTGGCGGCGGCCGTGCTCTGGGTGCTGGTGACGCTTCTGTTCCGCGCCTACGTCGCGAACTTCGGGTCGTACAACAAGACCTATGGCGCGATCGGCGGAGTGATCGTGCTGCTCACCTGGATGTATCTGACGATGCTCGTGATCCTCACCGGCGGCGAGCTGAACGCCGAGCTGCACCACGGGACGGCGTCGATCGAGCCGCGCAAGGGCGCGGTGTACGTCGGGCGGGTGGTGACGGCGAGAGATCCCGGGCGGCCGTCGAATGAGCGGATCGAGCGCGTGGCCTCGTGATTAGGAGTCAGGAGTCAGGAGTCCTGACTCCTGACTCCTGACTCCTGACTCCTGTCATCTCTGTTGATGCAGCGTGACCGTCGATCCCCTCCCCAGCCCCAGCGTCTGCGCCGCATTTCCGTCCCGTACGGCGATCTCCAGCAACCCTGACGACCCGCACAACGCGACGGCGCCGAGTGGCTGCACGTCCGCGTAGGCGCGCGCGACCGGGACCGTGCGTCCGCCGACTTCGACGAACGCTTGCTCCCCTTCGCGGCTCTGCGTCGCGGGGAACGCCACGATGTTCGTGATCGCGTTGCCGTATCGATCGATGGCGATCACTTCGCCCTGAATCGCGCCGTTGCCGAGTCGGCGCGCTTCCGGCGTGCGGCGAATCGTCGGCGATTCGGCGGCGGCGCCCAGGGCGTCGATCGGGGCGCCCATGGCGATCCGCGCCGCCACCGGGGCGAAGAGATCGCGCCCGTGAAACGTCGGAGACGCGGTCGCCGGCACCTGCAGCGAAACCGCTCGCGCGCCCGCGACGAGCAACGCGGGGGAGAGAACGCCGTTGTCCGGCCCGATCAGCACGCGATCTTCGCTGCGCACCGCCAGCGCATCGCGCTCCGACCCGACGCCGGGATCGACGACGACGAGATGGATCGTCTGCGGGGGAAACCGCCGCCAGTACCGCGCGACGGCGAGACGCGCGCTCTCGACATCTTGCGGCGCGATGTCATGGGAGAGGTCGACGACGCGCGCCTCGGGCGCCAACGAGTAGAGCACGCCCTTCATTTCGGCCACGTATCCGTCGGCGGTCCCGAAGTCCGTGAGCAGCGTGATGAGTGGTCGCATGTCAGATGGATTTGCGCTTCCAGCGGCCCAGTCGCCAGAGCACCATCATGGCGATGCCCCGGGCCGTCGCGGTGAGGCAAATCACCCACCAGATCCCCTCGATGCCCCATCGAAACGCCGCCCACGCGGCCAACGGGATCCGCAGGGCCGTGAGCGTGGTCGACGCCAGCATTGGCGGGAAGGTATGACCCGCTCCGCCGAGGGCGCCTTCGAGCACGAGCTCCGCCCCAACGAAGGCCTGGGACAGCGCACAGATCCGAAGGTAGCTCGCGCTCACCGCGATCACCGCCGGGTCGTCGGTGAAGACCGACGCGAACTCTTCGGCGAACACGATCTCGACCACCGCCGCCACGATCCCCACCACGCTCGCGAAGCCGGTCGTGAGCCACCCGGAGCGCTCGGCGCGCCGCACCTGGCCCGCGCCGAGATTCTGGCCGACGATGGCGGCCGCGGCGGCGCCGAAGCCCACGCCCACCATGTACGCCCAGCTCTCGACGCGATGGCCGATGCCTAACGCCGCGAGCGCGGGTGTGCCGAACTGGGTGGTGGTGCGCGTCATCAGCACGTAGATGAGGCTGAAGATCATCCCGGTGGCGGCGGTCGGCAGCCCGATGCGCGCGATGAGCGGAATGGCGTGCCCGCCGGGGCCGGCCAGCCTGATCATCGACCGCCGCATGAGCAGGGCGAGCCCGAGCACGAACACCGACCCGCGCGTGAGGATCGTCGCGATCGCGGCACCGGCGATGCCAAGCGCGGGCGCTGGCCCAAGCCCGAGAATCAGGATGGGGTCGAGCACGAGCGCGGCGACGACCGAGACGGCGAGGAGGAGGAACGGCGTCCGGGTGTCGCCGGACGCGCGAAACGCCGCGTCGATGGCGAAGTACCCGAAGATCAACGGACAGCCGGCGAGATAGGCCGTGAGATAGCGCCTGCCTAACGCGGTTACGTCGGGTGCGGTATGCATGACGGCGAACAGCCAATCGAGGAGCAGCAGTCCGATGAGCGCCACGCCGAGGCCGAGCGCCAGCGAGAAGAGAAGCGCATCGCCAACCGCGCGGGCGGCCTCTTTCGGGCGGCCCTGCCCGTGCCGTCGCGAGGCCACCGCCGTGAGCCCCACCGCCACCATCTCGGCCAGCGCGATCAGCATCCAGATCCAGAAGACCGACGTCGACACCGCCGCCAGTCCGGTCGGCCCGATACGCGTTCCGACCCAGAAGGCGTCGACGCTGGTGAAGAGCGTCATGAGCAGTGCCGACGCGACCGACGGGAGCGCCACCCGCAGGATGGTGTGGGCGAGCGGGCGGTGCACGAGCGACGCCTGGGCGACGAACTCTCCGGTGACGCCGATCGCCGGCACGCCCTCGTGGGCATCCAACGGCAACGCGGCCGCCGGCATGTCATCGCCTGGCGGCCGCGTCTCGTCGGGATCGCGTTCTGCGCGCGAGAGAGCGCTCACGTTCCGATGGTCGCACCTTCGCCCGCGAGCACGTGCCGTAGCTGCGCCGCCGTCGCCGCGAGCGCGCGTGCCGCCCCAGACTCCGGTTCGGCGACGACGATCGGGCGCCCGGTGTCACCGCCTTCCAGCACGCGCGGGTAGAGCGGAATCTCGCCCAGGAGCGGCACGTGCAGCTCGCTCGCGAGTCGCGCCCCACCGCCGGAACCGAACAGCGAGCTCGGCTTTCCGCAGTGCGGGCACTCGAAATAGCTCATGTTCTCGACGATGCCCAGCACCGGCACGCCCACCCGCTCGAACATTTTCGCGCCGCGCAGCGCGTCGCCGACCGCCACGTCCTGCGGCGTCGTCACGATCACCGCGCCGTGCACCTGCGTCGCCTGCACCAGCGACAGCTGCGCATCGCCCGTTCCCGGCGGCATGTCGACGAGGAAATAATCGAGCTGCCCCCAGAGGACGTCGCGCAGGAACTGAGTGATCACCTTCATGATGATGGGCCCGCGCCAGATCGCCGGCGCGTCCCGCTCCACCATGAATCCGATGCTCATGAGCTTCACCCCGTGCGCCTGGAGCGGGATGATGCGCTCGTTCTCCACCGGTGGCGGCTCATCGATCCCCATCATCCGCGGCACGTTCGGGCCGTAGATGTCGGCGTCCATCAGGCCCACGCGCGCGCCCGAGCTCGCCAGCAGGACGGCGAGGTTGGTGGCCACCGTCGACTTGCCCACCCCGCCCTTTCCGCTCGAGATCGCGATGATGCGGCCGAGATTGGGGTAAGCCACCGGCGCGGGAGGAGCGGGGCGCTGTGGGCCCGGCGCGGCTCGGGGTGGCTCCATCACCGGCAGCGCGCGCGGATTCGGTGCCGGAGGCGGCGCGGCGCCGCGCGCCGCGCCTTGCTGCATCTGCGATGGGTCTTTCACATCGACGCGCACTTCCGTCACGCCATCCACCCGCTCGATCGTTTGGCGCACATCGCGAACGAGAGAGGCCGGATCCTGCGCGCCGAGCAGGAACGTGAGGCGCACTTTCCCACTGTCCGTCAGGGCGAGGTCGCGGATCATCGCTCCCTCGATGACGCTGTGACCGGTCCGCGGATTGGTGACGCCACCAAGCGCGTCGACGATGCGGGCACGCAGCGTCATGGAGTATCCGCGGAATGCGTACGCACCTCGCGAACCTCGGGCACGCGCATACGCAGCTGTGCCTCGATGCCGTCGCGCAGCGCGCTCACCGACATCGCGCAATCCGGACAGTCGCCGTGCAATCGGAGGACGGCGACGCCCGTCGCCCTCTCGAACTGCACGAGCTCGATCACCGCCTCATCGAGGCGGAGCATGACCGCCACGTGGGAGAGCGCATCGCCGATGCGGTCCTCAACGGATTGGGTACGTCGGAGCGAGCGGGCCATGCTCGGAAAGGTACCTAGCGGGTCGACAGCGGGCCAAGGCCGGCGCTGCTGGCGAGGTAATCGCGCGCTTCCGCGACGACGCGAGTGCGGACGCTCTCGAGCGACCCGGGAATCAGCGCGCCAGACGCCTTCGCGTGTCCTCCCCCGCCAAACCGCTTCGCGAACCGGTCGACGTCGACCGCCCCCGCGCCGCGAAAGGAAACCTTCACCTGACCGTGCCCAAGATCGCGGAAGAAGATCGCCATCCGCGTTCCCGCGATGGACCGCGGATGCTCCGCGATGCCGTCGAGCTCCTCCGACCGCAGCGCGTACTTCTCCATCACGCCCGCGGGGAGCGAGATCCAGGAGAGGCCGATCGCCTCATCAACCTCCAGCGTGTGGAGCGCGTCGCGCAGCAGGTGGAGCCGTCCGACCGGCACCGACGCGTAGATGCGTCGATACATCTCCTCCGGATCGACACCGGCCGAGAGCAGCTCGCCGGCGATGGCGTGGCACCGCGGCGAGGTATTGCTGAATCGGAAGCCCCCGGTGTCGGTGAGGAGCGCGGTGTACAGCGCGCGGGCGATCTCCGGGGTGATGTCGAGGTCGAGGACGCGCGCCAGGTCGTAGACGAGCTCTCCCGTCGCGCAGGCGCCGGTGTCGGCCAGCACGATGTCGCCCGGTGGCTCCTCGCCCGGGACGTGATGGTCGATCACGAGGCGGGGACCCTTCATCGCGCGCACGGGCTCGGCCAGTGACCCGAGACGTCGCACGTCGCTGATGTCGACGACGATCAGCAGATCGGCCGTCCCGAGTGCCGCCGCACCGCGTTTGCTCTCCTCGCGAACCCCCGCGAGCAGGAAATCGAACATCACCGGCCATGGCGTCGGATTGACGACGCGGGCGGCGAGTCCTCGCTGCGCGAGGAGGAGCGCGAGTGCTGCCTCCGAGCCGCATCCATCCCCGTCGGCATTCACGTGCGTCGACAGCACGGCCGTGGTCCTGTCGCGCAGGGCCTCGCCCATCAGCTCGATGATCGTCCGCCGGGCTTCGGGAATCGCGAGCAACGTCGACGGCTTCAGCCACACCTCCGGACCGGGAAAGCAACGCGGCGCCCGCAAGCGGGCGCCGCGTCAAAGATAGCGAGTCCGGCGACGCGCGTCAGCGTGTCGGCGGGGCGCCCGCGAAGCGGGATCTGCTACGTCCATACGCGAAATAGATCACGAGACCGATCGCCATCCAGATGATCAGGCGGAGCCAGGTGTCGCCTGGCAGGCTCGACATGAGATAGCCGCAGATCAGAATGCCCAGGATGGGCACCAGCGGCACCAGCGGCGTCTTGAACGGACGAGGCAGCTCGGGCGACCTCACGCGCAGAACCCAGATGCCAGCGCACACGATCACGAACGCGAGCAGCGTTCCGATCGAGACGAGCTCGCCGAGGACGCCGATCGGGAACAGCCCCGCGACGGCGGCGGCGACGACTCCGGTGACGATCGTCGTGACGTACGGCGTCTGGAAACGTGGATGCACCTTGCCGAAGACCTGTGGGAGCAGCCCGTCACGCGCCATCGAGTAGAAGATGCGCGGCTGGCCCATCAGCATTACGAGAACGACCGAGGCGAGTCCCGCCATCGCGCCGATCGAGATCAGCTTCGTGAGCCACGACAGACCCGGGCCGGCGGCGGCGAGCGCGACGTACACCGGGTCGGGCACATTGAGCTGCGTATAAGGCACGAGCCCGGTCATCACGAGCGACATCAGGATGTAGAGGACGGTACAGAACGCGAGCGACCCAAGGATGCCTATGGGCATGTCTCGCTGCGGATTCTTGGCTTCCTGCGCCGCGGTCGACACCGCATCGAATCCGATGTAGGCGAAGAAGATCACGCCGGCGCCACGCACGACACCGCTCCACCCGAACTGGCCGAACTCTCCGGTATTCGGCGGAATGAAGGGGCTCCAGTTGTCGGGGTTGACGAACATGAACCCAAAGCCGATCACGAGGAAAATGATCGCGACCTTGATGGCGACGACGATGTTGTTGAACCCGGCCGATTCCTTGACGCCAACGACCAGCAGGGAGGTCAACACGGCGATGAGGAAGATCGCCGGAATGTTGAGGATGGCTCCCGTACGCGAGAGCCCCTCGGCGGCCGAATAGGCGAACGGCGCCTGTGTCCACTCCATCGGCAGGTTGATGCCGATACTGCGCATGAAGGAGACGAAATACCCGGACCATCCCACCGATACGGTCGCCGCCCCGAACAGGTACTCGAGGACGAGGTCCCACCCGATGATCCAGGCGATGAACTCGCCCAGCGTTGCATACGAATAGGTATACGCGCTTCCGGCGATCGGGATCATGCTCGCGAACTCGGCGTAGCACAGTCCCGCGAACAGGCAGCCGGTTCCCGCCAGAATGAACGAGAGCACGATCGCGGGGCCCGCGTAGTTGGCCGCCGCCGTCCCGGTCAGGACGAAGATGCCGGCGCCAATGATGGCACCGATCCCGAGGAGGGTGAGGTTCGTGGCACTCAGGGCACGCCTGAGCGTGGCCTCGTGCGACTCACCGCTCGCTTCAGCCTGGAGGAGGGCGATGCTCTTCTTCGACCATAGACCCATGGGGTTCTCCGCGGGGGGACTCGGGCGGGGGAGTGCTGGAGAAGACGCGGGGCAAAATCCCGTTGACCGACAGGTTTGTCAATAGAACTGCGAGCAGTTGCAGACGTCAGGGGCGTAAGATCAGCTTCTGCAGACGTCAGGGGTCAGACGTCAGGGGTCAGGTTGCAGAAACGGCAACGGCGTCGCGCAGCCGAAGTTTCTGAATACCGACACCTGACGTCCGACCCCTGATGTCTTCAGAAGTTGATCCTGCGCCCCTGATGTCTCAGGTCTCAGAGGGAGTAGTTTGGCGCCTCCCTGGTGATCTGCACGTCGTGCGGATGCGACTCGCGGAGCCCCGCGGACGTGATGCGCACGAAGTCCGTCGCGCTCCGCAGCTCCTCGACGCTCCCGCACCCAACGTACCCCATGCCGCTGCGCAGCCCGCCCACCATCTGAAAGAGGACGTCCACGACCGGGCCCTTGTATGGCACTCGTCCCTCGATGCCCTCTGGAACGAGCTTGCGCGCCGACATCTCCCCTTCCTGGAAGTACCGGTCGGCACTGCCGTCCTGCATGGCCGACAGCGAGCCCATGCCGCGGATCATCTTGAAGCGGCGACCCTCGAGCAGGAAGGACTCGCCGGGGCTCTCCTCGGTGCCCGCGAGCATCGAGCCCATCATCACGCTCGACGCGCCCGCCGCCAGCGCCTTCACGATGTCGCCCGAGTATTTGATCCCGCCGTCCGCGATGATCGGAACGTCCCCTGCCCCGTCGACGGCATCGAAGATCGCGGTGAGCTGTGGCACGCCCACGCCGGTCACGACGCGAGTGGTGCAAATCGAGCCCGGCCCGACGCCCACCTTGATCGCGTCGACCCCACGCGCCGCGAGCGCCGCCGCGCCATCGCGCGTGGCGATGTTGCCGGCAACGATCTGCGCATCCGGGAACAGCTCGCGCACCTGCGCCGTCGCCCGCAGCACGCCGTCGCTGTGTCCGTGCGCCGTGTCGATGATCAGGACATCGACGCCCGCGTCGACGAGCGCGCGGGCGCGGTCGATGAAGTCGCCGCTCGCGCCGATCGCCGCCGCGACGCGGAGTCGCCCGTGCTGATCCTTGTTCGCGTTGGGATGCTGACGCCGCTTGTGGATGTCCTTCACCGTGATCAGCCCGCGCAGGACGCCCTTGGCATCGACCACCGGGAGTTTCTCGATGCGATGCCGTCCGAGGATGCGCTCCGCCTCGTCGAGCGTGGTGCCCTCTGGCGCCGTGATCAGGTTCTCCTTCGTCATCGCGTCGCGCAGCGGACGATCCACGTTGCGCTCGAACTGCAGATCACGATTGGTGATGATTCCGACCAGCCGCCCATCGCGATCCACGACCGGAACCCCGGAGATGCGGAACCGGCGCATGAGTGCGTTCGCCTCGCGCAGCGTCGCATCCGGCCCGAGGGTGATGGGATTGAGGATCATCCCGCTCTCGGAGCGTTTCACCCGGTCGACCTCGGCCGCCTGCCGGTCGATCGACATGTTCTTGTGGATGACGCCGATGCCGCCCGCGCGCGCCATCGCGATCCCCATCTCGCTCTCGGTGACGGTGTCCATCGCCGCCGAGATGAGGGGGACGTTGAGCGGAATTCCGCGGGTAAATCGAGAGCTGGTGTCGACGTCCTTCGGATGCGTCACCGAGTGCCGCGGCACGAGCAAGACGTCGTCGAACGTCAGGGCGGCGTCGACGCGCACGCGATCCGCGCCACGAGGGCCCTCGATGCGCGACGGCCCGCTTGCCGGGGGTGCCGGCGAAGCGGGCCGTGATGGTGGTCGAGTTGAGGTCGCCATGGCGAAAAGTAGGCGGCGACCCAGGCAAAGTAAAGTGACGCCTTACCCTCGCCCGATCGCGCGCAGCCGGCGCCGCATGCGCCTCGGCAGGAAGAACGTGGCCGCGAGAAGCACGCGCCGGAGGTTTGCCGTGCTCAGGTCCGCCAGACTCCCCACCCAGTAGTCGGTGACCACTCGACGTCCGGCGTTCGCGATGAGCCGCTGGAGCGCGAGCACCAGCAGAAAGACGTCGTCCACCTCGCCGAGGAATGGCACGAAGTCCGGCAGCAGGTCCATCGGCGAAACGATGTACACGATCGCGGCGGCGACGAGCAGCTTGTCTAGTGCAGAGACGCGACGGTCGGTGAGCAGGCCGCCGAGGAGTCGGAGGTACGCCGGGATCTGCTTGATGACCTCGACCAGCGTGCGCTTCGCCCCGGTGCGCGGCGATGCGGGCTCCGGCTCGACGCGGGGACGTCGCGCGCCTTTCGCTCGCGCGCTCCGCTTCCCTTCCTGACCCTCGGCCTGACTGCTCACTTCGATGCGCCTCCAGCGTCGGTGGTGGGAGGCGGCTCGGTGGGCGGTGATGGCGTTTGCGCTTCACCCCCAGTCGGCGCCGGCCCCGAGGACGGCCGGGTCGCGCTTCGCTGAGGCGGACGCGACGCGGCGTTGACCACGTCCGATGCAACCGACTTGCCAGCCGCCGCCACGCCGGAGAGAACGCCCATCGCGCGACTCATGAGGCTCATCGTCTGCGCAATGGTGTCGGCCGAGAGACGGCCGGCGCGCATGGTATCCTCGAGCCCCTCCGTGAATCGCTGAAAGACGCTCGCCGGCGATGGCTGCCGCTCGGCGTATCGCGATTCGAGAAACTCCACGTAGTCGAGGACCTGATAGAGACGGTCGTTGGAGAGCGTCTCGAGCCTTCGCATGATCCGGTCACGCAGGAAGGGGTGCGTGTCCGAGCCGGCTCCCTCGTCGCCTGCCATCCCTAGCCGCGCCAGCGCGCGCGCCGGCCACGTGTGTCGATGTGAACGTAGGGCTGGCGGTAGCGGCCGCTGACGTAGAGCCCGAGGCCACCGGCGAGATCCGGATGCGACTGCTCGACCATCTCGACCGCGGCGGCGACGAGGTTCGCGTCCTCGCGGGTGACGCGTCCATCGCCGTTGGCATCGATCACGACGTCGGCGGCGTCCCCCACCTGATGCCGGCTGTCCCGCGCCGCGCGCGGGACGCGGCGGTTGTACCAGGGGGTGCGGAACCCCGAGTTCACGGAGACGGCGAGCTGGACGGTCGCCGTGTCCGGACGCCAGCGCGCGAGCTGCTGGAACACCAGCTCCAGCTTGTCCAGCAGGCGGCGATCGAGCGCCGTATAACGAGGCCACGTCGTCTGCCCGTCGGGCGCGACGAACGAGCCAAGCCGGAGATGACGGGTGACCGGGAGGTTCACCAGCTCGGGAAGCACCTGAACGAACCCATCGGGACGCGGCGACGTCGCGCCCCGCCGCTCCGCCCGGAACGTGCCGATGCGGTAGCCGTCGAGAATGCCGCCACGCTTCTCATCGAATGGCACCATCACCGCGAGGGTGACGCCGCTGAGAATGCGGCGCTCGATCCCGCGCATGAGCGCCAGGCGGTAGAAGCCGGGTACCGAGGGCGCGATCAGCGTGTCTCCGTGCAGTGGGCGGATCGAGTCGACCCCGACGGAGTCGGTGACCCGGACCCACGAGTATTCGAGCTCCGTGGGATCGCCCTGCACCTCGAGCGGATACTCGACGCCGTCGTTGGGGAGCGCGAAGCGCACCTGGACCGCACCGCTGCGCCCGAACGCGGTTGCTGACGGCGTTGCCGGTGGGACCAGCGGAAGGTGCGGCGTACCGAACCGCGACTCGAGCAGCGTCTGCGGCGGCTCGTAGAATCGGAGGACCGCCAGCGCGGCGACGACGAACATCGCCGCCGTCATCCATCGGGATGTGAGCGCCGAGAGGAGACGCGCTCTCAAATGCGACCCCAACGCGCGCGCTGGCCGCGCGCGTCGATATGCGTGAACGGACCGTGCGCGCGCGTCGCGGGATACACGCCCGCGCCGCCCACGAGCCCGGGATACGCCGCTTCGACCCGGTCGACCGCCTCGAGGAGGATGCGTGCATCGCGCGTGTCCGCTCGCCCATCTCGATTCAGGTCGTCCATGCGTCCGTTCCGGTCGTTGTCGACGAAGACATCGGCGGCGTCACCGTATTGGTGCCGGCTCGCGTCCGCACGTCCCTTCCCCACTCCCTTCACGTTGTACTGCGGCGTCCTGAAGCCCGACATCACCGAGAGATACCGCACATCGTAGCCCCGACTGACGAGGTCGTCGATCACCAGCTCGAGCTTGTCGATGAGCTTCGTGTCGAGCACGAGGTACTTCGGCCACACGTCGCGCTGGTCCTTGGTGAGGAAGTCGCGCAGCCGGAAGTGCTCGGAGACCTGGGTGTCCTGGTTGTCTGGCGTCACCTCGATGAAGCCGTCGAGGCTCGCGTACGCCTCCGAGCGAACCTTGCGTCGCTCGAAGGGCCAGTAGCCCATCCGATAGCTGCCGACGCGACCTTTCACCTTGTCGGAGAAGGGACGCAGCGTGATGAAGGTGAAGAGAGATGATCTGGAGCTGTCGCGCAAGACGTAAACACCTGGCGTCCGCACGACCGTGTCGCCGATCACCGCGCTGAGGACGGGGATGTCGAGCCGGGCGAGGTACGGGAGGAACCGCGCCATCAGCTTGCCGCTGCGGCCCCGGAGGGTGTCCGTACCGAGGAAGTCCGACTCCGGCGTCGCCGAGAGGGCTGGCGTGCTGCCGACGGTCGATGACGTCGCGTCCCCACCGGCGAACGCCGGCTGGGCCATGCACAACAGAACGGCTACGGCGAGCGACCGGACCAGCGGTCGCGCGCCCAGTGAACCTGCAGCCACTGGACCCCCTTCAGGTAACGAAGTGCAGACCTCTCAAACTAGGGCCAACTCGGCGTTTCGGCTACGACCTGGCCCGAGGAAACACCCACCCTCACTGACCACGCGGTCAGTCAGTAGATGAAGACCGGCGTTCCGACCGGGACGATACTATACAGGTAGGCGATGTCTTCGTTCCGAAGTCGAACGCATCCGTGGCTCACGGCCTGGCCGATCGAGCTCGGCTTGTCCGTCCCGTGGAGGGCGTAACCGTCTCCCAGCAACAGCCGGTGGGACCCCAGGACTCCGCGGAATTTGCGCTGGTTGGTGCCGAACGGCGGGATGACGACGTTGCCGGCCGCGACAATTTCACGCCCCTCCCCGGACTCGAGCGGGTACGTCCGGCCGTCCGCGTACTGCTTCACCACGTCGTTGCCGTCGACGGTGATCGAGCCGCCGTCGGGGGTGGGGATCTCCTCCCCGCGCTTCAGCTGCTTGACGCCCAGCCCCCGCTTCTTCGCGTACTCGATGAAGTGCCAGTCGGGCGGTACCCACACCGGGTCGATCTCCTTTCCCTGCACGACGAGCTTCCCGCGCGGCGTCTCGAACTTCCATTCGTCGCGCCCGCCATCCTTGACGAGGGTCTTCCCGCTCCCGGTCGCCACGCGGGTGGTGAAGATCGTCTCCTCCCCCTGCTTGTACCACAGGCGCCGCTCCTCGATGCTGACGACAATGAAGGGCTGTTCCCCCGGCGGCGCCGGGGCGGCCTCGAGGGCGCGCTCCAGCGAGTCGCTCACCATGCCGAGGCGCTTCCGGATGTCGTCCAGCACTTCCCAGTTGTCGTTGAAGGCAATGCGGTTCACGTCGCGCTCGTAGCGCACCATGGCCGCGTGCTGTACGAGAAATCCGCTCCCCGCCAGCACGAGCAGGACAAGGCCGGTTGCGGTCAGCGCGATACGGGGGTCGTCGCGAAAGGCTTGGGCGAGACTCATCGAGGCAATTCGTGGAGGACGATCAGAAGAAGTACACTTTCGTTCCGCGCGCCAGGTTGGGTACCACGGCGCGCAGATCCTCGGCCTTGGCCCGCACCGCACCCGGCATCACGTACGCCGAGTCGTTGAGGGGCCCGGCCGTCGGCATCGAGTAGATCACGGTGCCTCCCTCCAGCACGATCGCCACCGGGCCGAGGGCGCCTTTCACCTGCCGGTCGTTAGGCGCCGGCAGTCCGCGATCCTCGTAGACCCAGCGCGGCACCTCCCATCCCTCGCCCGCTTCGATCAGCCGCAGCACCGAGCGCGTGCCGCGCGGGATCGTCACGCGCACCGTGTCCGACCCCGTGCCCACGGTTTGCTCGGCGCCGATCTCCACCCGCATGTCCCGGAGGATGGCGCCCTCCCGCTCGAGTCCCATGTAGGCGCTGTCGACCGAGACGGCGAGGTGGATCTCCTTGTCGACGCGCGCCTGGCGACGCAGCAGCTCGACCATGACCTGGAGCTGCTTCTCCTCCGACGCGAGCACGGCATCGGCGCGCCGCTTCTCGAACTCGCTCATGCCCGCTCGCAAGCGGTGAATTTCCGCCCGGTACTTTCCGCGCTTGTAGATGAGATAGCCGTCGATCGCGAGGACACCCAACGCGACGATGATGACCGCCGCGAGGAAGCCGGGGTGGCGGAGCCGGAATTCACGAAAGCGATCGCCGAGACTCATCTCAGCACGAAATCTGAAACGGCCGGCCGTGGGGGCTCAGGCCGGCGGGCGCGAGGCGAGGCACCGCGGACGAGCGGCGCGGCGCGGTGGGTGCCACCCTGATCACCGCCGGACGATCGACGTGAGATCCAGGATCGGCACGCCGACGGGCGAGCTGCGTCCCGTACGAACGCGGGCGGTGATGACCACGCCACTGAGCGGGGCGATCGAGCCCACCGCGTCGAGCAGCGACGGGGGACTGGCGAGGTAGAGGAGCGCGTTCTCCCCATCGGGGCCGCGCGCGATGACGTACGGCTCATTCTCGGCGAGCTCACGACGGAGAGGGTCGGCCCGTTGAATCGGTGACAGCACCTGCACGTTCCAGCGCACGAGTACCCCGCGCGCCGCATCGGGGTCCGCCCGCAGGTCGGCGGCGCTCACACGCGTCTGGAGCGTCGAGTCGACGGTGCGGAGCTCGTTTTCGCGCACCCAGCCCTCCACACGCACGCGCACCCATTCGCGTTCGCGCGCGAGCGGGACAACGACCGCGCCCGGCCCCACGCCGCCTATCGAGTCGCCGTCCGGCGCGACGCGAATCGCGGTCGGGCGCGTTGGCGTGAGGCCGGTGCCGATCGGGGGGTCGGGCGCACGTGCCGGCGCAGGCGCGGCCGGAGGCGCCTGCGTCGTTTCGACCGATCCCGCCTGCTCGCGCGTCTCCGCCCGAGGTTCCGTCCGCAGCCGCGAGCTGGCAATCCACGCGACGCGCCGAACCCGCACCCATTCACCGGCGCGTGAGACCTGCGTGAGCCCCATACCATCGCGGAGATTGGCGAGGATTGGGGCACGTGCCCCGGGCGAGGCGCGCAATCTCGCGCCCGAGGGCGCGCGGACCGACAGCGCGAAGCTGTCGCGCCGCCCGCCAAGGAGGTCGCGGTGGATGAAGCCTTCGAGCGTGACGCGGGAGAGCGCGCCGCGGCGTTCCCGAACGCGCACGTCGGTTCCCGCCCGCACGGTGGCGATCGGCGCGCCGCGCGGTGCCGCACGCAGCTCGCTGGGCGCAGTGACCGTGGCCTGCGCGAAGAGCGACGATGCGGTGACGAGGGCGAGCAGAAACGAAACGACGAACATCGCTGGTTGCCGTGTGGGAGGGCGCGTACATTTCGCTGGCGCCCGACGCGCCGAAGTTATCAGTCGTACACCATTCAGCAAAGATGCCGAATCGACATCGGCGCCCGGTGGTCCTCGTCGTCCTGGACGGATGGGGGTATCGCACCGAGCGTGAGGGAAACGCCATCGCGCTCGCACGCACCCCCACCTGGGACGCGCTCTGGTCGCGAGCGCCGCGCGCGCTTATCGAGGCGTCGGGCCTCGCCGTTGGACTGCCCGAGGGGCAGATGGGCAACAGCGAGGTGGGCCACCTCAACCTCGGCGCCGGCCGCGTGGTCCCGACGGATCTCGTGCGCATCTCGCTCGCCATCCGGGATGGCTCATTTTTCGAGAACCCGGTGCTGAAGGCGCTGTGCCGCGAAGTGCGCGAGCGCGGCACTACCCTGCACCTGTGCGGCCTGATCGGCAACGGGGGCGTCCATGCGATGGACGAGCACCTGTTCGCCCTGTTCGACCTCGCGGAACGCGAGCGCGTCCCGCGCGTCGCACTGCACGCGCTTCTCGACGGCCGCGACACGCTCCCGCGATCGGCGCACGAATTCATGCGCGAGACGGTCGCGCGCACGCGCGGTCGGGCAAGTGTCGCGACGCTCGGCGGCCGCTACTACGGCATGGACCGCGACAAGCGGTGGCCGCGCACCGAGCTGTGGTACAAGGCGATGGTCCGAGGCGAAGGGGGCACCGCGACCGACCCGGTCGAGGCGATCAGGGAGGCGTACGACCGCGGGGAGAGCGATGAGTTCATCAAACCGGTGGTGATCGAGCGCGACGGACGACCCGTCGCCACGGTGCGCGACGGCGACGGGCTCTTCCTCTTCAACTTTCGGGCGGATCGCATGCGTCAGATCGTGCGCGCATTCACTGAGGAGCGATTCGACGGGTTCGACGTCAGCGACCGGCCGCGCATAAGCGTGGCCGCGATGACGATGTACGACGAGACCTTTACCCTCCCCGTTGCCTATCCGCCGTTCGTCCTCTCGCGGATCGTCGCCGAGGTGTTGAGCGAGCAAGCGAAGACGATGTTTCGGACGGCGGAGACCGAGAAGTACGCGCACGTCACGTATTTCTTCAACGGCGGGTTCGAGACGCCGTACCCGGGCGAGGAGCGGCTGCTCGTTCCGAGCCAGAAGGTGGCGACGTACGATCTGGCACCGAGTATGAGCGCTCCCGGTATCACCGATGTGCTCTGCCGGGCCATCGAGGATCGGAACCACGATTTCATTCTGTGCAACTACGCCAACGGCGACATGGTGGGCCACACGGGCGTGCTGAGCGCCGGCATCGCCGCGGTGGAAACGGTCGACGAGTGTCTCGCGCGCGTGCTCGCGTCGTCCGAGCGTGCGGAGGCGCGCGTCATCGTGACTGCCGATCACGGGAACTGCGAGATGATGATCGATCCGGCGACGGGCGGGCCACACACGGCGCACACGACGAATCCGGTGCCGATCGTCATCGTGGATCCCGATGGCGACCGTCCGCTGCGCTCGGGGGGATCGTTGCAGGATGTCGGTCCGACGGTGCTCGCCATGCTCGGCGTCGAGAAGCCGGCGGAGATGTCGGGGGTGGACTTGAGAACGGCGCAGGGGCCACGGCACTGAACCCCAGCAGCGCCGCGGTTGTCGAACGGCGCTCGCCACTGGAGATTGAGGAATTCAAGGAGCTTGGCAGTGAACAGATTCACACTCGTCGGGATCGTAACGCTCGCACCGGCCGCGCTCGGCGCGCAGGTGGGGCATCTTCCGCAGAACAGCCCCTTCCAGGATGCGCCGAACCGTCAGGAGCTCACGACGTACTCGGGCTGGTACACGGGCGCCGAGGGTTCCGCGGGCGTCGGGCCGCAGGCGGGACCGATCGTCGGCCTCCGCTACGCGATTCGCATCGGCGGGCCGGCATACTTCAGCGTGCACGGCGGTCACGCGTTCTCGAAGCGCGATGTGATCGACCCGCTCAACCCGCCCGCCACGCGGCACCTCGGCAGCAAGGACGTGTCGCTGCTGTTGCTCGATGCGGGAATCACGCTGAATCTCACCGGACAGAAGAGCTGGCACGGGCTCATTCCGTTCACGCGATTCGCCGCCGGAGTCGCCGCGAACGTTGGCAGTCGCCGCGACCCCGGGAACTTCACGATCGGCACTCCCTTTGCAATCGTCCTGGGCACCGGTGCGCGATGGGCTCCCGGCGGACGGTGGCAGCTGCGATTCGATGTCAGCGATCATCTCTTCCGTCTGAACTATCCGTCGACCTACAGCTCGACTCCCCAGGGGGGCGGCGCCCCGGTGTTGGCCAACAAGACCTCGGAGTGGAAGCACAACGGCGTCTTCTCGATCGGAGCGTCGTACATCATCTCTCGCTAGGCAGGAGCAACCCCCCATGGCGCGCGATTTCGAGGACATCTTCCGGCTCGACGAGCTCAACGATGACGAGCTGCGCGCGCTGGTTCGGGAACAGCTCGCCGACTACGAGACGGTCGACGCGGACAACATTCTGGTCACGGCATCGAACGGCGAGGTCGTGCTGGCCGGCCGCGTGGGCACGGAGGAAGAGCGCCGCATCGCCGAGCGCATTCTCGCCGACGTGATCGGGCTCAAGCGATACCGCAACGACCTGGTGGTCGACGAGATCCGCCGCGACGAGGAGCCCGAGGCGGTGGACGATCACCTCGCCGAGTCGCGCGAGCGGACGGGTGAGCCCATCGGCCGGCGGCCGGAGAACATCGACGACGAGGCCGAGCATCTCGAGGAGGATCTCGAGGCCCAGATGTTCGGTACGCACGACGTGCAATCGGCGATCGAGCGCGGCACGGCCTGGAACCCGCCGGATGAGCCCACGCCGGAGGGGTTCGAGCCTGAGGCTCGGGAATAGCGGGCCGGGGGCCAGGGCCACGGGTCACGGGGTGGAAAGGGCGGGGCGGCGGAGCCGCTGCCGCCTGATCAGATGAGCAAACGGCGACGCGGAGCGTCGCCGTTTGCCTTACCACCCCCTTGGCCCCTGGCCCCTGGCCCTCCCTCCATGCACTATGGACTCATGGCCCTCACGGAACCCCTCGACGCGGTCGAGGAAAGCCCCGTCTGGCTGGAGGTGAACGGCGCGCCCGCCGTCACCTGGATGTGCACGCCCGCGCAGCTCGACGAGCTCGTCGTGGGCTGGCTGCATGGCGAGGGATACATCGAATCGCCCGGCGATCTGCTCTCGCTCCGCCCCTGCGCGAAAGAGCTTGGATTCTGGGCGGAGGTTCCACCCGAGCGGTACAACGACGTGGAGACGGCGGACCGGCGGCGAGTGCTCGCCTCCGGATGCGGCGCCGTCACGACGATCCTCGGCTCGCTCAGCTCGCTTCCCAGGCGAGTCGTCACCGCGCCGGATCTCGATCTCGCCCGCACCCGCGCGCTCTTCAAGGAGCTGTTCGCGCGCGGCGATCGATACAAGGAGACGGGAGGCATTCACGCCGCGGCCCTCACCGATGGCGAGGCGCTTCTCCACCACGCTGAGGACATCGGGCGGCACAACGCGGTCGACAAGGTCATCGGCGCGGCCATCCTCGACGGCCGCACGCTGGAGGGGCTCACGCTGCTGGTGACGGGCCGCATCTCGGGGGAGCTGGCGTTCAAGGCCGCGCGCGCGCGGCTCGGCGCCGTCGCGACCCCGTCGGTACCGTCGACCCTGGCCGTCGAGATCGCGCGCAGCGCCGGTACGCTGCTCATTGGGCGAGCGGTGAGCGGACAGCCGCAGTTCCATCGTCCGTGACGGGATGCACCGGCGTCATCCTCGCCGGAGGTGCGGCATCACGATACGGAGGGCGCCCGAAGGGGCTCGAGCAGGTCGGGGGACGCCGGGTGATCGACCGCGTCGCCGATGCCCTCGGCGAGGCAGCGGACGACCTCCTGCTGATCGCGAACGACCCGGCGGCGGCCGAGTGGCTGCCTCACGTGCGACTCGCATCAGACGTGCGGCTGCATTGCGGCAGCCTGGGCGGCATCCACGCCGCGCTCGTTCGGGCTGGGCAGCCAGTGCTCGTCGTCGCGTGGGACATGCCCTTTGTTCCAGCCGGGCTCCTGCGCATGTTGCGCGATGCGGGTACTCGCGCCGACGCGGCGCTCCCCGAGAGTGGATCCCGGCGCGGCCTCGAGCCCTTGTGCGCATACTATTCGACGACCTGCGTCCCGGCGATCGAGCGACGGCTCGATGCGAACGACATGCGCGTCGTCTCGTTCTTCGACGACGTGCGCGTCGAGCGGCTGCCGGAGCGCGAGGTCCGACGGTTCGGGGACCCGGCCGTCCTCTTCATGAACGTGAACACGCCCGATGACCTCGCGCTCGCCGAACGGCACGCCGCCGATGGTCTGCATCGTCGGCCGGAAGCATAGCGGAAAGACCACACTCGTCGTGCGCCTGGTCGCGGAGCTCGTCAGGCGTGGGCACCGCGTGACGACCATCAAGCATGGCTCGCACACGTTCAACCTCGACCCGGCCGCCACCGACACGTATCGGCACTACCACGAGGGGAACGCCGAGAAGGTGGCCATGATCGCGCCCGACAAGTTCGCGCTCGTGGAGCGGTGGAGCGACGAGCTGGCTCCGGAGGAGGTGGCCGCCCGACACATGGCGGATGCCGAGCTGGTCGTGTGCGAGGGGTTCACACGGTCTGCCCTGCCCAAGATCGAGATCTTCCGTCGTCAGGCACATGACCGGCCGCTCTGGGACCCGGCCTCGGAGGCGGCCTCGACGTGGCGCGGCGTGGTCACCGACGCGGATGACTTCCGCGCGCCGGTGCCTATCTTTCGATTGAGCAACGCGCGGTGGCTCGACGAGCTCGCCGCCTTCGTCGAACGCGATCTGATGACGCCATGACCAGAGCCGTCCTTCTCGCCGCCGTCATGTTGGCCGCCTGTGCGCCGATGGCGCCGATCACGATCACGCCCACGCCGGCCCGGCAGCGCGCCGCGCTGCGGTGGTGGGTCGACTCCGTCGTGGCGGCACCCGAGTTTCGGAGCGCGCACTGGGGCATTCTCGTCGTCGATCCCGAGCGGAGCGACACGATCGCCCGCTACAACTCGGCGAAGCTGTTCATGCCGGCGTCGAACATGAAGATCGTGACGGGGGCCGTCGCGATGGCGCAGCTCGGACCGGACTATCAGTTCCGCACCACGCTCATCGCGACCGGCCCGATCGTCGACGGGACACTGCGCGGCGATCTCGTCATCGTCGGGCGCGGCGATCCCACTGCCAGCGACCACATGCGGGGCGATGCGATGCTCGCGATGCTCGAGATCGCGGACTCGATCGCGGCCCGCGGGATTCTCACGATCGAGGGGCGCATCCGCACCGAGGGCGACGCGTTTCCCGGCGCGATCTACGGCTACGGATGGTCGTGGGATGAGGTCGACGAGCCCTACTCCGCCGGCGTCGACGAGCTCTATTTCAACGAGGGGTTCTCCCGGATCATCATCCGGGGCGGCGCCTTCCCGGGCGAGCCCGTCACCGCGGCGGTGTTGCCCTCTCGGGGATACCCGCGCGTGCGCATCGAGGCGCGGACGGCTCCGTCCCCCGATTCAGCGCTGACGGCCGGGGATGGGCTCGTCACGCCGCTGTCCATTCGCGTCGAGCGCGACTCTGCTCCGGGCACCGTGGTCGTTCGCGGCACGATCGCTCCCCACGACAGCCAAATGGTGCGCTTCGCCCACGCGGCTCCGCCGACAGCGTACATCACGGCGCTCAAGGAAGCCCTCGAAGCGCGCGCGCTGTCGGTCGCGGACAGCGACTCCGCATCGCGCGGGGCCCCCGCCGGCCGGCGCGACACGCTCGCCGTCATTCTGTCGCCTCCGCTGCGCGAGATCATGCCGGCGTTCGAGAAGCCGTCGCAGAATCAGATCGGCGAGATTCTCCTCAGAACGCTCGGTCTCGAGCGGACCGGCGCGGGTATTCCCGACAGCGGCCGGGTCGTCATCGAGCGCCAGCTGCTCGCGTGGGGCGCGACGCGGGACGGCTTCATCGTCCGTGACGGGAGCGGGCTTTCGCGGTACAACTATCTCTCGCCCGAAACGCTCGTGCGCGTGCTCGACGTGATGCGACAGGATACGGCGTTCCAGGTGTTCTATGATGCGTTGCCGATCGCCGGCGTCGACGGCACCCTCGCGAACCGAATGAAGGGCACCTACGCGGAAGCGAATGCCCGCGGAAAGACGGGGTTCGTCTCCCAGGCGCGGTCGCTGTCCGGGTACGTGACCTCCGCCGATGGGCGGTTGCTGATCTACAGCCTGCTGTGCAACAACTGGACGGGCTCGGTACGCGCGGTGGAGCGCGTGCAGGACAGCATCGTCGCGCGACTGGCGGGCATGACGGCCGGCACGCGTTAGGTGCTCACGGTCGCGGAGGCGGTCGCGCGCATTCTCGCCGACGTCCGCCGCGGCCCGGTGGAGCGGGTGGCGCTGCCCGACGCGCTCGGGCGGGTCCTCGCGTCGGCCGCCATCTCGCCGATCACGATCCCGGCGTGGGACAACTCGGCCATGGATGGCTATGCCGTCCGCGCCGCCGATATCGAGCGCGCCTCCGCGGACGCGCCCATCACGCTGCCGGTGCTCGAGACGATTGCCGCCGGCGGGTTCCCGAGCAGGCCGCTGCCGCCTGCTTCCACGATGCGCATCATGACCGGTGCCCCGCTCCCCGAGGGCGCGGACACCGTGGTGCGGGTAGAGGACACCGACGGCGGGACGGCGGTGGTATCCATTCGAAACGCGCGCGATGCGCGCAAGAACATCCGCTATCGCGGCGAGGACATCGGCGAGGGCGCCCGCGTGCTCGAGGCGGGGAGCACGGTGCACGCGGCGCAGCTCGGGGTCCTCGCGTCGATCGGCTATGCTGACGTCGACGTGTATGCGCGCCCGCGCGTGGCGATCATGACGTCCGGTGATGAGCTGGTCGACCTGGACCGATTCGAGGAGGTTCGGGCGGGACGCAAGATCGTGAGCTCCAACAGCTACACGCTCGACGCGCTCGTGCGGGCAGCCGGAGGCATCCCGGTGCAGGTGGGGACGGCGCGCGATGATCCCGCCGACATCCGCGACCGGCTGGAACGGGCCGTCTCATGCGACCTCATCGTCACCTCCGCCGGCATCTCGGTCGGCGAGTTCGATCACCTTCGTCGCGTGCTCGACGACATGGGCGTGGACCTGAAGTTCTGGCGCGTGCGGATGCGCCCGGGCGCGCCGCTGGGATTCGGGCTGTTGCGCGGCATCCCGTGGATCGGGCTGCCCGGCAATCCCGTGTCGACGATGGTGACGTTCGACCTCTTCGTGCGCCCCGCGATTCGCCGAATGCTCGGCCACGAGCGGCTGTTTCGGCGCCCGGTGCGCGTGACGCTCGAGGAGCCGGTGGCCATCGGCGCCCGTCTCACGCACTTCTTGCGCGCCACGGTGCGCGCGGGCGACGACGGCCAGCTGCTGGCACGCCTAACGGGCCCGCAGGGCTCGGGCATCCTCACGTCGATGGCGCGGGCGGACGCGCTGCTGATCGTGCCGGAGGAGCGCCCTCGCGTCGAGGCTGGCGAGACCGCCTCGGCGTTTCTCCTCACCGAGGACACGCAGCTCGACGCCGCGTTCACGATGTGACGGGGAACCGCCTCGTTCAGGAGCTCGAGACGCGCTTCGTCACGAACACGGTCGACATCGCCGTGGCCGGCGGGTCGCTCTCGATCATGAAGCCGCTGAACTCCGACGACCTCATCAGCGAAGCGGACTACGTGCGCGATGAGCGCCTGCCGTACTGGGCCGATGTGTGGCCCTCCTCGCTGATTCTCGCGACGCGCCTCGCCAACGATGCCGGCGGTGGCCGCTCGCTCCTGGAGCTGGGATGCGGGCTCGGCATCGTCTCGACGACGGCGATGCGGGCTGGATTCGAAGTGCTGGCCACCGACTACTACGAGGACGCCTTGCGCTTCACGCGCGCCAACGCGTGGCGCAATCTCCGGCGCGAGCCCGCCGTGCGCATGGTCGACTGGCGCGCGCTTCCCGCCGACCTCGGCACGTTCGACCGGATCGTCGCCGCCGACGTGCTGTACGAGATGACGTACGCCGAGCTCGTCGCCGACGTCCTCGCCACGGCGCTCAGCCCGCGCGGCACGGCGATCATCGCCGATCCAGGCCGCGTCGCCGTCGACAAGTTCGTCGACGCGTGCGCGGCTCGCGGCCTCACGCGGGTCGCCCGCGACGTCTACCCCTTCGCCGAGGGGACGATCCGGCAGAAGATCACGCTGTTCTCCATTCAGCGCGACCGATAGCGCACCGTTTCTCTCCCCGAATCCGAACACAGTCATGACAACCCCGGCGCTGGTGTCGGGGTATGCATCAGGGCATCCTGCTTTTTCTCACGCCGCTCGCGATTGAGGAATGAGCAGTGAGGAGTGAGGAAATCGCACGAGGGCGCTCCTCCAGGCGAATTCCTCACTGCTCGCTCCTCGTTCCTCATTCGTCAGTAGCGTCCTACGACCTTCACGGAGATGATTCATGTCGTTTTTCACACGCGCGCTCGTCGTCACGACGCTCGCGTTTTTCCCCGGCGTCGCCCTCGCGCAGCAGGGCAAGCCGCGGATTCTGTCCCCACGCGACACCACCGCACAGACCATTGGTCACGCGCGTCTCGTCGTGGATTACGGGCGACCGTCGAAGCGGCGGCGCGAGATCTTCGGCAGCCTCGTGCCATGGGGCGCCATCTGGCGCACCGGCGCGAACGAAGCGACCCACTTCCGAACCGACCGCGATCTCATGATCGGCACGATTCGCGTTCCGCGCGGCACGTACACGTTGTGGACCCTTCCGGCGCGCGAAGGCTGGACGCTGATCGTCAACCGCCAGACCGGTCAGTGGGGCACGGACTACGACAAGTCGAAGGACCTAGGCCGAACCCCGATGCGGGTTGCCGCGCTCAGCGCGCCAGTCGAGCAGTTCACGATCGCGATCGCGCCCACCGGCAACGGGACCGGCGTGCTGACGCTGAGCTGGGACACCACGCAGGCAAGCGTTCCCATTCGCGTCGAGAAATGACGCCGTGACGGCGCGCTCGGCGCCGTCGTCACCTCGGCGTGACCTTCAGCACGAAGTATCTCGCCGAAGCCGTCGTGCTTCTCGGGATCGCGTGGGCGGTGATCCGGTGGGTCGGGCGCTCGTTGCTCGACATCGCCGGCGGCTCACGCGATGCGGAGGGGCATCGCTTTCTCGAGAGCATGTGGGCTCGTCCCACCACGGCCCCGGAGCAGACGCCGCTCGCCCGTGCCGCCTCACGAGAGGCAGCCGCCGCCGGGCGCGATGATCCGCGCTACGCCGACCGCCGCCGCGTCCTCGACGTGACGTTTCGTGAGCTGCGCGCCGACGGCCCGGTGGCCGAGCGCGCGGCCGCGATGAGTGACGCGGAGCGCCAGGCCATCTACGACGATCTCGTGCAGCGTCTCGACGCCGGCGGCGTCTCCGATGCCGAGCGCGCGTTCGCGCTGGCGGTGGCGATGAGGCGGCTGGGCCTCAAGGGCGGCCGCGCGGCAACGGAAGTGGTGAAGAAGCTCTAGGGGTCGGGGGATCGCGGGGTCGGGGGATCAAGGGGGAGGAATCGGCGCCCTAGACACCTCGACCCCGCGATCCCTCGACACCGGCCGCCAATCGGCCCGCCACGACCTCCGCGATGTCCAACACCGGCGTTGCCGCCTCCTTCGCCTTCGCGCCGTCGGAGATCATCGTCATGCAGAAGGGGCAGGCGGTCGCGATGACGTCGGCACCGGTCGCGAGAAGCTCCTCGGTGCGCTCGATGTTGATGCGCTTCCCTTCCCGCTCCTCCATCCACATCCGCCCGCCGCCGGCACCGCAACAGAGGCCGCGCGAGCGCGAGCGCTTCGGCTCGGCGAGCGTCAGCACCGGGAGGGCCTTGCGCAGCGCCTCACGAGGCGCGTCGTAGACGTCGTTGTAGCGCCCCAGATAGCACGAGTCGTGATACACGAAGGTGCGGCCGTCGCCGTTGCCATCGGCCAGCGGAATGCGCCCCTCGTCGAGCAGCCGCTCGATGAACGTCGAGTGATGGATCACCTCGTAGTCGCCACCCAGCTGCGGATATTCGTTGCCAATCTGATGGAAGCAGTGCGGACAGATCGTCACGACCGCGCGAACGTGGTATCGGTCCATCGTCTCGATGTTGGCGCGGGCGAGTGTCTGCCAGAGATACTCGTTGCCCATCCGGCGGGCCGGGTCGCCGTTGCACTGCTCCTCCTGGCCGAGAATCGCGAAACGGATGCGCGCTGCCTGCATGATGCGGGCGAAGGCGACGGTGATGCGCTTGGCGCGGTCGTCGAACGAGCCCATGCACCCCACCCAGAACAGGACATCGACGTGCTCCCCGCGCGCCGCCATCTCGGCCATGGTCGGAATGTCGAGACCATCGGCCCACCGCGCTCGATCGGCGGGGCTGAACGCCCATGGAGATCCCTGTCGCTCCATGGACTCGAACGCCGGCTGCACCTCCGGAGGAAACCGTGATTCCATGAGCACGAGGTTTCGACGCAGGTCGATGATCGTGTCCAGGTGCTCGATTCCCACCGGGCATTCCTGCACGCACGCGCGACAGGTCGTGCACTGCCAGAGCTCTTCTTCGGTGATGTACTGATCGAGCAAGCGATGCTCGACGATGTCGGAGACGGTGCCAGCGCCCGCGTCGTCGCCTTCGCCGTGGACGAGGCGTGGATGCTCGACCTCGCGCACGTCCCCAACGAGCAGTGGGGCCTTCTCCATCAAACGCTGCCGCGTGTTGATGATGATCTTGCGGGGACTGAGGATTTTCCCGGTGAGGTTCGCGGGACACGCCGCGGTGCACCGGCCGCACTCCGTGCACGAATACCCGTCGAGGAGCTGCTTCCAGGTGAGATGCTCGACATCGGACGCACCGAATTGCTCCGCGCCCGGCGCCTCGAGATCGACGAAGGGGATCGCTCCTTTCCCCGGCAGCCCCTGCGCGTTCGAGAAGTAGACGTTCGGAACAGCGCTGACGATGTGCAGGTGCTTGGAGTACGGCAGGTAATTCAGGAACGCGAACAACAGGATCGCGTGCGTCCACCAGCTCACGTCGTGGGCGAGCGACGCGGAGGACGGACTCATCCCGGCGAGCGCCCCGGCGATCGCGTGCGACACGAACTTCTCGCGCACCACTGACGCCGGCTCGGTGACGAGCAGGAACGCGTTCGTGAGGAACATCGTGACCATCAATCCGGCGATGGCCGTCAGGATGAGGATCGCGTCGGCCTGCTCGAGCCCGTCGCCGCGAAGCCGGCGAGGACGGAGCACCAGGCGGCGGAAGAGCGCGAACGCGACGGCGGCGAGAACCAGCACCCCGAACACATCCTGGGAAACCGAGTACGCGCGGTACGCGCCCGTGGGGAGAAACGCGTACGAGAATGGCGGATACACCCCCTGGGCGATCAGCTCGATCGTGCCCGCGGTGAGCACGATGAAGCCCCAGAAGATCAGCGCGTGCATGAGCCCCGCTACCGGCTCCCGCATGAGCTTCGCCTGGCCCAACGCGACGATCAGCACGTTGCCCAGGCGCCGCGCGACGTGATCGCCGCGATCGACCGCGCGCCCGATCCGGAGGTATCGCACCAGGCGCTCGACGTTCAGCGCGAAGAAGGCGCCCGCCGCCGCGACCAGCAGCAGGAAGAAGACGTTCGAGGTCGTCATCGGCGGGAAGGTAGCGAACAAGAACGGGCCGCCGAAAGGCGACCCATGCTTGCCCTACTCGAACGAGGGATGAGAGCCGAGGAGTGAGGAATCGATTTGACTGCTCCTCTACTCAATCAATTTCCTCACTCCTCGGTCCTCATTCCTCATTGGGTGAGATTAGAACCCGAGCTTGAGACCAAGGGTGAACGCAAAGTTGTGCGACGTGCCCGCGTCCTGCAGATCGTTCGGGTCGTTCGCGTTGCGGAACTCGTCCCACTTGAACGACGAGATGTAGTCCTTGGCCATCAGGCGCAGCCCGAGCGCACCGACGTTGAAGTCCGCGCCGAGTCCGACGTTGAAGGCCACGTTCGTCGTCCCATCGGCCTGGAAGTCATTGCGATCGGCCGTGAATTTCATCGCGCCGACGCCAGCCTGGGCAAAGGGCGAGAACGTGCCCGCGCCAGCGGCCATCGGGAACTTGAGCTGCAGGTTGCCGTCGTACAGCCACACGCCGACGTCACCGGCGAAGCGCTCACCCGGCCCGGCGAACTCGAACTCCCAGTTCGTGCGGGAGTAGCCGAAGTTGCCGACGAGCGCGAGGTTCGGGGTCATGTCGACGCCCAACTGCACGCCGTAGATCGCGCCGTTGTCGTTCGTGAACTCGGCGCCGTTGGCGGTCTCGAAGTGGTCGCCGTAGGCGATGTAGCCCACGTAGGGCGTCAAGCTGAAGACGCTGGGCTCCCCCGTCACCACAGACGACTGCGCGGCGAGCGGAGCCGCCATTGCGGCCACGAGCGCGGCGCTGACGAAGAACTTGTTCATACGACCTCACTGCTGGTGGTTGACCGATCGGCCAGCACCAATTCGCGGCCGTCGGAACCGCTTCCAAACGCAGGGTCCATGCCCCCCAGGCCCGATAAACGCGAAAGCGGGCGGGGGTTTTCCCCCGCCCGTCGCAACTGCGTAACTTGTTAAGAAACAGTGATTTAGTGACCCTGCTTCGCCTCGCGAACGGCGGCGGTGAGCGCCGGGACCACCTCGAGGGCGTCGCCGACGATTCCGTAGTCGGCGACCTTGAAAATCGGGGCTTCCTTGTCGCGGTTGATCGCCACGATGGTCTTCGCCGTTCGCATCCCGGCCAGGTGCTGGATGGCGCCGGAGATCCCGACCGCGACGTACAGATCCGGACTGACCGTGCGGCCAGTCTGCCCGATCTGGTCGCTCTGCGGGCGCCACCCGTCGTCCGCCACGGCCCGAGTGCACCCCACCGCCGCGTTCCCAAAGGCGTCGGCCAGCTCCTCGACGAGCCGGAAGTTCTCGGCCGCCCTGAGTCCCCGCCCGCCACTCACGATTACGGGGGCGTCTCCCAGATCCGGCTTCCCGCTCCGTCCCTGCACCATCTCCTTGACCACGACCCGGGCCGACGCCGGGTCCATCGCGGGTGCCAGCGTTTCGACCCGCCCGGCCTTCGTGACGGCCGCCGGTGTGAAGGCTCCGGGGCGCAAGGACAGGATCGCCGGCTTCGCCGAGAGCGTCAGCGTCCGCGTGACCTTGCTCGCGTATCCGGGATGCGTCACAGAGACGCTGCCCGGGGCCCCCTCGAGCGACAGCACATCGGCCGCCATTGGGACGCCGAGCTTCGCGGCCACCCGAGGCGCGAGGTCCTTTCCCTGAGCCGAGGCGCTGAACACGACGGCGCCATAGGCTCCTTCCCTGGCGCGCGCGGCGGCGGTGGCGGCCGCGACTTCCGCGCTGTGGTTGGCCAGCGCGGGGTGTTCCACCACCAGCACGACGTCGGCCCCATGACGGCCCAGCTGCTCGGCTTTGGCCGCGATTCCCGGCGCCCCCATCAAGAGGGCGTGAACCTCGCCCCCCTCCGCGTCCGCGAGCGCTCGGGCCGCCGTAACCGCTTCCAGCGCGACCTTGCGCAGCTCACCGCCGCGCGACTCGGCGAATGCCAGCACGTTGGCCATCACAGCACCTTCGCTTCCGTTTGGAGAAGCCTCACCAGCTCCGGCACGGCGGCGGCTCCCTCGCCGATGATCCGTCCGCCCTGACGATCGGCGGGAAGCTCGGTCTTCGTCACCTCGAGACGGGCCACGTCGAGCTGCGCGGGCTTCGTCTCGAGGGGCTTCTTCTTCGCCGCCATGATGCCCTTGAGCGATGGATACCGCGGCCTGGCGATGCCCTCGTCGATGCTCACGACCGCGGGGAGCGGGAACTCGACGATCTCCGCGCCTCCCTCGAGCTCGCGGCGGGCCGTCCCCTTTCCCGATGCGACGTCCAGCTTCGAGGCGGCCGAGACGTTAGGCAGCCCGAGCAGCTCGGCGGTCATTGGTCCGACGACGCCGCTCATCGTGTCCATCGCGTGCTTGCCGAACATGATCAGATCGTAGCCGCCGCCCTGGAGCTCGGCGGCGAGGGCGCGGGCGACCGCGAACCCGTCGGCGGGCACGCGATCGGCCTTGAGGTGAATCGCGCGCGCGGCGCCCATGCTCAGCGCCTTGCGCAGCACTTCCTGCACGGCGTCCGGGCCGAGCGACACGACGACCACCTCGCCTTGCGGGAGCTTCTCGGTGAGCTGGAGCGCGACCTCGACCGCGTATCCGTCGAAGTCGCTCATGTCGAACTTGAGTCCCGCCTCATCGACCAGCTTGCCGTCGGCGGTAATCCGGAAGCGTGATTCCATGTCGGGCACGCGCTTGATGCATACGACGATCTTCACGTCACGCTCCGAACGCGTTGAGTCCCGTCACCGCCTGGCCGAGCACGAGGGTGTGCACGTCGTGCGTGCCCTCGTAGGTGTACACGCTCTCCAGGTTTTCCATGTGCCGCATGGCGGAGTACTCGGCGAGGATGCCGTTGGCTCCAAGCAGGCGGCGTGCCTCGCGCGCGATGTCGGTGGCGATGTGCACGTTGTTGCGCTTGGCGAGCGACACCTGCTGCGGCGTGAACTCGCCGCGATCCTTGAGGCGGCCGAGCTGCACGCAGAGGAGCTGTCCCTTCACGATCTCGGTGAGCATGTCGGCCAGCCGCAGCTGCTGGAGCTGGAAGCCGCCGATGGGCCGGTCGAACATGATGCGCGTTTTCGCGTACGAGGACGCCTCCTCGAAGCAGGCGATCGCCGCCCCCAGCGCGCCCCAGGAGATGCCGTAGCGCGCTTGCGTGAGGCACATCAGGGGACTCTTCAGCCCACCCGATTTGGGGAGGAGTGCGTCCTTCGGCACACGCACATCCTCGAGAACCAGCTCGCTCGTGTCCGACGCGCGCAGAGACAGCTTTCCCTTCTGGTCCTTGGCGCGGAAGCCCTTCGAGCTCGTCGGCACGATGAAGCCGCGAATCGAGCGCTGATCCTTGTCGTCGTTCGTCTTCGCCCAGACGATCGCCGCCTGCGCCGTGGAGCCGTTGGTGATCCACATCTTGGCTCCGTTGATCACCCACGAGCCATCGGATTGCTCGCGCGCCATGGTGATCATGCCGGCGGGATTGGAGCCGAAGTCGGGCTCGGTGAGGCCGAAGCAGCCGATGATCTCGCCCGCGGCCATCTTCGGCAGGTAGTGCTGCTTCTGCTCCTCACTGCCGAACGCATAGATGGGGTACATGACGAGCGCGCCCTGCACCGACGCAAACGAGCGCACCCCGGAGTCGCCGCGCTCGAGCTCCTGCATGATGAGCCCGTAGGCGACGTTGTTGAGGCCGGCGCAGCCGTACTCCTCGGGCAGGTTGGCGCCGAAGACGCCGAGCTCGGCGAGGCCGGGGACGATCTCCCGCGGGAAGCGTCCCTCCACGTAGCACTCGCCAATGATCGGAAGCACGTTGTCGTCGACGAAGCGGCGTACCGAGTCGCGGACGGCTATTTCCTCTTCGCTCAGGAGCGAATCGATATTGTAGAAATCTTGCATGGGCCGGATGATAGCCGGGTGAGGGCGCGAGAGGGAGTCGAGGGTGACTCTGGCGCTTTCCGCGAGGTATACTCCGGGTCGGCACGAGCGCGCTCGCCCTCGATCCAAACCGCATTCGTGAGGCCCCCCATGAAGTTCATGCTGCTGATCTACAACGAGGAACCGCTGCTGGACCCGCATCCGGGCGCAGAGGCGGACTCGATGATGCGCGACTGCTTCGCCCATGCCGACGGGCTCCGTGACGAAGGGCGTCTCATCGAGTCGCAGATGCTCGAGAGCCCGAGAACGGCGAAGTCGGTGCGGATTCGGAATGGCCGCCTGAAGGCGGTGGATGGGCCGTTCGCCGAGACCAAGGAGATGCTGGGTGGCTTCAACCTGATCGAAGCCAGGGACATGGACGAGGCGATCGAGATCGCGTCGCACTTCCCCTGGGCGCAAACCGGGTGCGTCGAGGTGCGTCCCGTCCGGGACATGGATGCCGTTCGCCTGCGCGTGGGCGCGGCCGACGCCGGTGCTTCCCGCACGACGGGATAGCGCCCTCAGGCCTGTTTTCGCATCTCGTCGCGGGTGACGACGCGACGGGCGGTTGGCTCCACGCCGACTTCACGCGCCTTCCGCCGGAACTCACGCCCGTGGTCGATCGGCATGCCGCTCTCCGCCTGCCACTGATGAACCATCTCGTGCAGCAGCGTGTGCAGGGCCTCCTCCCAGCCGTGGCGACGGATGTGCCGTCGGCTGATGGTGATCTCCGCCGGGCGGCCGCTTGCGCACGCCGCGCTGTATTGGCCCAGCCGATTGCGCATCCGCCCTGAGAGGCGGATCGCGATGCGTGAGAGCCGCCCTCCGAACAGCATCGCGTTGTAGTGCTCGTGCACCCTCGCCAGCTCCTCGATCAGGGGGATGTCGGCGGGGCGGGGACGGTGCACGTAGTCGCGCCGCGGTCGCATCGCGTCCGAGGGGATCGGATGCTCGAGGATCACGCGCTGCGCGTTCCGCCGCGCGCTCCGGGTGCGGGCGGCGACGAACGCGACGATCGCGCGATGCACGTCGTGCGGCGCATCGAGGTAGCCTCGATGAAGGCGGAGGACCCCGCGCCGGAACGAGATCATCACCGATCGATTGCGCGTCACGACGCAGCGATCGATGCCGCTCAATCCGAGCACTCGCAGGCGCACGAGCAGCTCGTCGCCCGACGCGGGCGGACGGTCCAGCTCCAGGGGGAGCTGGTCGGTCACCAGCGACAGCAACCGGCGGGCGAGTCCGCTCATGCGGCGAAGCTCCGCTCCGGTCCGGGAACGAATCCCGTCTTCTCGCGCGACCAGATGAGCGTGGCGACGTCAATCTTCCGCTCGCCGAGCTCGATGGCGTTGATGCTGGACGGGCGGCCGCCGCGCGAGCGGTTGGAGACCGTGCCCGCGGTGGAGATCACCGTGCCGCGCTTCGTATGCTCGATGTAGTGCACGGCCTCCTGGTGGTCGTGGCCGCACAGCACGAGGTTCACGCCGAGGTCGGCGAAGGCACCGAGGATGCGCGGCGTATTGCGGAGCCCATGGCGCTGCGAGAGCTCACCCTTCACGGGGTTGTGATGCATGACGATCACGCGCCAATCGTCAGGCACGGATTCCCCGAACTCGTGCGCGGCGCGCTCGAGCTGCGCTTTGCGGAGCGCGCCGATGACGCCGATGTCCCGCACGTTCCAGGTGAGGGTGTGGCGCGAGACGCCGTGCGCGGTGAGCAGCCCGATGAAGGTCGCGCCGGGAATGCGCAACGTGGGCTCGAGATCCTCGTCGATGTACTTCTTGTAGTTGGCGTACATCCCGTGGACAGGGCCGATCTCCATCGGCGCGCGCCACCATTTCACGTCGTGGTTGCCCGGGACGACGATCGTCCGGCTGACGCGCTGCGCCAGGCGGATGAACGCGCGGGCGCGCTGGAATTCGCCCGAGCGCGCCCGCTGTGTGAGGTCGCCCGAGATGGCGACGACGTCGAACTTTTCCTCCTGAATGACGGCCTCGATCGCCTCGATCTGCTCGGGGACGGCCGGCTTCCCGAAGTGCAGGTCGGAGACGTGGAGGACTCGCGTCATCGCAACCTCGCGATCACCGCGTCGGTGAACTCGTCGGTGGTAGCCGTGCCGCCGAGGTCGCCGGTAAGCGTCTTTCCCTCCCGAATCGTCGAGTACATCGCGTCGCGGATGCGGGTCGCGCGCGCGTGGTCGCCAAGGTGATCGAGCATCATGCATGCCGCAAGCAGCAGGGCGCCCGGATTGGCCACACCCTTGTCGGCAATGTCGGGCGCGGTGCCGTGCACCGCCTCGAAGATGGCCGCTTTCGCGCCGATGTTGGCGCCGGGCGCGAGCCCGAGTCCGCCGACGAGGCCGGAGATCTGATCGGACAGGATATCGCCGAACAGGTTCGTCGTCACGATGACGTCGAACGCCTCCGGACGCATCACGAGGTTCATCGCCATCGCGTCGACGATCTTCTCCTCGACCTCGATGCGACCGGCGTACTCCTTGGCGATCTCCCGGCCGACGTCGAGAAACAGCCCCTGCGAGAACTTGAGGATGTTCGCCTTGTGGACGATGGTCACCTTACGACGTTGGTGCTTCACCGCGTACTCGAAGGCGTAGCGGTGGATGCGCTCCGATCCCGCGCGCGTGATGATCGCCACCGATTCGGCGGCGGCATGGGGATCGTCGCCGATCTTGATGTAGTGCTCGACGCCGACGTACAGCCCCTCGGTGTTCTCGCGCACGAGGACGAGGTCGACGTTGTCGTAGCGGCGCCGCCCCTGCGTCACCGATTTCGCGGGTCGCACGTTCGCGTAGAGGTCGAACTTCTTGCGAAGCGCGACGTTCACCGAGCGGTAGCCCGACCCGACCGGTGTCTCGAGCGGCCCCTTGAGTGCGAGGCGCGTGCGGGCGATCGATTCGAGCGTCTCGTCAGGCATCGGATCGCCGCGCCTGGCGACGGCGGCCATCCCCGCGAGCTGGCGATCCCAGTCGAACTCGGCGCCAGCGGCCTCGAGGATGCGAACCGTGGCCTCGGTGATGCCGGGCCCGATGCCGTCGCCGGGGATGAGGGTTATCGGAATGGGCATTCGAGGCGTGCTAGAGCTCGCGTCATCGCGCGTGTGAATGTGAACGGCAGATTGCCATCCGCAACGGCCACGAACGGCTGGAACGACCGAATGACCCGAATGTGAACGGCAAACGGCCGAATACGGCAACGGCGAGCGCTTGCGGAGCGGCAACTACGAGGTCGCT
>JAICNG010000014.1 GCA_025931335.1 Gemmatimonadaceae bacterium | reverse complement strand
GCTTCCGCGAGCGTCCGCGCGCTCCGCATGGCCGACGCCGCCTTCGCCTCCTCGAACGCCTGCACGCGAGGGGCAGCCGCGACACCTCGGGCCGAGCCGAGGTCGCGCGCCGAGTCGACGCGACGGCGGTTGGCCACCTGCCCGGGCTCGAGCACGAGGTAGGACGTGAGCTCGGTGGGGATGCCGTACTTCTCTCCCAGTGAGCGGATCTCGTCGTCGATCTCCGGCGAGGGACCATTGCGCCGCCGTTCCGCGCTCAGGTATCCCACGCGTTGCGTCGCCCACAGGCGCGCGACGAATGCATTGTCGCGATCGCGCTCGGGCAGCTCCGCTTCCGTCGTCCACGACACCCGGCCGTTCGCCGATTCACCCTCGAAGCGGATGAGAATCGTTCCACTTCCTTCGTACCGGGCGAGGACGACCAGGTCCTGCCCCGCGAACAGGTCGTAGGGGCCGGCGGGGTGCATCCTGGACAAACGCGCGCCCTCGACCCGAACGCGAAGATCGGTCGCCACGGGACTCGTGAGGCGCGAGGCGACGACGCTGACCGCGCGCTCCACCGACTCGTTCGGCCGCACGAAGTGTGCGGTGCCGCGCCCTTCGATCGCGAGACGCTCGAGCAGCGCGACGTTGAGGTCCGCACCCACGCCGAAGGTGAAGATGCGGCGCCGTCCGCGCTCGTTGGCCGCCTGCTCGGCGATCTTCTCGGGATTACGCTCGCCCACCGTCGGCTCGCCGTCGGTCACGAACAGCACCAGTGGCAGCCGGCCGTTGCTTGCCGGAACGGAAAGCGCCTCTTCCAGTGCACCGGAGATGTTCGTCGATCCTTCCGCGCGCAGTCGATCGAGATACCGCTCCGCGGCGTCGATGTTGTCGCGCGTCGCGAAGAGGGGCTCGTCGCGGAACGTGCGCACGTCGCTCGCGAAGTCGATCAGCCGGAACCGGTCGCGAGGAGACAGTGTCGCCAGGAGCTGTTTTCCGGCCTCGCGCGCCTGCTCGATCTTCTTGCCACTCATCGAGCCGGACACGTCGAGCACCAGCGTGACATCGCGCGGTGTTTGGCGAGGCGCAACGGACGGCGGGGAGAGCGTCAGTAGCGCGAAGCCCGCTTCACGACCCGGAGCGTGGGAGAGAACGCCGATCGCGGCGCGCGTTCCGCGGCGCAGCGGGAGCAGCAGCGTCATCTCGCGCGTGCCGCCTGACAGCTCGACGTGTCCCATCTCACGATCGTCCGTGACGCGGACGTCGTGCGTCGGCGAATACGGACGGCCGTAGCTCGCGCGGGGATAGCTCAAGCGAAAGCGAAGCCTGCCCTCCGGGTCGTCACCGTTGGACGCGACGTCCGCGACCGGTCCTGAACGGCCTCCGCGGAAATAATCCACGCGGTGCGCGTCGCCCTCACGCTCGGCCACCGCGTGGAAGCGCACGACGATGCGGCGCGTTTCACCGGCGGCGATCGGGAAGATGCGGGTGCGAAGCAACCCATGACCCATCCACTCGACGAGCGCCGGGTCACGGCTGCGCCTGACGATGTCCTCATAGATGCGGCGCGCTTCATCGGCACCGAGCGTCTCGCCGGCGACGAGCTCGCCATTGATCTCGAGCTTCAGTCCCTCGAACGCGGCGTTCTTCGGAAGGGGAAAGAGATAGTCCGCTTCACCGACCGCACCACCGCGATTGATGAACGTCTCTTCCACCTCGTAATGCAGCACGCCGTCGCGCAGCTCGACGTCGACGTTGCTTGCCCGTCGCTCGATGTGCGCGACAGGCACACGCCGGCAGTCCCGGCCCGGACAGGGAGGACAGCCGCGGCAATCCGGACACGGGGCCGGGAGGCAGGGGCGTGGAATGATCCGTCCCTGGGCCAGGGCAGGCACCGGGGACAGCAGGAGCGCGAGAGCAAGAAGAACGAGACGCATGGCGGCTTCCGTCTGATGTTGCTAGGGAGACGTCGACGGACCGCCGACTTGCACACCCCGAGTTGTTTACGCCGCCGCCGGCTCCCCGATTCGACCGACGCCTCGCCGCTCATCCACCGAATAGGACCCGGCACCGCCGATCGCAAGCGCGAGCAGGGCGGCGATGTACAGGAGGTTCACCTCATACCCCGGCATTCCGAACACGAGCGCGCCGGATTCTGTGATCCCCGTGATGTTCATGAAGTTGAACCCATACTGCCCGTGCATGAGCACCGCGAAGAGGAGGAGATCGACGATGAGCACCAGGGAAACGATCGTGACGAACGCCCCGATGAGGAGCATGAACCCGCCGACGAACTCGACGAGCCCGAAGATCCACGAGGTGGCGGCGGGGGCCGGTATGCCAAGGCCGGAGAGCGTGCCGACGAAGTTCGCGTGCCCTTCCGTGGAGAACAGCTTGGGGAAGCTGTGGAACATCATCCCGAAGCCAAAGATGAGCCTGAGGGGGAGCGCCCAGGCGCCGCGTGTCCACGCCATCGGATACCTCCAGAAGGACGGTGGCCTGACGGATAGACTGCGCTCCAGTATTCACTCCGCGGGCGCGGCGCGAAAGCGGCTAACTCGCCTCCCCTCGCCTCTGCTCGCCTCCCGACCTCGCCACGACGCGCACGGCGAGGAGATTTTTGTCCGCGCGCCCCAGCACTTTCGTGAGATTCTCGCGTGGGTAGCGCACCGCCCAGCCCAGTGAAAACTCGACCGGTGCAGAGCGGAGCGCGGAGCGCTGCAGGCGACCGACCACCTGCTGTACTCGCTCCCCGTCGGCATCGGCCAGCAGGATGACGAACTCATCGCCGCCCAGGCGCACCACGGCGTCCTCGGCTCGAACGTGACGCATGAGGAAGCGCGCCATTTTCACGAGCGCGCGGTCGCCGGCCTGATGGCCGAACCGATCGTTGAACTGCTTGAAGTGATCGATGTCGATGATGATGCATCCCCAGGATTCCCCCGGCCGGGCACTGGCACGCCGCTCGAGCGTCGACAAGTACCGCCGGTTGTAGCACCCGGTGAGGGGGTCGCGCAGGCTCTGCTGCACGAGATCATCGGCCGCTCGCTTGCGCTCCGTGATGTCGACGAGGACGCCGTAGTAGCGGACCTCGCCCGTCCGAGGATCTCTGGCCGCGTAGCTGCTGTCGAGCACGGTGAGGATCGTACCGTCCGCCCGGCGGAGATCGAGCTCGACCTCCTGCGCATGGCCCTCACGATCGACGGCTTCGAGCACGCGCCGCCGTTGCGCCGGATCGGTAAGAAACTCATCCACGGGCCGGGCCTTCAGCGCGTCGATCGACTCGACGCCCAGGATCTCGAGCAGCGCGGGATTGGCGTCGAGGAACTCGCCTTCGGGGGTCGTGATGTACATCCCCACACGCACGTGGTGCACGAACTCACGCAACGTGTCGCCATCGGCGAGGCTCGGCGGCTGTGGGCGCCGGGTCATTCCGTCGCTCCTCCGCTCGTCCCCGCCGGCGTCGCGGCCAACGTCGGCTCCGCCGGCTGTCGCAGGGGCGTCTTCTCATCGACGACGACGAGCCTGCGGTCGAGCTGCCGCATCATCGAGCAGAATGCGCGCGCGACGTCGGGGTCGAACTCGCTGCCGGCGCGCGACTCGATGTACTCGAGCGCCCGCTCCGATTCCCAGGCATCGCGATAGGGTCGTGTCGTTCGCAGGGCGTCGTACACATCGCAGACGTGTACGAGGCGGCTCGCCCGGTGGCAGTCGCGGCCATAGTGGAGGCAGGGATACCCGCCTCCGTTGAGCATGATGTGGTGTTCGTAGGCGACCACGGCCGCGAGATCCAGCTGCTTGTCGCTGGCGAAGATGATGCGCGCGCCATCCGCCGGGTGCCGATTCATGATCGCGCGCTCCTCGGTCGTCAGGCGACCCGGCTTCACGAGGATCTCACGCGGGATACGCACTTTCCCGAGATCGTGGAGCAGACCGGCGACGCCGTAGGCGCGGACGTCTCGCTTGCCCAGCCCCATCGACTCGGCGAGCGCCATCGCGAGCACGGAGACGTTCATCGAGTGCGTCGTGGTGTACTGATCGAACTCCTTGAGCTCGAGCAGCGGGATGACGACCTGGCTCTCGCCATGCATGGCGACCGACAGCGACCGCACCACCGCCTCCGCTTCGACGAGTGGCAGCTCGCCACGCTGCTCGACCTCGTTGTGCAGCCATCGGACGGCGTCGGCTTCCTCGCCAAGCGTGTACGTGATCGTCGCCGTCGGCAGCGCGTCGCCGCCGGCCGCCTTGAGACCGGTGGTGCCGCGCACGCCGACGGCGCCGAAACGGATCCGGGACGGCCGCGTCTGGCGCTGCTCGGTCGTGTCGACCTCCGCGAGCGTGAGGCGTGCCATTACATCGCCGAGGAATGTCTCATATTCATCGCGCGTGACACCCGGCTGCAACTCGATGCGCTGGATGCCGGCGGCCGCGAGGCGGCCTCCCCATTCCCACTCGCGGAGCTCCCGGAGTGCGCGCTCCCCGTAAATCACTTCGGCACCGAGGAAGGAGAAGCGCGCCGACGGATCGTGCCGCTGAAGCGCTTCGAGATGCTCGAAGGCGTTGTCGATGGCTTTCTCGCGCGCGGGGTGGCCATCGCCATACAGCGCCATCGTCGACAGCGCATGGGCGAACGCCGAGAGAAAGCGCGAGGGCTCGCTCATGACCGATGCCCCGCCGCGATCACGGTATTCCGGATCTCGACGTCGCTCGAGCCGAGGGCGAGCGCGAGGACGGCGCCCACGCCACGGCCTCTCGCCCAATGCAGCGCGAGGCCATTGAGTGCGGCGAGCATGATCGGTGATTTCGGCGCGAGCCGGGGCCGCCTGAAGAGCCTCGGCCGGGATGAGCCTGCCGCGCGCTCCATGAGCCACTCCAGCACCTCCGTGGTTCGCACCGAGGCGATCACGGCGATCGCCAGCGAGCTCAGCTCGGCGTCGAGCGTGCCGTCCGTGACACGTCGTTGCAAAATGGCGACCGCGGAGAGCGGGCACTGCCCCGAGGCCGCCTGGAGCGTCACGCGAAGCACGCGCTCATCGGCGTCCTCGAGGCCTGCGCAGATGGCGCGCTCGCGCGTGGCCGGCGTTCCGACGAGAACGCGGATCGCCTCACGACGAACGCGTGCATCGGGGTGCCGCGCATAGGTCGTGCCGATCTCGACGTTCTGGTCCCCGAGATCCGCCAGGAGCATCAACATGTTCCGCACCACGAACCACCGCTCGTCAGGCAGGCGCGCGGCGATGACGGTGGCCGCTTCGGGGCCCAGCTGAGTAATCAGATCGAGCAGCTTGCGGCGGATCGCGCGCGACGGCGACGCCTCGAGGGCGTCGATCAGCGGGTCCGCCGCCGCGAGCTTCAGGCGGGGGACGAGCTGGTCCACCAGGCTGAAATCGATCGGCGCCTCACGGAGCGCGGCGCGGAGCTGGTCGGGAGACGCCAGCTGCCGCCACAGCGCCGCCGCCGCACGACTGCGCTCCGGGGCGTTGGCGACCAGCGTGAACAGGCGCAGCAGCTCCCCCCGCCCGATCATGGCGTCGACGGCTCGAGTCACCGGCTCACCTAACGAATCGAGCTCCAGGCTCATCTGAATGATGCGTTCCGGCTCGAGGCCATTCGTCGCCGGGTCGCTGGTGAATAGCGGCGATGCCTTCGCCATGTGCTCGAGCACCACCCGATAGTTGCCGGGGTTGGGGTCGTCGAGCGTCCAGTCGCTGATCAGGCGCTGTACGTGATCGCGCAGCTCGCTCTCCGCGCCCTCGCGCAGCTCGGCGGCCGCACCCTGCTCGGCGTGCGTGGCGAGCTTGGTGAGTAGACGAACGAGCGAGTGCGAGATCGTCTGCTGTGAAGTTTCGGCGGCGGCCTGGACGAGCTCCATCACAGCCTCGACCGCCATGCCCTGCGCGGCGTCGAGCATGAAGCGCCGCCGCTGCGACAGGTCGCCGCCCATCTCGAGCAACCGCCGGAGCGTGGAGGGATTCATCGAGCTGACCATCGTCGAGATGCGCTTCTGAAGCGCGAGCGATTCCGCCCCGCCCTTGCGCTTGAGCTCCTCGGCGATCTGCAGCAGGTAGCCGACGATGACCTGGTCGTACGCGACCTCGCGGCGGTGCTCGTCGATCGCCTTCGCGACGACGACCGGATCCGTCGACGGAACCTCACCCGTGGCCTGGGCCGCCGAGTCGATGACCATCGCCGCGCGCGCGAGTCCGACCCAGAGCTGCGCGGCCCGCGCTCCCCCCTCGCTCTCGCCCTCTCCGCCGCCGTTCCCGGCGTGTCCCGACTGCCCGTCGCTCGCCAGCTCGAGCTGATCGTAAGTCAGCGGGAACGCGCGGATGTGCGCCCACCGGCGGAGCTCCTCGGGGGCGCGAAGGCCTAACGGGGTGACGCTGCGCTCCGCGTCGGCGGCAATCGTCCTCAGCAGATCGGCGACCTCGTCGCGCGCGACGCCACGCAGGAACTTTACGGCGCCGAGGTGGTGTCGATGGAGGCGCTGCGCGAGGTCGCGCAAGAGCGAGTTGCTGGCCGCCGTGACGACGCCTTCGATCACCAGCTGGTGCCGCGCGACGCCGAGCGAGAGCGATTCGCGCTCCTGGAGCAGGCGAATGAGCCGCAGCGCGAGCGCGTCGACGGCCCCACCGAGCAAGGGGTGGCCGGGCGGATAGATCGCGTTTTTGTGAAGCGCGATCGAAAGCTCGATGAGGAAGTCGGCGAGATCGCGCGACAGCGCTGCGCTTTCGCCGGAGGCGGTCGCGTGGGCGTGCGTCACGGCCCCTTCCTGGGGCACGTAGCGTGTGCGGTCGGACGAGACCGGAGATGGGGTGGGTGCAAGCGCGACGGGATGGAGGCCAGGGTCCCGAAACTAGGACGAGTGGGCGCACCCACCGTTTCGGTCGTCGGAGGGGCCGCTGGGGCCCGCAACTCCCTGTGGAGCAAGTGATTTAGCCCATGGCACATGCGTTGCCTGTCACGTCCTTGCAGGCCCTCCTCACCCGCGCGACGCGGGCGCGCGAGGGTCGCCTAACGCGGGGGAGGTCATGGCAGCAGGACGCAAGAAAGGACCGGCCGGCGGGGGGTCGTCTCGCGGATCGACCCCGGCCCCCGGGCCGAGCACGCGGCCGGTGAAAGAGGGCCTCGAGGGGGGCATCCTCGACGGGAGCGAGTCCGGTTTAGAAGAAGGTCAGCGCCGTAGCACCGGCGCCGGATCGGAGGCGACCGAGGGCATTCACGGGGCGTCCTCGCGCCGGAGCGAGCGTTCGCGCACCAGCACCACGGCGGCGCGGACCGGCTCGCGCGAGACCTCGTCGGGCTCCGCACCTGGCACCTCGGACCGTTCAGGGTCCGAGCCGATGGAAGGCTCCGAGCAGCAGCACGTCAGTGGCTACGGCGGAGCCGGCGGGGCTCCGAAAACGAGCTCCGACCAGCGGTGACCCAGGGCCCAGGGCCAGGCGCCAGGGACCCGGGGTTGGGTCAAGGGATTACCGGAATCCCTGGCCCAATCCGTGGCCCTTGGCCCCTGGCCCTGGGCCCGGCTTCACCCTACGCCGCGTGGAACTGCTCGGCCTCCGTGGACCCGGCCAGCGCCCCCGTCGACGCCTCACCCCGCGTCACCGTCATCAGAACGCGATCGAAGTAGCCGGTTCCCGCCTCACGCTGGTGCTTCGTCGCCGTGTAGCCGTCCGTCTCACGAGCGAACTCCTCCTGCTGCACGCGGACGTACGCCGGCATGCCTTCCTCGGCGTAGGCGCGCGCCAGCTCGAAGGTGTGCAGGTTGATGAGGTGCCACCCGGCGAGCGTGATGAACTGGAACTTGTACCCCATCGCCGACAGCTCGCGCTGGAACTTCGCGATCGTCGCCGCATCGAGGTTCCGCGTCCAGTTGAACGACGGCGAGCAGTTGTACGCGAGCATCTTCCCCGGAAACTCGGCGTGGATTCCCTCGGCGAACCGCTTCGCCTCGTCGAGGTCGGGCGTCGACGTCTCGCACCAGATGAGATCGGCGTATGGCGCGTACGCGAGCCCACGCGCGATGGCCGAGCCGAGGCCTCCCCGCACGATGTGATACCCTTCCCGCGTGCGATTGCCGGTCACGAACGCGCGGTCGCGCTCGTCCACGTCGGACGTCAGCAGCGTCGCCGACAGCGCGTCCGTGCGCGCGATGATCAGCGTCGGCACGCCCATGACGTCGGCCGCCAGGCGCGCCGAAACGAGCGTGCGAATGAACTGCGACGTGGGGACGAGAACCTTCCCGCCCATGTGGCCACATTTCTTCTCCGCCGCGAGCTGGTCCTCGAAGTGGACGCCCCCGGCTCCGGCCTCGATCATCGCTTTCATGAGCTCGAACGCGTGCACGGGGCCGCCGAAGCCCGCTTCGGCATCGGCGACGATCGGCACCATCCACGACGTGTCCGTTTTTCCTTCGCTCCAGTCGATCTGGTCGGCGCGCATCAACGCGTTGTTCAGCCGCCTGACGAGCGCGGGCACGCTGTTCACCGGGTAGATGCTCTGATCGGGATACGTCTGCCCGGCGAGATTCCCGTCGGCGGCCACCTGCCACCCCGAGAGGTAGATCGCCTGAAGCCCGGCGCGCACCATCTGCACCGCCTGCGTGCCGGTGAGCGCGCCGAACGTGCGCACCAGCTCCTCGGAGTGCAGCAGCTTCCACAAGCGGGTCGCGGCGAGCTTCGCGATCGTCTGCTCCACGCGGACAGACCCACGGAGCATCACGACATCCTCGGCCGGGTATTCGCGTCGAATACCAGACCAGCGCGCCTCCTCCCCCCACGCCTCCTCCAGCTCCCGCACCTGTCGCGCAAAGTCAATCGACGTCATGATGCCCCTCCAGCCGTGTCCCGCGAGGTGCCGGAGGCACCGTCCTCCAGATAGCGCTCGCCAGGAAGTGTGAGGAACTCCGCGAAGTCGTCTCCGAGCACGAGCTCATCGAGCAACGTCGCTGCGTCCCGCAACCGCGTGTGTCCCCCTGCCGCGGACAGCGCGGCGATCTCTGCATCGCGCACCCGCTCGTACATCGCCCTCGTGAACCGCTCACCATCGACGTCGGCGCCATGTCGCAGCCACTGCCACAGCTGCGCGCGCGAGATCTCCGCCGTCGCGGTGTCTTCCATGAGATTGTAGATCGCGACGGCACCAGAGCCGCGCATCCACGATTCCAGGTACTGAAGAGCGACGCTGACGTTGCCCTTCACCCCACTCGCCGAGACCGTTCCGCCAGGCACGCGGACATCGAGGATCTGCTCGGCGGACACCGACACCTCGGGACGCTGGCGGTCCTTCTGATTCGGCCTCGCCCCAAGCACCCCGTCGAACACGGCCTTCGCGACGGGAACGAGATCGGGGTGCGCCACCCAGGTGCCGTCGAAGCCGTCGCCCGACTCCCGCAGCTTGTCCTCGCGGACCTTCGCCAGCGCGGTCTCGTTGACCTTCGCGTCACGACGACTCGGGACGAAGGCGGCCATTCCGCCCATGGCGTGCGCGCCCCGGCGATGGCAAGTCTTCACCAACAGCTCGGTGTACGCGCGCATGAAGGGCACTGTCATCGTGACCTGCCCGCGATCGGGGAGCATCGTCTCGGACCGCAGGCGGAACTTCTTGATCGCGGAGAAGATGTAATCCCAGCGGCCGGCGTTGAGTCCCGCCGCGTGCTCGCGCAATTCGTAGAGGATCTCGTCCATCTCGAGCGCGGCGAGAATCGTCTCGATGAGCACAGTCGCGCGAATGGTCCCGCGCGGGATGCCTAACCACTCCTGCGCCGCGACGAACACCGCGTTCCAGAGGCGCGCTTCCCGGTGCGACTCCACCTTCGGGAGGTAGAAGTACGGCCCCGTCCCCCGCTCGAGCAGCGGGCGCGCGTTGTGAAAGAGATAGAGCCCGAAATCGAACAACGACGCGGAGATCGCCTGCCCGTCGACCGTGACGTGGCGCTCGAGGAGATGCCACCCCCGTGGCCGTACGAGCAGCGTCGCGATCGACTCGTTGAGCGCGTATGCCTTCCCCTCGGGGCTGGCGAAGGACAGCGTGCGTCGCACGGCGTCGATCAGGTTGCCCTGTCCGGCGACGACGTTCTCCCACGTCGGAGCGAGCGCATCCTCGAAATCGGCCATGAAGCAGCTCGCGCCCGAGTTGAGCGCGTTGATCATCATCTTGCGCTCCACCGGCCCCGTGATCTCCACTCGCCGATCCTCGAGATCGCGCGGCGCGAGCGCCACACGCCACTCGCTGTCGCGCACGCGCGCGGTGTCGGCGAGAAAGTCCGGTGATGTGCCGCCGTCGAGCTCCCGCTGCCGGTCGGCTCGTGCCAGAAGCAGCTCCTCACGTGCGGGATTGAACTCCCGGTGGAGGCGCGCGACGAACGCCAGCGCGTCCTCGCTGAGGACCCGGTCGGAGTCGGGCTGATGCCCGCCCGTTACCTGCACGCGCTCCAATGCGCGAGCCGTCATCTGTATCCTCGATTAGATGTGACGGACCAACTCCGGGGGGTGCCCGCTGAAGGGCAAACCATGCGCCAGGTGAAAACCCCGAACCGCGACCGATGCGCAGCGGTTATGCACGCCCACACCGCCTCGGCACGGTTCACCGCACGCCATCGGCTGTCGTATGCATGCGACACTCGATCCCGCGCGACGTTGCTGCCGTGGTCCCGCCGAAGGTAGGATTCCAGCAGGTCGGAGTCGCGGATGGCAGTCCGCAATCCGCAATCCGCCGTCCGCAATCGTCCCCATGTCCCCCGACACGCGCCCCGAAGACCTCCCGCTCCACGATGACGTCCGGCTGCTCGCCTCCACGCTCGGCGCCGTCATCCGCCGTCTGGAGGGGAACGACGCGTTTCAGGCCGTGGAGGGCTTGCGCCGTGCGTGCCGCGCGCGCCGGCGCGAGGAGCCCAATGCGTCCTCGCTCGACGACCTGCTCGAGCGGGTCGACGCGCTTCCGCTCGACCGCGCCGCGACGGTCGCGCGCGCGTTCACACTCTTCTTCCTGCTCATCAACACCGCCGAGCAGGTGCACCGCGTGCGGCGCCGCGATGCGCACCTCGAGCAGGAGATCGCCGAGCCACAACCGGGATCGTCGCGATGGGTGATGCAGCGACTGCGCGCCGAAGGACGAACCGCCGCCGAGGTGGCGCACGCGATGCGCGCGCTCGACGTACGGCCCGTGCTGACCGCGCATCCGACCGAATCCACGCGTCGCACGCTGCTCGCGCTCCAGGCGCGCGTTGGCGACCTGCTGCTCGCGCACGATCGCGCCCCGGACTGGCGTCAACGGGAGATCGTGGAGGAAATCGAGGCCGAGGTGGAGCTCCTTTGGCTCACCACGGAGGTGCAGCGGGACCGCCCTTCCGTGATGGACGAGGTGGGCAACGCTCTCTGGTATCTCGAGGATCGACTCGTCGCGGCCGCATCCCGCGTACGACAGGAGACGTTGCGAGCGTTCATTGAAGAGTTCGGGCAACAGCTCGAGGAGTTCGTGCCGATTCGCTTCGGCTCGTGGGTGGGAGGGGATCGGGATGGCAATCCCTACGTCACCCCCGACGTCACGATCGCCGCCGCGCGCCGCTCGGCGTACGCGATCCTCGCCGCGTATCGGGCAGACGTCGAGGGATTGGTCGAGCGACTCTCCCTGTCCGATCTGCTCGCCCCGGCCCCAAAGGCGCTCGTCGAGTCGCTCGAGCGCGACCGGGAGGAGCTGCCCGAGGTCTGGCGCGCGAACCGCCGGCGCAACAAGCACGAGCCGCTGCGGCTCAAGCTGTCGTTCGTTGCCGCGCGCCTGGAAGCGACGCGGCGCCTCATCGCGGCGCGCGACGCCGGCACCATCACCTCCGAGCCGGCGGCGTACGCCAGCGCCGAGCCGCTCGAGCGCGATCTGTTGCTCGTGAGATCGGCGCTCGACGAGGCGGGCGCCGCCCGCGCGAGAGAAGCGCAGCTCGATCCGCTGCTGGCGCGCGTTCAGGCGCACGGACTCCACGGGTTCCTCCTCGACGTGCGCGATCACGCCGACGTCCACGCCAAGGCGGTCGCGGCGATCGCCGCCAGCGTGGGCCTCGGCGAGCCCACGCTCGATCTCCTGCGGAGCGAGCTGACCGGTCGACGCCCGCTGGTCGGTGCGCACGTTCCCCTCGATGCCGACACGAAGCGGACGCTCGACGTCTTTCACGTCATGCGGCAGATCCAGCAGGAGCTCGGACAGGCCGCCGCGCGCACCTACATCATCTCGATGGCGCAGGGCACCGAGGATCTCCTGCGCGTACTCTTGCTCGCCCGCGAGGCGGGGCTCGTGGACCTGGCGGACCAGGCGCCACACTCGGCGATCGACGTGGTGCCGCTATTCGAGACGCTGGACGACCTCGACCGGGCGCCGGGCGTCGTACGGGAATTACTCGATGACCGAGTCTACCGCCGGCAGCTCGAGGCGCGCGGGCGACATCAGGAGATCATGATCGGCTATTCCGACTCCGCGAAGGACGCCGGTCTGCTGCCCGCCTCGTGGGCACTCTATCGCGCGCAGGAGGCGCTGGCCGAGCTGGCCGACTCGTCAGGCATCGAGCTCACGCTCTTTCACGGACGTGGCGGCACCGTCGGTCGCGGCGGCGGATCGCCGGTGTGGAGGGCGCTGGCCGCGCTTCCGCCCGGCACCGTCCGCGGCCGCATCAAGATCACCGAGCAGGGGGAGATCATCTCCCAGCAGTTCGGCTTGCTGCCGATCGCCGAACGCTCGCTGGAAGTGACCGTCGCCGGCACGTTGATGCACACCTTCGCGGACTGGCGCACGGATCTCGCGCCTGGCGAGGAAGCACGGTTCCGCGAGATCATGGATCGGCTGTCCGGCGAGGCGCTTCCGGTGTACCGCACGCTCGTCCACGACGATCCCGCGGTATTCCAGATGCTGCTACAGACGACGCCGGTGAAGGAGCTGGCGCACGTGCAGTTCGGGTCGCGTCCGGTATATCGCGAAGGATCGGCCCAGGGCATGGAGTCCATCCGCGCCATCCCGTGGATGTTCGGATGGACGCAGATCCGTCTCATGCTGCCCGCATGGCTGGGCGTCGGCACGGCGCTCGAGCGGGCCATCGCCGAGCCGCGCACGCTCGAAACGCTGCGGCGCATGGCGAAGGTGTGGCCGTTCTTCGACGATTTCCTCGGCAAGGTGGAGATGGTCTGCGCGAAGACCGACCTCGAGATCGCCCGCGCCTACGTGACGCATTTGGGGGGGGACGTCGCCCTGCTCGATCGCCTCTCCGAGGAGTTCCAGCGCACGGTCAGCGCGGTGCTGACCATCCGTCAGGCGCCCGAGCTGCTCATGGACAACGACGTCCTGCGCTCATCGATCGCGCTCCGTAACCCCTACGTCGATCCGCTCTCGCTCCTTCAGATCTCGTTGCTGCGGTGCAAGCGAGCCCGATGCGAGGGGGACGACGGCGCCAGGAAGCTCGACGATGCCCTCGGAACGACGCTGAACGGCGTCGCGCAGGGACTCCGAAATACCGGGTGACGCGGACGGGCTGCTATCGACCGAGGTAGACGACGCGCCGCTCGAGGATGCGCGGGCGCACCCCCCACGCCGCCGCCATCCCGCCTAACAATCCGCCCACGTGAGCGGCGTTGTCGATCATCGGAGTCATCAAGCCGGTGGCGACGGTGAACACCGCCCAGGCCGCGATGACGACGCCGATGCGCTTGTCGCGGACCAACAGCTCCTGATGATGCTTCCAGAAGAGCACCATCACCGCCCCCATGAGCCCGAAGATCGCGCCCGACGCACCCACCGACGGGCCGGGACTCAGCGCCACGCTGCACAGCGAGCCCGCGATGCCGGCGGTGACGTAGATCCCCAGCATCCGACGGGTGCCGTAGCCGTGCTCGCACGCCATTCCCAGGATGTAGAGGGAGATCGCGTTGCCCACGAGGTGCTCGAGATTCCCGTGGAGCACGGTCGCCGACAGAATGCGCCACCACTCGCCACGGGCGACCTCGTCGCGCACGAGCGCACCGGCGGCGACGATCCCCTCGCGACTCAGCAGCGCCCCGGTCGAGAGCTGCCACGCGAAGATGGCGCCGAGCGCGACGATCAGCAGCAGCGTCGCCGGCGGCGCGTAGCTCATCCCCCGCTCGAAGTCGACGCGCGTGTCCACACGGCGCGGAGGCTCGAGCATGTCCGCGGTGATACGAATCGGCTTCTCCGCGGGCGGGAGGCCCTCCACCCCGCTCACCGCTACCGACGCTCGCCGGTGTCGAGCATCACTCCCAGGGCCAGGCCGAGGCGGCGGTCGAGGTCCCGACGACGGTCAGGCGACAAATCGAGCACGTACCGGTCGAGGATCGTGAACTTCCGCTTGAACTCGCCGATGACCATGTCGGTCTCGCCGCGGGTGATGAGGAAGTTCGTGCGCAGGAGGCCGAACAGTGGGCCGAGCACGCGTCGCAGTAACGAGAGGATGATCGAATCCTCCTTCGCGACGCACATCACCGTCCCGTTCACCGAGCGCATCTCCCAGCGTTTGCGGAAGATGTTGTACAGATAGTTCTTCTTGAACGAGGCGAGCGGTTTCCCCGACGCATCGCGCACGGTGTACGTCCGCATCGGAAACTGAACCTTCTTGTCCTGCAGCACGTCGAACATCTTCTGCGTCTTCGACTCATCGCGGTAGAAGGTCACGTGGCGCCGCTTCGAGAGGGCCATGGCGACCACCACGAAGGCGACCGGAGCCGCGAGAATGACCAGCACCCCCAGAAATGCTCCCGCTCCGCCTTCCTGACCGGCGGCAGCGGCCGCGCCAATGCCGAGGACATAGACGGCCATCATGACCACCCAGGCGATGGCGACGGCGAACAGGGTCCGCCAGAAATAGGTTGGCCGCTCGACGTAGAGGATGGCATTGCCTTGCTCGTCGGAGACCTGATACTTCTGGTTGATGGCCAGGTGCTTCTGGCGAAGCAGGAAGACATCGCGGTTGAACGTCTCGTCCGCCTGGGACTTCGGCGTCAGCGTGCTCTCACTCGCCTTGTTGATCGCGCCGCACTGCGGGCACTCGACGAGCTGTCCGGCGTACTCGTCCTTGAGCGTGTAGGTGTTTCGGCAGCGGCAGCTGACGACGACAGACATGGGCAGCTCCAGAGGTCGTTATGCGGTGGGTAGCCTTCAGGATACAGGACGATCGATCCGGGCGGAATGCCACGCCTTCCCCCTCGCACGAGCCCCTCGCCGCCGGCCTTGCCTGGCCTTCCAACCCTGGGCCTCCTTCGGGTGTCTGACCCGGCGACCATGGAGGATACGATGAAAGTGGTGTTTTTGGCATTGATGCTGGCGACGGCGCCGGCACTGCTGGGGCAGCAGAACGAGGAGGACTGGCTCGAGGACTGTCGTGACTACGAGAGCAGTCGCCGCGTTCCGCATTGTGAGATCAGGAGCTCCGGGTATCGCCAGGCCGCGGGGGGGCTCCTCGCCGCCGAGCCGAATCAGAATGGCGGGGTCACGATCCGCGGGTGGGATCGCGACAGCGTTCACGTTCAGGCGCGCATTCGCGCCGTGGCCCGCACCGAGAACGAGGCCCGCGAGATTGCCGAGCAGGTGCGCGTCACCACCGAGCCCGGGACCATCCGCGCGAGTGGACCGTCGCTGGAGCGGAATGCCAACTGGAACGTCAGCTTCGTCGTCTACGTCCCGCGCCGAACCGATGTGCGCGCCCAAACGCACAATGGACCGATCGGCATCAGGGGGGTGGAAGGAAACATCGACGTGCGCGCCGTGAATGGCCCGATCGCGCTTCGCGAGCTCGCCGGCGACGTGCGGGCGCGCACGCAGAACGGCCCCATTTCCGTAACGCTCGGCGGCACGCGGTGGCAAGGTGCCGGCCTCGATGCCGAGACGCAGAACGGGCCGATGGTGCTGTACGTGCCGGAGGGGTACAACGCCCAGCTCGAGACGGGCACGACGAATGGCCCGATGTCGATCGGCTTCCCGATCACCGTGATGGGTCGCGCGCTGGAAAAGCGCATAACGACGACCCTTGGCGACGGCGGCCCGCTGATTCGCGCGCGGACGCAGAATGGACCGCTGACGATCAAGAGGCCGTAAAAAACGAGGTGCTCGAGGTCCTCGATGTGCTCGAAGTGCTCGAGGGGGTCCCTTGAGCACCTCGAGCACATCGAGCACCTTGAGCACGTATGCTGTTCGCTGTTCTCGTCGCCACACTCATCGCCCCGCACCCGCAAGGCGACACGCCAGTGGCCGGATCGGAGTCGACCGCCACACGACGGAGCGCGGAGCGCGTGGCGCGGAGCTTCGAGCAGCGACGTCTGCGCCTCCTCCCCGACGCCCCCTCGTCAGGTAGCGGCCCGAGCGACGTCATCATCGGCCGATACCGCTACGCCGCTGGGGAAGCGGATGATCTCGAGCCGCCACCGCCCGAGCCGCAGGAAATCGCCGAAGCGCGACGGTCGCTGGTGCGCACGCTCGATTCCGCGGCGCGGGAGATGCCCGGGGACGCCTGGGTGCGCGGACGGCTCGTCTGGTACGCGATCGAGAGCGGCGACACCACCATGGCTGTGGCCGCAGCACGCGGCTGCCGGGACGACGAGATGCCGTGGTGGTGCGATGCGCTGCTGGGCCTCGCTCTGCACGCCGCGCATGACTTCCTCCATGCCGAGCGCGCCTTCGACCGCGCCCTCTCGGCGATGCCGGACTCCACTCGCTGCCGCTGGACCGACGTGAGTGTGCTGCTCGACGGAGATGCGAGACGGCTCGCCAGGCGCGCCCCCTGCGAGAACCGCGCGGCCTTCGATGCGCGTCTCTGGTGGCTTGCCGATCCGTTTCACTCCGTCGAGGGCAATGAGCTCCGCAGCGAGCACCTCGCGCGACATGCCTTCACCGTCCTGCACGACCGGTGGCGGGCGACGCACCCGTTCAACTGGGGATCGGATATGCGCGAGATCATCGTCAGGTACGCGTGGCCGATAGCCTGGTCGCGCGACCGCGCACGCGAGCGTTCGCCCACGCAGCCGGGCTATTCGGCCGCGCTCACCGGTCACGAGCCGAAGCCGGCCTATGATTTCTTTCCCGACGCCACGGCGCTCGAGGCACCCTATGACGCCCGCGACGCGAGCTGGCGCCTGAGGCGACCGCGCGCACCCACGCACTACGCGCACCCATTCGCCGCGCCGATGCGCCCGCTGCGCCATCAGATCGTGCGCTTTCGCCGCGGCGACTCCCTGCTCGTCCTCGGCGCGTGGAACGCCCGCGATGACACGCTATTCAACGATGACGCCGGCCGCGTGGCGTTGGTGGTTTCGCGCGGGGATGGGGACACTCCGGGGCTCGCGCGGGCCGACAGCGCGATGGCGCGCGGTGCGGTCATGCTCACCGTGCCGAACGAGGACCACCTCGCCAGCCTGGAGCTCTTCGCCGGGAAGTCGCGGGCCGCTGCTCGTGCGCGGGAGGGCGTGCGCGCACTCCGCCTGACGAATGGCATCGCCGTGTCCGACGTGCTCCTGCTCGAGCCGGGCGAACGCCCTCGGACGCTCGGTGAGGCGGTCGAGCGGCTGCTTCCCGACGGGAAGCTCGACGCGGACCGCCAGTTGACGTTGTACTGGGAGGTTTACGGTCTGGGAGATCTGGCCGCCCCGCGCGTGACGGTGCGGGTTTCGCGCGTGCGTGCCTCTCGCGCCCGCCGGCTGGCCGAGAAGCTCGGGCTGCGCGACGAGCCGCAGACGGTGCAAATGGAATGGGAGACGGACGCGCCCACAGGCCGAATGGCGACCGCCGGCATCACCCTCGATCTCGGCGATCGCCCGGCCGGTACGTGGCGCATCACGGTCACCGTCACCGGTCCCGGCGGCGCCACGGCGAGCGCCGCGCGGGACCTCATTCTTGCGGGTCGCTAGGTCAGAACTCGACCTCGCGGACCTCGATCCGCCCCGAGTACTTCACGTGCGGGCATCCGCTCGCGATCGACACCGCGTCGTCGTAGTTCCTCGCCTCGATCGTGTAGAAGCCGCCGATCACTTCGGACGCCTCGGCGTACGGGCCGTCGCGAACCACCGTCGACCCGCGACCGGCGATCTGTTTTCCGCCCTCATCCTTCAACTTCATCGACGGCCCGAGCTGGCCGCGCTCGGCGAGGCCCTGTCCCCAGGCGTTGTACTCCTCGATGACGCGCTGCATCTGCTCGGGGGTGACGTCCGCGAAGTCGGCCGGACGGTCATACAGGATCAGCATGAACTTGGACATTGATGCTCCTTGTGGGTTCAGGCTCTAGACGGGGGCGCTTCCCGGTTTTCGACATTCCCCTCGCAAACGGCCGAGCACTCGCGGATGCGGCGCTCGAGGAATCGGCGGACGGGAGCCGAGCCGGCCCGTTCGGCGGCGCTGGCGAAGTGGATGCGGGCCTCCTGGTGGCGACCCAGCCGCCGTAGCATTTCGCCGACGGCGGCCTCGTAGGGCGGGTATCGACTGAGGACGCTTTGGCCGCTGAGTGCTTCTAAAGCTCTCAATCCGGACTCCGATCCAGACACTTCAGCGACAGCTATGGCTCTGTTGAGCGCCACTACTGGCGACTGGAAGGAGTCAAGCATCGCGTCGTACAGCCCGACGATCCGCACCCAGCTCGTCTCCTCCCAGCTGGGAGCGAGGGTGTGACAAGCCGCCAGCTCCGCCTCCAGGTGGTAGCGCGTCACGACATCCCCGCTCGCGGCCCGCTCCAGGTGGCGCACCCCGGCCGCGATGTGCGCCCGATCCCACCGCGTGCGGTCCTGTTCGGCCAGCAACAGGAGCTCACCCTCCGAATCCACCCGTGTCTCAAAGCGAGCCGCGTGCAGGTGGAAGAGCGCCATCAGAGCGTGAACGGCCGGCCGGGCTAGCGCGGGGTGGCGAAGCAGCAGGGCGCCTAGGCGCATCGCCTCCTCGCCGATGTCACGACGCACTAGCTCGTCGCCCGCGTGGGCCGTATGCCCTTCGGTGAACATTGCGTACAGCACGTCGAGCACCGAGTCGAGACGCTCTGAGATCTCGGCGCCCTCGGGCATCTCGAACGCCAGCCCCGCTTCGCGGATCCTGCGCTTCGCCCGCACCAGCCGCTGGTGTATCGCCGTCTCCTCGGCCAGGAACGCACGAGCGATCTCCGAGGCGCCGAAGCCGCCGGCCAACTTGAGTGTGAGCGTGACACGGGAGTCGGCCGGGATTGCCGGATGGCAGCAGATGAAGATCATGCGAAGCTGATCGTCGACGATCACGGGATCGTCTGCGACGAGGGTGGCGTCACCGTGGCCCCACTGCGCGATCGCCTCGCGAACGCGGCTCTCGCGGTCCTCCAGAAGGCGCTCCCGTCGCAGGACGTCGAGCGCGCGATGCTTCGCCACCTGCACGAGCCAGGCGGTCGGATTGCCGGGGATGCCGTCGCGCGGCCACCGGCCAAGCGCGGCCAGCAGCGCTTCCTGGACGACATCTTCGATCAGCTCGATGCGGCCGGGGCCCAGGATGCGCGCCAGCGTCGCCGTCATCCTCGCGGCTTCGTGTCGAAAGAGGTGGTCGACGAGGGCAGGTACCGACACGGACGGCGCGGTGCTCGGCGTTGCGTTGCGGACGACGACGGGACCGGACGATGATCGTTATGCCGGACCTCGTCAACATGTTTGCGCAATGTTCACATCGGGGGGTCGCGAGTCACGTTGACATCCTCTGCGCGCCCCACACATTGGCCATCGGGGACACACTTCCGTCTTTGCCACCTTCCTTCCTCCCAGCCGCGCGCATCGTGCGCATGGGGCCGATCCTCATCGGCCTCGCCGCGTGCGCGCAGGCCACGTCGAACCCGGGCACCGTTCCGATCGCCTTCGGGCGATGGCGACCGCCGCAGGGGCAGGCGTGCTACTCCGACGCGTTTCAGCCGCGCGAGTTGCCCGCTCTGTCGGCCATGCTCGACTCGGCCGCGGTTGCGGCGGTGCTGCGCACTCGGCCAGAAGGCAGCGTCCTCATTGCCCTCTCGTTCGATGCGTCCGGCCGCACGGAGCGCGCTCGCGTGATCGACCGGCGCATGCCGGTGAGCACGGCCGATTCGATTCGGGGGATCATCGAGGCGCATCTGCGGGTTCCGCGCAGCGACGAGGGCTGGGGCGCACGTCTGCATGCCTCGACCGGCGAGTCGGCATCGCTCGCGCTCGGGCGAAGGGAAGTGTGTCCGCCGGTGCTCGCACGCATCGAGCCGCTCGCCTTCGCCAACGTTGCCACGATCGATGAGCGGGAGCCGGACGCCTTCCCCGCGCCCGATTGGATCGTCCGCGGCGTTCCCGCGCCCGCCGGCACGCCTCGCTCGACCGTCGAGCGAGTGGTCGCCGGTGTCCCGGTCCGAGACACCGCGCGCCTAACGGTCGACTCCGCGGCCATCGCGCCCGACGTCACCGCCATCGGCGACGAGGTGTTGACGCTGCGCGTGCTGATCGACACCACCGGCGCCATCGCGCACGCCGAGATTTCGCGCGTGGCGGCGAGGGGGGTCGATCGCGCGCGCCTCGTCGCGGAGCTGGCGCGCTACCGCTTTCATCCGGCCCTCGAGGATCGTGTTCCGACGCCCTCGTGGGTGATTCTGAGAATCAAATGAGGTGAGGACTGAGGAGTGAGGGAATCCCGATCATGGATTTCCTCACTCCTCGGTCCTCATTCCTCATTTGGCTGTTCTGAGCATTGCCCACCCCACAATCCCCGCCGCCAGGGAGCCGGCGAGGATACCGACTTTCGCCGAGTCCAGCAGACTCGCGTCGCTGAACGCGAGGCCGGCGATGAACAGCGACATCGTGAAGCCAATCCCTCCCAGCCAGCTGACGCCGTGCAGCGTGCGCCACGACGCCTGCGCCGGCAATGTCGCCCATCCCAGGCGCACCGCGAGCCACGCGAACAGCGTGATTCCAAGCGGCTTCCCGATCAGGAGGCCGAGGACGACGCCCAACGTCACTGGCAGCGCCAGCGTATCGAGGAGTCCACCGAGCGATACACCCGCGTTGGCCAGCGCGAACACCGGCATGATGACGAACGCCACCGCGCCGTGGAGCTTGCGCTCCATGGTGAATAGCGGCGACTGCACGCCCTCGCTGACGTGCTCGAGCGCCTCGATCGCCTCCTGCTGCGCACGGTTTGTCAGCACCGTTTCGCCAGGTTGGCATGCCGCATCGAACTCGTCGATCGCACCGCGCGCCACCGCGAGAAACTCCTCTTCGTGCACGCGCGTGCGCGACGGAATCGTCATCGCCAGCACCACGCCGGCGACGGTGGCGTGGACCCCCGATTGGAGAAACGCCAGCCAGAGCAGTACGCCGAGAGCGAGGTACGCCCCCGGTCGGCGAACGCCGAGGACGTTCAGCGCGATCAACGCGCCGAGAACCACTCCCCCCGCGAGAAGCGCGGACCAGGCCAGGTCGCTCGTGTAGAACAGCGCGATCACGAGCACCGCGCCGATGTCGTCCGCGATCGCCAGCGCGGTGAGGAACACCTTCAGCACGACGGGAACGCGGGGCCCGAGAAGCGCGAGAACGCCGAGCGCGAACGCGATGTCCGTCGCCATGGGAATTCCCCATCCGGCGCTCCCCGGACCGCCCGCGTTGATCGCCGCGTAGATGCCTGCGGGCACGAGCATGCCGCCCAGCGCGCCGGCGATCGGCAGTGCGGCCTGCCGGGCCGATGACAGCTCCCCCACCAGCATCTCGCGCTTGATCTCGAGGCCGACGACGAAGAAGAACACCGCCATCAGCCCGTCGTTGATCCAGTGGTGAAGGGAAAGGTCCAGCACTCGCCCGGCCAGGCTCACGCCAACGTGCGTCTCCCACAAGTGGAAATAGCTCTCCGCCCACGGAGAGTTCGCCCATGCGAGCGCGAGGGCGGCACAGGCGAGCAGCACCACGCCCCCCGCCGATTCGGTGTGCGCGAATCGCTGGAAGGGGCGCAGCGCGCGCACGATGATCGGCGTCGGACGCTCCGGCACAGGAGGGGCCGTGGGCTCGGTCATTGGCGGAAGACGTTCTGGACGACGAACCACATGTTCGCGGGGCGCTCGGCGAGCCGCCGCATGTACCAGGGGAACCAGTGCGTCCCGTAGCTGATGAGCGTGCGCACCCGCGTCCCTGCCGTCGCCAGAGCGCGCTGCGTCGCCGTCGCGATGCCATACAGCATGTGCACCTCGTACGCGTGGGGAGGCAGACGTCGCCCACTCGCGTGCATGCGCAGCGCCTCGATCAACCGCGTGTCGTGCGTGCCGAAGACGGGCATTCCCGCACCGCGCGCCGCCTGATCCAGAAGTCGCCGCCCCATCGACAGGTACGCCGCATCGATGTCGTGACGGCGCGTCAGCGCACGTGCGGCCGGCTCTCGATAGGCGCCCTTGACCAGACGAATCGACGGTTGGAGGGCAAGGAGCGTCTCGATGTCCATCGGACTGCGGTGCAGATACGCCTGGAGGCACAAGCCGACGTTGGCGTGCGACGCGCGGATCTCCCGGAAAATCCCCAGCGTCGCATCGACGTAGTGCGATTCCTCCATGTCGATCCACACGAACGAACCGACCGTCGCGGCGTGCGCGGCGAGCTTCGCCACGTCGGACGCGCAGGCGTCGCGCCCCGCATCGAGGCCGAGATGCGTCAGCTTCACCGACAGCTGCGTGGGGAGCGCACGTGCCTGGATCGCATCGAGCGCACCGAGGTAGTGCTCGCGAACCGCGGCGGCCTCCCCACGGGTCGTCACGCGCTCGCCCAGGTTGGTAATGACGGAGCCAAGCCCCTCCGTCGCCAGGCCGGCGGCCGCGTCGAGCGCGGCACCGAGCTCCTCGCCCGGCAGAAAGCTCTTCACCGCACGCCGAGTGAACTCGTGCTTCCTGAACTGGCCGGCAAGCCATTCACTCCGGGACGCGCGAAGGAGCAGCGTGCGGGCGAGAGTCATGGGCGCGAGACTAGCGCCTCGCGGAGTCTTCGTCCAGTGCGCGGCGGAGCCGCTCAGCGATCGAGAACCTCCGCCGCCGCAGCCTGAAGCACCGCCGCAACCTCCGGCGTCACGTCGATTTGGGCCCCCGAGGCGAGCCGCACGCGCGCCGGGAGCCCCACCGGGGACCGCTCGTACAGCACGCCGTACATAACGAGCGCCGCGAGATACGAGCCGGCGGCCGACGGGTGCAGGCCATCCGGTGAGTACAGCGCGAGTGTTGGATCCCGTCGCCACGCCGCAAGCCAGGCCGCGGCGACAGGGAAGAGCATTCCATTCACGTCCTGCGCGGCGAGCGTGTACGACTCGATCGCCCGGTCGAAGTCGGCGCGCCGCGCATCCGACGGCCACACCGAGTACAGCGCCGGAATCGCGCCCACGGCGCGGATCTCGTCGTTCAGCGCGCCGACCGCCGCGCGCAGCTGCGCCCGATTCTCCGGCAGGGACGATGGACCCTGCTGCAACACCACCACCTCCCACTCGCCGCGCGCGATCGCGCGTTGCGCGGTCCCCTCCGCCCGGTGATCGTCGAGACTGAAATCGGGAAACGCCACGACCATCACCGCCAGCGAAGCGCCGCCGGCCGAATCGGCGAGCGACTGCGCAATGAGCGGGAGATCGTTCCAGTACGTGAGACTGTTGCCGATGAAGAGGACGCGCCGCCCGTCCCCAATGAATGGCGGCACGGTGGGACCCGCCGGCGCGCTGGAGCAGGTCAGGCCAATGAGCGCGCCGGCGAGCGCGGCAACGACCCTGATCGAACCGCGCAAGCGCATGGAACCTGCTCCCTGGGTGGGGGGTGGGACGATGGTAACGCTGCCCCCCGGCGCAGCCAGCGCATTTCTCCCTGTGTGCGTAGGAGATACAGTTTCCTTACATGGACCAGGACGAGTGAGGTAGGAAATGTTCGTATTGGGTCGTGCCACTCTGGTGTTCGCTGGCATACTCGCCGCCACCGCTCCATCGGCCGTCTTTGCGCAGGGCACGAAGGCCGCGCTCGACAGCGCCGCCTTCGTCACCCGCCTCGGCGCGGATACGCTCGTCGTCGAGCGCGTCGTCCGCTCGCCGCGGCGCGTGGAAGCCGAAGTCGCGATGCGCGTGCCTCGGACGTCGCGAACCGTGTATGTGCTGGAGCTGTCGCCGTCGGGGATGCTCGAGCGAATGGAGGCGACGACGTTCGACACGACCGGAGGGGGCGCCACTCCCGCCCGTCGCGAGATCGTGACGCGCGCGGGCGACTCGCTGCGCATTGAGACCACCGCCGGCGACCAGCGACGTACGCGCACGGTGCGTGCCGATCCCAAGGTGCTGCCATTCATCGACATGGTGCACTGGCCGTACGAGATCGCGCTCATGCGATTCAGGGCCAGCGGGGTCGGCGAATCACCACAGCCTCTGCTCACCGGGTCGCGAGTCTCTACCTTCGCCCTCGGCCGCGTGGGCACCGACAGCATGACGATCACGCACCCGTCCCGCGGAACGATGCGGCTTCGCGTCGATGCCTCCGGTCGACTCATCGCGCTCGACGCGGGCGCGACGACCCGCAAGCTCCTTGTTGAACGCCGGCCGTGGATGCCGATCGACGACGTCGTGCGCCGGTGGACGTCTCAGGATGCTGCCGGCCGAAGCTTCGGCGCGCTGTCCGGTCGCGCGCGGACCAGCGGCGTCGTCGCGGGGGCGACAATCTCCCTCGATCATGGCACCCCGTCGAAGCGAGGGCGCGCGATCTGGGGCGCGCTGGTCCCCTTCGGGACCGTGTGGCGCACCGGCGCCAACGAGGCCACGCATTTCGAGACCGATCGCGATCTCGTCTTCGGCACGGGAGCCGACACCCTCGCCGTTCCAGCCGGCCGCTACACGCTCTTCTCCGTCCCCGAGCGTGATGGGGGCTGGCTGATCATCAACCGCGAGACCGGCCAGACGGGCACCGCGCACGATCCGGCGAAGGATCTGGGCCGCGTGCGCCTTTCGGCGCGACCGCTGGCGACACCGGTCGAGACGTTCACGATCAAGGCCGAGACGGACGGCGGCGTCAACTTGCTGCGCCTCCAATGGGACGAGGCGGAGCGCGTGGTCCCATTCCGGGTGCTCACATCGAGATGATCTGACCCTTCCGTGCACGAGGGTACACGTCGTGCACCGGCGCGGCGCATGGCGCTGCGAGAGTTCACGGACGAGAAGGGAAGTCGCTGGCGGGTGTGGGACATTCGTCCCGAGAGCATGCACTCGGCCACGCGCGCGGAAGATCACCTTCAGAGCGTCATCAACGGGTGGCTCGCGTTCGAGCCTGTAGGCGGGGGCGAGAAGCGGCGCCTCGCTCCCATTCCTGCCCGCTGGGAGGGCGCGACCGAGGCGGAGTTGGGGCACCTCCTCGAGCAGGCACGCCCCCTGTTGGGGGACAATGAGTCATGGCGTCGGCGAGACGCTCAGCCCCCGAGTGATGGTGCTTGAGGGCAAGGCACGAGGGTTGCGCGGAGGGATCCCATATATCGCCGCTACCCAACGTCTTGCGCATGAGCCCATCGCATGACCACGCCTCCGTCGCCGCAGTCGGATCCCGTCGTCGTCGCCCTCCAGCACACTGAAGCGGAGCTCGCCGAGAAGCTCCAGGAGGCGTGCGCTCCCGACACGCGGGAAGTGTCGGATGAATCCACCGCCGAGCTGGCGAAATTGAGCGACTCGCTCCTCGCCGCGGCGCGCGCCGCGAAGGACGTGGTGTCCCTTCGCAAGCGACGAAACGAACGGGCGGCGACCGACAGCGCGACGGCGGGCGAGACCATTCGCGAGTTCACCGATCACGACGGCAGGGCGTGGCGGGTGTGGGCTGTGACGCCCACCCGCTCCCGCGGCTCGAAACGGGAGTCGAACCTGGGAGAGTTCGAGCACGGGTGGCTGGCTTTCGAGACGCTCGACGAGAACCTGCGGAAGCGGCTTCCGCACTACCCAGCCGACTGGCGCAGCATGTCGGACGCGAAGCTCCAGGATCTGCTTGGACTGGCGCTGGAGGCGCCTACCCGCCGCCTCGATGCGCGGCGGTCCGATCCCCGCAGCGAGCCGCCGCGCTGACCGTCAGGCGTTAGGCGCTCGGCCGTCCGGCGGCGCGGGCGTCTCGGGCGGCACGGCGGGAATCTCCGCCGAAATGCGCCGTGTGCGGCGCGGCTGAAACAGCGTTGGATCGTCGTGCCACACCGCCGATGCCTGTGCGCGCGCGCCATCGTGGTCGTCGAACGACTGCTCCTGGTCGTAGAGCACCTCCGACAGGAGCTGCGCGGTGGCGTCCTCTGGCCAGTTGGCGCGGAGCTCCGCTCTCAGCCTGGCCAACTCCGCCGCGGACCGTGCGCCCGCGGCAATGTCCACGTATCGCTGATATTCCTCGCTTCGCATCCACCGTCTGGTCGCGTCTGGCATTCTCGCCACCTCGGGCCCGTGCGGAAGCCGTTATCAATGCGCGATCCCCGCGCCCGATGCTAGGGGTGCCGTCAGGTCATTAACAGCTCATGCCATGTTAATCCCGTCTTAATGGGGGGAACACGCGTTGGGGTAACAAATACAGGGGAAAAGACCTTTCCGCATTTTCCGTCGTGATCCCGGGTGGCCATGCGTCGCGGTCGGGGGGTGGGCAGAACGCTGGTCTGGGCAGGGGCCCTGTGCGCGATCGGCGCGTGCGGCGGTGGAGCACGCCCGTCCCCGGGGCCCAGCCTCGGCAAGGCCACGTGCGCGCTCGCGGAATCTCCGTCGACACTCGCCGACACGGCCACACTCCACTTTCGCGCGCTCGACGTACCGCCCGCCACGTGCGCTCAAGCCCTGGCGGCCGAGTGGCTCCGTCCGTGGGGGACGGGATCATCCGATCGCTGGGCCGTGCGCATCGCCCTCACCCCCACGGGCGCCTCGGTGCGCCGGCTCGATAGCGAGGGCGCGCGTAACGCTGTCGACGCCGGGTACGCCGTGCTTGCGACGGAGGACCTCGATCTCGTGGCCTACGCATCCGCCCGACCGGATCTGGAGGTCACGCCGTTGCCGTGGGACCGGACCTACGTGGTCCTCTCGTCGGCGCCCGTCGCCGCGTTAGGCGCGGGAACCGGCCCCGATGCCGTGCGGGTCGATGCGCGCGCGGCGGAGTCATGGGAATGCGAGTCCGTCCGGAGTGGCACGCCTCCGCACGCTGCTCCCACGCGATCGCGGCGCATTCTCTACGCCATCGGCGACCGCACCGCGCAGGAGCTCGCGGCGCGCATCGTCGCGCTCACGGAGGACCGCGAGGTCGCCGCCGTCGGGAGGAGCGCCTCGGCGCTCGACAGCGCGCTCATCGCCGGCGAGGACCTGGGGTACGTCATCTCGGTCGCGCGAGCGTCCCGCTGCGACGCGATTGCCGCGATCGCCGCGAAGGCGTCGTGGGTGGGCTCGCATTCACTCCGTCCGTTGATCGACACGCGAGCCTACGCCATTGCACCGCGGGGGCCGCGGCCATGACGTTTCGCGCTCGCATCTCCATCGCGTTCGTCGTGGCGGCGATCATTCCTCTCGCCGTGCTCGCGCACGGTGTGCGACGCGAAGTCACGCACCGGCTCACGGCCCAGCACGAGCGCCGCGTGAGAACGCTCGTGGACATCGTGCGGCAAGACCTCGCGCGCGAGAGCGCGTCGATCGCCGCGCGACTCGAGATTCTCGAAGCGGATCTGTCATCCGACAATCGCTTTCGGCTTGGCGCGGTTCGCGGCGATGGCGCGCATCGGCGGTACGTGCTCGATTGGGCCGAGGGCGCGATGGAGATCGCGGGGCTTTCGGTGCTGCGCGTCTACGACGACTCGGGACGCATCGTCAGCTCCGGTCACTTCCGGAATGAGTTTGGGCGCCTCGACACGGCGCTGCCCGCACGCATTGCGGCGGCCCCAGGGGGGCAGGCACTCGTGCGTGTGAAGACGGTCGCAGGCTCCTTTCTCGCGCTCGCCCGGACCGTGCGGGCCAGAGTCGGTGGCCGAGAGTTCATTCTGATTGGCGGCACCGCGATCGATTCCGCCTTCTTCGCGCGCCTCGGTCGCGATGGGGAGCTCGATGTCTCACTCGCCCTGGGCACTGTGGCCGCGCGGGAATCGGGTGCGGTCGAGACGCTTCCGCTCGTATTCGTCGACGACGCGTCGAGCGCGCCCACGACCACGTATCTCGCGATCACGCAACGAGGGAATGAGCTTCAGACGCTTCGGCGCGATGTCGATCGCTGGATCGCCGCGTCGGTTGTCCTCGCCGCGCTCGCTGGCGGCGTCCTCATCGCCTGGCTCGCGGCGGCGCTGAGCCGCCCGATGGCGACCCTGGCTCGCGCGGCACTCTCGATCGATTTCCATACGCCTGACGTCGATTCCGTCAGCGCCCGCAATGACGAGCTCGGCACCCTGGCGCGTCGCTTCGCGGCCATGACGCGCCGCCTTCGCGCGGGGGCGGCCCGTCTGCGCGATGCGGAGCGGCGCGCGACCGTGGGCGACATGGCGCGACAGGTGAATCACGACATGAAGAATGGGCTCGTCCCCATCCGGAACGTGGTGCGCCATTTGTCCCAGGTCCAGCAGCATGCACCCGGCGAGCTCGCGACGGTGTTCGGTGAGCGACGCGCCACGCTCGAGTCGAGCGTCACGTATCTCGACGACCTCGCCACGCGATGGGCCCGCCTCACTCCGCGCACGGAACGGCGCCCGGTGGATGTGAACGCCGTGCTGCGCGAGGTCGCGACCGCAGCTCGCGACGCGTACGCCGTCCCGCTGCACCTGCGACTGCAATCGGACGCGCCGCAGGTGTTCGGCGATCCGGTCGCCTTGCGCCGTATCTTCGACAATCTCGTCGCGAACGGAGTGCAGAGTCTCTCCGCCGATGGCGGCTCCGTCACTCTCTCGACGGACTGCACCGATCACGTGGTACGCGTGACCGTCGCCGACACCGGGCGGGGAATGACGCAGGACGAGGTCACACGCGCGCTCGCGGGGTTTTACACAACGAAACCTCAAGGCACCGGGCTCGGCCTGTCGGTCGTGCGACGTCTCGTCGCCGACCACGGGGGCGCGCTTCACATCGATACGGCGCCCCGGCGCGGAACCACGGCCATCGTCGAGCTGCCGGCACACCCGACACCCCTGCACCGCACGAGGGCCATGGCATGAACACGCTTCTCATCGTCGACGATGTTCGCGCGCTCGCCGATCAATTCGCGTACGACCTTCGCCGCCTGACGAGCATGGAGACCCTCGTGGCGACCGACGGAGATGCCGCGCTCGAGATGCTGGCTCGCGAGCCGGTGGACTGCGTCATCCTCGATCTCGAGATGCCCGGACGTGATGGGTTCGGCGTGTTGCGCGCCATGCGCGAGCGCGGTCTGGATGTCCCCGTCGTCGTGTACACGGGGACGGGCAATTACGATCGCTGCGTGCAGGCCATGCGGGCCGGCGCGTATGGGTTCATCGACAAGGGCGAGACGGTCGAGCGCGTGGCGCGCGAGGTCGAGAGCGCGATCGAGCGACGCCTCTTGTTGGCCGAGGTCGCCACGCTCCGCACCTACGCGGCCGAGGATTCCGCGCTGCTGGGCGATAGCCCGGCGATGCGTCGGCTCAAGGAGAGCCTTGCCCGCGTGGCACCGATCCCTTCGACGGTACTCATCATCGGCGAGAGCGGATCAGGCAAGGAGCTGGTCGCGCGCGATGTCCACCGCCTGAGTGGCAGGGAGCGCGAGCCGTTCGTGGCGCTGAACTGCGCCGCGATCCCCGAGCAGCTCGTCGAGAGCGAGCTGTTCGGCCACGAGCGAGGGGCGTTCACCGGCGCGCACGCCACTCGCAAGGGCGCGTTCGAGGCCGCGGGCAAGGGGACACTCTTTCTCGACGAGATTGGCGAGCTTCCGCTCGCGGCGCAGGCGAAGCTGCTGCGCGCTCTCGAGGAGCGGCAGATCGTTCGTGTGGGCGCCTCACGTCCCATCCCGTTCGCCGCTCGCATCATCGCCGCGACCAACCGCGAGCTCGACACGGAGGTCGCCGAGCGCCGATTCCGGGAAGACCTCCTCTTTCGCCTCGATGTGCACGCGCTGCGCGTTCCTCCGCTTCGCGAGCGACGGTCGGACATCCCGCAGCTCGTCGATCATCTCGTGCGCACGACGTGCGAGCGATTCGGCATTCGCCGGAAGGTGATTTCCGCCGCCGCGGTGGAGCGCCTCTCCTCCTGCGATTGGAAGCGCAACAACGTGCGCGAGCTTCGCAACGTGATCGAGCGCATGGTGATCGCATGCGATGACGATGCAATCGGCGAGGAGCACCTGCCGGCAGAGGTGCACGGCTCCGATTCGCGCGTTGCGCCCGATCCTGCGTCGAGCACGTTCATCGAGCTGAAAGCGGAAGCCGAGCGCCAGATCGTCGTCGCCGCACTCCAGCGCCACGATTGGCACGTGACGCGCACCGCGCGCTCCCTCGGTCTCGCCGACCATGCGAGCCTGTTGAAGATCATGCGCCGGCACGGGCTGAAGCGGGAGTCCTAGTCGAGGTGCTCGACGTGCTCGAGGCATCGCGGTGGCTCGGCGACGGACAGCCGGAACTGCCGAATGACTCGAATGACGCGAAGGGCGCGAATGCGCGCGCGAATCTGGCTCCCCGGAGGTGGTAACAAAAGAAACTGTGGGAGCTCGTCCGCGCGTGGAGCGCGCTACGGCGCAGTGCGCTATTCGCGCCATTCGAGTCATTCGGCAGTTCCGGCAGTCCGTGGCCGCTGGCGGGCAGAAGCCAGTGTCAGCCATCTCGGAAATCACCGAAGAGCCTCCCCGGGTGAGCACCTCGAGCACCTCGAGCACCTCGAGCCGTGTCCCGCCGACCACAGTCGCCACCCCGTGACCGTGTCCGCGCGAACACAGCCGCCCCATCCAGCGAAAGCCGCTCCAATCCCAACGCCAACTCCTACAACCACTTCCGCGATCCGCAATCCCCTCTCCTCCCCTGGTCGCCCGGTTGCCCTAACGAGCGGGCACGCTGGCAACACGAAACGCGCCCAGGGCGCACCACCACAAGGAGAGAACCATGCATCGCCCCATTCACTTCGCCGAGCAGCCCCGCCGGAATTACCTGCCGCTCGCGCTCACCGCGCTGGCCGTGCTCACCATCTTCGCGTGCGATCGAAGCGAGCCGGAACAGCGTACCACAACCGCGACCAATGAGCCGGTGGTCGTCAACGACCCGGTCGTCGAGGCGCCCGTTCAGGCGACGACACCGAGCTACGAGAATGTCACGTACGAGGAGGCGGAATCCACGTTCACCTCACGACGCTACGGCGAAGCGACGGAGATGTTCGCGTCGTACGTCACCCGTCGTCCGCGGAACCCGTGGGGCCACTACATGCTCGGGCTGTCGGCGTGGAAAGCCGGCCAGCTACCCCGGGCCCGCGAGAGCTTCGAGCGCGCCATCGAGCTCGACCCATCGCACGTGAAGAGCCTGCTCAACCTCACGCGGGTGTTGCTGGAGATGAAGGAGCCCCGCGAGGCTTCCGAGCGTGTGCTCGCGGCGCTCCAGCTCGACTCCGCGTCGGGCGAAGTGCATCGGCTCATGGGCCGCGTGCGGTCGGCGCTCGGCGAGTCTGAGGAAGCGATCGAATCGTATCGCTCCGCGCTGGCGCTCGAGGCGCACGACGTGTGGGCGATGAACAATCTGGGTCTCGTGCTGATCGAGCTGGGTCGGTTCGAGGAGGCGCTGCGTCCCCTCGCGCGGGCCGTGCAGCTCGACTCCACCGTCGCCGTGTTCCGCAACAACTTCGGCATGGCGCTCGAGCGGACCGGACACTTCGTCGCCGCCGCGGAGTCGTATCGCGCCGCGGTGTCGATCGATCCCGGATATGCGAAAGCATCCGCCAGTCTCGCCCGTATTGGCGACCGAAGCGATGATCCACTCGCGACGCCGATCGACCTCGCCCTGCTCGCGGAAGATTTCGTCCGCGAAGTGGAGACCTGGAAGACCGAGCGCGTGGCGATCACGGACGTGGTGATTCCCGCACCCGTGACCGAGACACCTCCCGAGCGGTAGGGCACATGCAGTGTCGGACGGCGCACGCCGACCTCGGTCGGCGTGCGCCGTCGCTCGCGTCCACGCCCTTCGTAGTGCGTCTCCCGCGGTGCGTGCGTTGTGCACGATGGGCGTGTACCTTCGCCCAATGGACGCCCACGATTTCCTGAGGACGCTCGCCGTCGTCCTTTCCGCAGCCGGGCTGACGACGGTCATCTTCCAGCGCCTGCGGCAGCCAGTGGTGTTCGGCTACCTGTTCGCTGGGATGATCGTCGGCCCGCACGTCCCGATCCCGGTCGTGGCAGACGTCGCGACGGTGCAGGCACTCGCGGAAACGGGCGTCATCCTCCTGCTCTTCTCGCTCGGCCTCGAGTTCAGCCTGCGCAAGCTGATTCGCGTGGGGCCACGTGCCGGAATCGTCGCCGTCGTCCAGAGCAGTCTCATGGTCTGGATCGGATACTCGCTCGCCCGTGCGTTCGGGTGGACGACGATGGAGAGCCTCTACGCCGGCGCCATCATCGCCATCTCGAGCACGACGATCATCGCCAAGGCGTTCCAGGAGCAGGGGGTTACTGGAAAGTTCACCCAGCTCGTGCTGGGTGTGCTGATCATCGAGGATCTCATTGGCATCTTCCTCATCACGATTCTCACTGCCCTCTCGGCGGGCTCGGAGCTGTCGGCCGAAAGCCTGGCCACCACCGGAATGCGGCTGGGAATCTTCCTCGCCGGGTTGATCGGTGTTGGCCTTCTGCTCATTCCTCGCGCCGTCCGCGCGGTCGTTCGCATGGCCCGCCCCGAGACCACGCTCATCGCCAGCATGGGCATCTGCTTCGCGGCCGCCTTGCTGGCTCAGGCGTTCGGATATTCCGTCGCGCTCGGCGCCTTCATCGCCGGCTCGCTCGTGGGAGAGTCGGGTGAGGAGAAGCGGGTCGCCCATCTCATCGAGCCCGTGCGCGATGTGTTCGCCGCCATCTTCTTCGTCGCTGTCGGCATGCTGATCGACCCAAAGCTGGTCGCCCAGTATTGGCTGCCCGTGGTGGCGTTCACCATCGCCGTAATCGTGGGGAAAGTGTTTGGCGTGACAATCAGTGCGTTCTTCACCGGCTACAGCACGCGCACGTCCCTCCAGACGGGGATGAGCCTGGCGCAGATCGGTGAGTTCTCGTTCATCATTGCCGGAGTCGGCCTCGCGACCGGCGCGACGCGCAGCTTCCTGTATCCGATTGCGGTCGCGGTGTCGGCGATCACGACGCTCATCACGCCGTGGCTCATTCGCGCCGCGCCGTCGACAGCCGTCTTCGTCGACAGCAAGCTTCCTCGTCCCATTCAGACCTTCGTCACTCTGTACGGCTCGTGGATGGAGCGCATCCGCGAGTCGCGGGCGCGCTCGGAACGCCCTCGCCTGCGACGGTTGCTGGGGGTCCTCCTCCTCGACGTAGTCGTCATCGCGCTCGTGCTGATCGGTGCCGCGCTCGAGACGCGCAGGTTCACTGACCTGCTTGCCGCCTCCTCCGGACTCTCGACCATGGCGGCGCGTGTCATCGTCGTCGCCGGCATCACCACCATCGCGCTCCCGCTCCTCGTCGGGTTCTTCCGCACGGCTCGTCAACTCGGGAACATGCTCGCGCACGAGGCGCTGCCCCCCGTCGAAAAGGGGGTCGATTTTGCCGCCGCCCCGCGCCGAGCGCTGATCGTCACGCTCCAGCTCGCGGTCGTTATCGTGGCGGTGGTTTTCGTCGTGGCCGTGACGCAGCCCTTTCTCCCCCGCATTGGGTCGACGTTCGTCGTCGCGGTCGGTGTGGGAGTACTCCTCCTCGTCCTCGGGATCACCTTCTGGCGAACCGCGGCCGATCTGCACGGCCACGCGCGCGCAGGCGCCGAGGTGATCGTCGCCGTGCTGGCCCAGCAGATGGCCGCCGAGAAGACCGGCACGGCCGGCGAGCGAGCGGCCCCCTCGCTCGACAGCGTGGGGAAGATTCTCCCGGGACTCGGCGACCCCGTGTCGCTACGGGTCGAGCCGGGGAGCGCCCTCGAAGGACAGACACTCGCCGGCGTCAACCTTCGTGGGCTCACCGGCGCGACCGTACTGGCCATCGTGCGCGGTGATCGACAAGTGCTCATGCCCTCCGGGCAGGAGACACTTCACGAAGGTGACATACTCGCGGTGGTTGGATCCCACGAGGCCGTCGAGAGCGCGCGAGCGCTCATCGCCGGGAGCACTAACTCGGCCGCTCAGGGATCAAGCACCGAGTAGCGGGGTCATGGGCCAGGGGCCAGGGGCCACGGGGTGGGTCAGGGAAGGAAAACGCCTCGCTGCGTTGCTCCGCAGCGAGGCGTTGGCCCGTGGGCCCGTGACCCCTGACCCACTCTACAATACCCCGACACTCCGAACCCGAAAGTCCACGTTGTCATTGATCCACTTCCACAACGTGTCCTGCGCCTCCGGGGGCGCACCCTGGCGATAGTGGCGCCGCCAGGTCGCCATCACCTCGTCGTCCACCGTCCACATGCGCACGCGGCGCCGGGGAACGCGCTTCTCCCAGTGCACGGCGACCGTCGGCGCGGGATACAGCACGCGGATCGTCACGCTCTTCGAGATGTACTCGAGCTCGCTCATGTTGATCTTCGTGTACATCGAGAGGCTGTCGCGCTTGTCCCTGTGCAGGTCGGGCAACCCGTCGGTGAAGAGCACCACGTTGAGCGGCGAGAGCACCAGTCCCTGGCGCTTGAGCAGCGTGGCCACACGCGTGAAGAATGGATTGAAGTCCGTGAGCCCATCGCGCGAGGGATACTCGCGTCTGAGATACGACGCGATCTCCGCCACGCTCATCCCCTGGAACGTGTGGATCGGTTGAAACGACTTGGTCTCGCCGGGCTGCTCTCCGCCGATCGATCCCACGAAGACGTTCGTCGGCTTCTTGAGACCGCCCAGGCCATGGAGATGACCGTACAGATAGTTGGCGGCGAACTCGATCGAGCTGTCGTATCGCCCGCCGCGGCGGAACGAGCCGCTGACGTCGATGCCGATGACCAGTGTCGAACGCGCTGTCCGCTCATCACCGCTTGCCGGCGCGCACGCGACGAGCGCCGCGAGCGCCACTCCTTGCGCCAGCCGGCGCACGGCCAAATGCCGCGCGCGGATCATGACGCCACCCCCGGCATCGGGTCGCGCGGCGTCGGGATGCCGCCAGCGCGCCGGGCCGGCCGCTCGACTGCCGCGTGCGGCGCATGCGTGCGCGCGAGGTGGGTCGCCGCCAGCATGTCTTCCAATGTCTTGAAGGGCAGCGAGAACACGCCGTGGGATTGCACGATCATCACGGCGAAGTTCACCGCGCCGGCGAGCAGCTGGAGCACGGGCAGCGACAACAGCTCCAGCATCCGCTTCGCTTCGGCGTGGAACCACGCCGTCTCGGCCTTCAGCGCCTCGACGGGTGCCTTCCACATGGCCGGCTGAATCGGCGGCGGCACGGCCGGCGTCGTCGCATCGTGCGTGATCGTCTGACGCGCGATCACCGCCAGCAGCGCCGGCGTCCCGAAGCGACCAAAGAGGAACCACGACATGCCGCGCACGCCCATCCAGCCGAAGGAGGCGAGCGCCAGCGTGGCCGCGAGCCCGAGACGCACCTCACCGCCCGTCTGCTGCGCGATCCAGGGCGTGATGGCGTCGATCATCTCGCGATAGAGGAAGATCACCTCGAAGAACATGACCGCGCTCTCGACGATGACCATCTGGACGATGTCGCTCACCTTCTTCTGCCGAACGGCCGACGCGAGCACCTGCATACAGGCGAAGCTCCCGGCGACGAGCATGAAGAGGAAGATCCAGAGCAACGGTACCATGACGCGCGGATTCGGCTCGAACCCGGTGAGGCCCGCGAAGACCTCGACGAGCGTGGGATTCAGCGTGAAGGTGAAGATCGTGGCTTCCACGCCCGTCCAGAGGAGCAGGACGAGGAACGCGACCCACGGTACGCCGGGCTGGAAGTAGCGTCGCGTGCTCCAGTCGAGCAGGGAGAACGGCGAGCGCACCATGCCGACGACGAGGTTCTTCAGGAAGAGCCAGGTGAAGCGCAACACGCCGATGACCCATCCCACCAGCGCGACGCCGACTCGCACGAAGCCCATCCAGAAGAGCCAGATGCACCGTCCCGCGTCCCACCAGGCGAGGAGGAGCGCCGTGATGTAGCTCCCTCGACCGGAGCGGAAGGGCAGCGTATAGAGGGAGAGCATCGTGCACCACAACCCCACGATGACCAGTAGCGCGGGGAGGAGGAGCGTGGCGCTCACGAGCACAATGCCGGCGACGCTATCGCCGATCATCGAGGGGCGGAGCAGCGTGGCCTGTAGCTCGGGAATCCAGCGCAGCGGCGACAGCAGCACGGTGACCGTCGCGCGCCATTCGGCGGGAACGAGCTCCACGATCGCGTCGAACATGGAGAGTGCCTCAGCAAGGGGGCGCGCGCCGCCCGGAGCCTAACGATGGCCCAGGGAGGCGCGAGAGAGGAGAACGCTTCTCTCCCTCGACGACCGAGGTTGGCCAACCGTCTCCGAATCCTCGCCGACTGTGCGCGCCGTCACCCGAAAGGCGGGCGAAGTGACCGTCACCGGGCGCCTCGAAGGGGGGGTGTCGTGTTTCTTCGCGGAGGGCTGCCGCTGGAGCTGCGCCCCATCTCGCAGGTGGAGAACTCGATGCCCCACGGACGTTTGCCAGCTGAGGACGACTTGACATCGCCTGCGACTCGGCGTACCCTTGGGCCATAATCGATGCTTCGTGGTGAGTTGCCGCCTATTGCCGCCACGTTAAACAAGGTGCTAAAACGCGACGCCCGGCGGCACATCCGTCCGGGCCTTTTTGTTTTCGGGATGTCCAACCACTCGACAGGCACAATTCCGGGGCAGCCGGTCTTGCCCGCAGCGCATACGTGGGCGCTGGAGCTCGAGGGCGCGTTCGAGGTGCTCGCGCGGGTACGGGCACTCGAGCAGACCGGGCGCGACATCGCGTCCCTCGCCATTGGCGAGCCCGACTTCGACACGCCGTCGCATATCGTCGAGGCCGCCGTTCGCGCCCTGCGCGCGCGCGACACTCGATATGCACCGCCGGCCGGCATCCCCGTGTTGCGCGACGCCATCGCGGCGTCGCTGCGCGACCGCGGCGTGGTTGTGACCCCGGAGCAGGTGGTGGTCACGCCCGGCGCGAAGGCGGCGCTGTGCTGCGTGATCCTCTGCGCATTCGAGCCGGGCGACGAGGTCCTCGTCCCGGACCCTGGGTTTCCGGCCTACCGGTCGCTCGTCCGCTTCGCCGGCGGAATCGCCGTCGCGTACGGGCTCGACGCGGCAGCCGACTTCGCGCCCGACCCCGAAGAGCTCGCCAGGCGCATCACGCCGCGTACGCGGGGACTCATCCTGAACGCACCGCACAATCCCACCGGCGGATCGATCGCGCCCGAGCTTCTCTGCCGCATCGCTGAGATTGCGGCACAGCACGATCTGCTCGTGCTCTCTGATGAGGTGTACGGCCGGCTGGTGTATGACCCGGGCCTTCCCGTGGCCCCGAGCATCGCGGCGATCCCGGAGGTCGCGCGGCAGACGGTCCTCATCGACAGCTTCTCCAAGACGTACGCGATGACGGGGTGGCGGCTGGGCTTCGCTGTGCTTCCGCCCGCGTTGGCCGAACGGGTGACGGCACTCGCGGTCAACGCGTACAGCTGCGTGCCGCCGTTCGTGCAATGCGCGGGCGTCGCCGCGCTGACCGGGCCCCAAGACTGCGTTGGCGACCTCGTCACGACCCTGCGCCGTCGTCGCGGGCTGTTGCTCGGGGCGCTGGGCGACGTTGCCGGAGTTATCTGCCCCGCCCCGGCTGGGGCGTTCTATCTCTACGCCGACGTGCGGGGCGTGCTCGCGCGCACGAACCTGACGACGGAAGCGCTTGCGGCCAGGCTGCTCGAGGAAGACGGTGTCGCGACGATTCCTGGCACCGCCTTCGGCGATCGCGGAGCCGGCTATCTGCGCCTCTCGTTCGCCGGGGCCGACCATGAGCTCGCGCGCGGGGCGCATCGCATCCGCGCGTTTGCCGGCAGGATCGGCGCCTACCCGGAGGATCACTCGTGACTCAGAATGGACCGAGACGGAAAGTCACGCTTACGACGCTCGAAGCGCTGCGGGCGCGCGGGCAGTCGGCGGTCTGCGTGACGGCGTATGATTATCCGACCGCCGCATTCGCCGATCGTGCGGGTGTCGATTTCCTGCTCGTCGGCGATTCGGCCGCCATGACGATGCTGGGCCACGCGACGACGGTGGCAATCACGCTCGATGAGATGCTCGTCTTTGCGCGCGCGGTCTGTCGCGGGGCGCCGAGTGCTTTCATCGTCGGCGATCTGCCGTTCCTGTCGTACCAGGTGTCCGACGCCGATGCCGTGCGGAGCGCCGGGGCCTTCATCGCCGCCGGGTGCGACGCCGTGAAGTGCGAGGGCGGTGCCCGCGTCGCCAACCGCGTCCGTGCCATGACCGACGCCGGAATCGCCGTGATGGGACACCTCGGGCTCACACCGCAATCCCTCGGGCAGCTCGGTGGATACCGTGTGCAGGGAAAGACACTGAGCGCCGTGAAGCGATTGCTGGACGACGCGCTCGCGCTTCAGGAGGCGGGGGTGTTCGGCATCCTGCTCGAGGCGATTCCAGCCGAAGCGGCCGCCTACGTGCGCGAGCGCCTCGACGTGCTCGTGTACGGGATTGGCGCCGGACCACACGTCGATGGCCAGCTCGTCATCTCGCACGACATCCTCGGCAGCTTCGTTGGCGACATTCGCCCGCGCTTCGTCCGACGGTACGCAGACGTCGATGCCGTGATCACCGCCGCCTTACGAGCGTACGGCGACGACGTCCGGGCGGGCCGGTTCCCCGCCGCGGAGCATTGCTATCCGATCGATGCCGGTGATGAGGCAGAGATCCGGCACGCCCGCGGGGTTCCAGCGGAGCGACCAGTCGAGGCCATCGCGTGACGCGCCGCGCCCACGTCCACGTTCCCGCATCGACATCGAACCTCGGCGGCGGGTTCGACTGCGTCGGCGTCGCCGTGGATCGGTGGCTCTCGGTCACGATCGGCTTCGATCCCGCATCGCATGTCGAGGCGCGCATCACGCGCGCGGGCACGCTGGCCGATCTCGGCGTAGCAGCGGCCGAGGACCGCATCATCATCGGCCTTCGTGCCGCGTGCGCACATGCAGGGCGTGCCGCTCCTCGCGGACTGGCCGTACTCGCAACGTCGACGATTCCTGTCGCACGCGGCCTCGGCTCATCGGCGGCGGCAACGGTCGCCGGTGCGATCGCCGCCAACGTGCTACTCGAGCTCGGTCTCGATGACGTCACCCTCGCGGCGATCGCGTCCGACATCGAGGGACATCCCGACAACGTGGCTCCCGCGATCTTCGGCGGGGCCACACTGGCGATCGCGCCGCCACTTTCCAGCGACCGCTGCGCGCCGGCGGTTCGCGCACTCTCCGTCGCGCCCGACGTCGCGCTCGTGCTGGCGGTCCCGGAGCTGATGGTCGAAACGGTGCACGCTCGCGCCGTACTCCCGCGGGCGGTACCTCACGATGTGGCGGCCCGCGCGGCAGCGCTGGGCGCGGCACTCGTGCACGGCCTGGCGACTGGCGACGCGACGCTGCTCGCCGCTGCGCTCGATGACGTCCTGCACGTCCCCTACCGCCGTCACCTCGTGCCGGGCTTCGACGCGGTAGTCGCTGCGGCCCGCAACGCCGGCGCGTTCGGAGCGACGCTCAGCGGATCGGGCGCATCTATCGTCGCCATCGCACGGCAACCGGATGCGGCGGTCGTCTCTCGCGCCATGTGCGCGGCATGGTCGCAGCTCGGCGTGAAGTCGGACGCGTTCGAGAGCAACACGCCGGCTCGCGGATACCGCGTCCGAGTGGCCGCCGAGCGGCCGCAATTCGTCGAGCACAACACCTCTTCACCGATTCGGAGGAACGCAATGCCCGTCACCCTTCATCTCCCCACCGTTCTCGCGAAGCTCGCCGACCGCCAGGCTATCGAAACGCGCGGCGCAACGGTGGGCGAAGCCGTTGCCAACGTCGCGGGACGGTATCCTGCCCTCGCTCCGAGGCTGCGCGACGAAGCAGGGAATCCGTATCCTTACGTCACGTTCTATCTGAACGACGAGGATATTCGCTTCCAGGGCGGATTCGACGCACCGCTTGCCGACGGCGACGAGCTCACGATCGTGCCTGCCATCGCGGGAGGTTGAGGTCATGGCTCAGGCTCTCCTCTCGCCGTACGCCGTGGACGCGCCGCCCGCGGCAGATCTGCCAACGCTCGACGCCGACGAGACACTCCGCTACAGCCGGCATCTGCTCATCCCCGATATTGGCGTCACGGGCCAGCGTCGATTGAAGCATGCCCGCGTGCTCCTGATCGGCGCCGGGGGCCTCGGGTCGCCCGCGGCGCTCTATCTCGCCGCCGCCGGCGTCGGCACGCTGGGGCTCGTCGACTTCGACGTCGTCGACGTCACGAACCTCCAGCGACAGATTCTGCATGGCACGAAGGATGTCGGACGCTCGAAGCTCGCGTCGGCGACAGACCGGCTCCGTGACGTCAACCCACACGTCGGGGTGGAGGGATTCGACACGCGCCTGACGAGCCAGAACGCGCTCGAGATTCTGCGTGACTACGACGTGATCGTCGACGGCACTGACAACTTCGCCACGCGCTACCTCACGAACGACGCGTGCGTACTCCTCGGCAAGCCGAACGTCTACGGCTCGATCTTCCGCTTCGAGGGACAGGCATCGGTGTTCGCGACCGCCGACGGTCCATGCTATCGCTGCCTCTTCCCCGAGCCGCCGCCGCCCGGTCTGGTTCCAAGCTGCGCGGAAGGCGGCGTGCTCGGCGTCCTGCCGGGGCTCGTCGGAACGATTCAGGCGACTGAGACCATCAAGCTGCTGCTGGGAATCGGCGAGCCCCTCGCCGGCCGCCTGCTTCTCATCGACGCCCTCGCCACGCGGTTCCGCACGGTACGCCTGCGTCGACATCCGGCGTGTCCCGCCTGCGGCACGCGCGAGATTCGCGAGCTCATCGACTACGACGCGTTTTGCGGCGCGCGTACTGCCGGCGCCGAGCAGCTCGCTGACGCCGTGCCCGAGATCACGCCGACCGAGCTGGCCGATCGGCTGAGCCGCGGCGATGACTTCGACCTCATCGATGTTCGCGAGCCTCACGAGTGGGAGATCGCCCGCATTCCGGGGGCCCAGCTGATTCCGCTGGCCGCCGTAGAGAACGCACTCGCCACGCTCGACCCGGCGCGGGAGATCGTCATCCACTGCAAGGGTGGCGTCCGCAGTGCCACGGCCGCGCGGCAGCTTCGGGCGGCGGGATTCGCGCGCGTCTGGAGTCTCGCCGGGGGCATCACGCGCTGGAGTCAGGAGGTGGACCCTTCGACGCCGAGGTACTGATGGCCGTATCGACACTCTCCGCCGCAAGCGTTCGCGCGCTCCCGCAGCGGTGCCGCATCTGCGGCACGGAAGCGGAGGCGGCTCCGGTCGCGATCTGCGAGCGGTGCCTTGGGCCGCTCGAGCCGCTGTATCCCGCGGCCCGCCTGCTTCCTGACCGCGCTACGATCAAGGCACGCGAGCCGTCACTTTGGCGCTACCGCGAATGGCTGCCGTTCGAGGGGGCGCCAGTCCACTCGCTCGACACCGGATTCACGCCACTGGTCGAGGCCCCCCGCCTCGCGCACCGCCTCGGCGTCGCGCGCGCCTGGATCAAGAACGACACGGTCTCGCACCCGAGTCTCTCCTTCAAGGACCGCGTCGTCGCGATCGCCATCAATGCCGCGCACGCGTTCGGGCTCGGCACGCTCGGCTGCGCGTCGACGGGAAACCTGGCCAACGCCGTCGCCGCTCAGGCTGTGCGAGCGGGCCTCGAGGCGTGGATCTTCGTGCCCGAGGATCTGGAGCCGGAAAAGATTCTCGCCACGGCGGTATACGCTCCCCACCTCGTCCGCATTCGCGGTCACTACGACGATGTGAACCGACTCTGCGCGCAGCTCGCCGACCGATTCGGCTGGGGTATCGTCAACGTCAACTTGCGCGGTTACTACGGCGAGGGCTCCAAGACGATGGCGTTCGAGATCACCGAGCAGCTCGGGTGGCGCTTGCCGACGGCCGTGGTTGCGCCGATGGCGGGCGGCTCGCTCGTGACGAAGCTGCGCAAGGGCTTCCGCGAGTTCCGTGAGGCGGGACTGGTCGAGGGAGACGATCCACGCCTCTACGGGGCGCAAGCAGCAGGATGCGCTCCCATCGTGCGCCTCATCGAGCGTGGCGAGGGCGGAATCGTCCCCGAGGTGCCCGCGACGATCGCGCGATCGATCGCCATCGGCAATCCGGCCGACGGCCCGTTCGCTGCGAAGGCGATCACGGACTCGGGCGGATGGGCGGAGGCCGTGACTGACGAGGAGCTCGTGGAGGGAATCCGGATCCTCGCCGAAACGACCGGGATCTTCGCCGAAACCGCCGGCGGCGTGACGGTCGCCGCGGCGCTGGCGCTGGCGACGCGCGGCCATTTCGGACCTAACGATGAGGTGGTGCTGTGCATCACCGGCCACGGGCTCAAGACCACCGAGGCGGTCCGCGACGTTCTGGCCGAGGCGCCGGTGATCGCGGCGCGCGTAAAGGAAGTCGCGGCGCTAGTCGGCTCGCGCGGCGGGGCGCCATGATACCTTCCGCTTCTTGACGCGTCCTCAACTAAGCATTATATCCACGAACGCACCGCACCCGAATCTTCCAATGGTCCTCTCCGTCCGCCACAACTCCTGGTTCGCGTTTACGTATTTCCGTGGCTACCCCCCTGGGGGCCATGGTTGCGCGTACGCACGCCTATAGTCTGGCGGCGAGACGACGACGACCGGCGGCCCCCGTAGCTACGGGGGCCGCTCTTTTTTTTCACCCCATCTCTCCGGACCATGTTGACCAATCTCCGCGCACGAGCCGCCGCGTCCGCGCGCACCGTCATCGACGTCGCCGACGGTGTTCGAATCGGTGACGTCGAGCTCACCGTGATCGCCGGGCCCTGCTCGGTGGAAGGGCCGCAAATGCTGCTGGAGACCGCGCGGGCGGTCAAAGGCGCCGGCGCGGTGATGCTGCGCGGAGGCGCGTTCAAGCCACGCACCTCACCCTACAGCTTTCAAGGCCTCGGAACCGAAGCGCTCGAGCTCCTCGTTATCGCCCGCGCGGCGACCGGACTGCCCGTGGTCACCGAAGTGCTCGACACGCGCCACGTCGAGCTCGTGGCGGCGCATGCGGACATGCTCCAGATCGGCGCGCGGAACATGCAGAACTTTGCCCTGCTGGCCGAGGTCGGGTGCACGCGCATGCCCGTGCTCCTCAAACGCGGACAGTCGGCATCGGTATCGGAGCTCCTGTTCGCGGCCGAGCACCTGATGTCGCGAGGGAATCTGAACGTCGTGCTCTGCGAGCGCGGCATCCGAACGTTCGAGACGGCCACGCGCAATACGCTGGACGTGTCGGCCGTCCCGGTGCTCAAGGCCGAGACCCACCTCCCGGTGATCGTCGATCCGAGTCACGCGGGTGGACGTGCCGCGCTCGTCGCGCCGCTTGCGCTTGCTGCCGTCGCGGCCGGCGCCGATGGAATCATCGTCGAAGTGCATCCCGATCCAGCCGCCGCCTGGTCGGACGGCGAGCAGTCGCTGACGCTCGACGGTTTCGAGGACCTGATGCGCCGCCTCGCTCCCGTGGCTCGTGCAGTCGGCCGCGACGCGCCCTGGAGCACGCGCTCGGTGGCGCCCGCCCGTGGTGCGATGCCATGCTCCGCGTAGCGTACCAGGGCGCGCCGGGCGCCTACAGCGAGGAAGCAGTAGTTAGGCTGTGGCCCAACGCCACCCCGGTCCCCATGCGCGAGTGTATCGACGTGGCCCGGGCGATCGAGCGTGGCGAGGTCGGTGCCGGACTCCTCGCGGTCGAGAACACGCTGGCCGGCAGCGTCGTGGCGAGCTACGACGCCCTCGCCGCCTGCGAGCAGGTCGTCGCCACCGGGGAGACGATCATCGGAATCCACCACTGCGTGCTCGCGCCTCCCGGGACATCGCTGGCCGCGATCCGTTGGGTAGAGAGTCACCCCGTCGCACTGGCACAGTGTGGAGGATTCTTTGCACGCCATCCCTACCTCGAGCCGCGCGCGACGTACGATACGGCGGGCTCAGCGATGGAGGTCGCGCGCGCCTGTGACCCGCGGCGCGCCGCTCTCGCGAGCCGCATCGCCGCGGCCCACTATGGCCTCGAGATCCTCGAGGCGGACGTCGAGGATCGCCCGGATAACCAGACGCGGTTCGTGGCGATCAGCCGCAGCGCCGCGGCACTCGCGGATGGGACCGCGGCACGAACCATCCTTCTTGTCACCGTCGCCAACACGCCTGGCGCACTGCATCGGCTCCTGGGTCCGTTCGCCGAGCACGCCCTCAACCTGAGTAAACTGGAGTCGCGCCCGACGGGAGAGCCGTGGAGCTACCGATTCATCGTCGAGATCGAGCACGCGGCGGGTGAGCCTGCCATGACGCAGGCGCTGGACGCGGTTCGCGGCATTGCAAAGTCCTGTCGCGTGGTGGGCAGCTACACTCTACCGCACGGCGCTGGTTGGCCGCAGATGAACGCAAATGACGCAGATCGTTCTTTGCGCGATATTTCCTCCTTGCGCGTTACAACACCAAAGACGTTGGGTACGTCACCTGGCATGTAGGTCTCCGCACGGCGTGAGCTATCTGCGTCATTTGCCTTCATCTGCGGCCAACAGAGTCACCCTCACTCGTAAGCCCCCTGGAACGAACGGCTCACAGCGCGGATGTCGTACGAGGTGTCAGATGCCGAAGCCTCGCCCTCGACGCCGGCACGGGCGTGATGCTCGGCGCTTCATGGCCGAGGCCGGAGAGCAGCGCCGTCAGATCCGCGTCATTCACCACCTTCTTCCCATCCGCCACTTCCTTGAAGCGAGTGAAGACGAGGTCGAGCGCGGCATCGTCGCACTGATGGCCAAGCGCTTCGAGACGACACCGCACCGCGTGTCGCCCGGAGTGCTTCCCAAGGACGAGCGTGCTCCCGTCCCAGCCGACAGTTTCGCCACGCATGATCTCGTACGTGAGCGGATTCTTGAGTACACCGTCCTGATGGATCCCGGCCTCGTGCGCGAAGGCGTTGCCACCGACGATGGCCTTGTTCGGGGGGACAGCAATCCCCGTGCAGGCGGACACGAGACGTGACGTCCGCATGATCTCGCGCGTGTCGATGCCCGTCTCGACGCCGAAGAGCTGGCGCCGCGCACACAGCGCCATCACCACTTCCTCGAGTGACGCGTTCCCCGCCCGCTCTCCGATCCCGTTGATCGTGCACTCCACCTGTCGCGCCCCCGCGCGGACGCCGGCAAGCGAGTTCGCCACTGCCAGCCCAAGGTCATCGTGACAGTGCGTCGAGAGGACCACGTTCTCCACGCCGGGAACGGAGCGCCGAATGCCGGCGATCATCGCGGCGTACTCGTCAGGGGTCGTGTAGCCGACCGTGTCCGGGATGTTGAGGATCGTCGCCCCGCACTCGATCGCGATCCCGACGATCTCGCGCAGGAAGACGGGATCGGAGCGGCCCGCATCCTCGGGGGAGAACTCGACCTCCTCACAGCGTGCGCGCGCGTACCTCACCATGGCGGCCACGACTTCCGTCACCCGCGCCCGGCTCATGCGCAGCTTGTGCTCCAGGTGCACGTCCGAGGTCGCGATGAAGGTGTGAATGCGACGCTTCGCCGCAGGCTGGATCGCGCTGAAGCACCGGTCGATGTCGCGCTCGTTGGCGCGGGCGAGGGCGCAGATCGTCGGCCCGTTGTGCGTGCCGATGTCCTGCGCGACGGCGTGAACCGCCTCCCAATCGCCTGGCGACGCAGCGGGGAAGCCAGCCTCGATCACATCGACATGGAGCAGCGCGAGCTGCCGCGCCACCGCGAGCTTCTCGTCGCGGGTCATCGTGCAACCGGGAGCCTGCTCGCCATCGCGCAACGTCGTGTCGAAGATGCGGACGTACGGATCTCCCGTCATACCACCACCTCCCCCGGCACGACTTCCTTCGGCGCGACGAACGGCATCATCCGTCGAAGCTCGCGGCCCACACGCTCGATCTCGTGCACCGTCTCCTGCTGGCGGCGGCGCGTGAAGGTCGCACCACCGCTGTCGGTCTCCTCGATCCACCGGCGGGCGAAGGAGCCATCGCGGATGTCCGCCAGCAACTCGCGCATCGTCGCCCGTGCGCGCTCATCGACGATCCGCGGACCGGCGACGTAGTCGCCATACTCGGCGGTATCCGAAACCGAGTAGCGCATGTAGTTGAGCCCACCCTGGTACAGAAGGTCGACGATGAGCTTCAACTCGTGCATGCATTCGAAGTAGGCGACTTCCGGCTGATACCCAGCCTCGACGAGGGTCTCGAAACCGGCCTTCACGAGCGCTGACACGCCGCCACACAGCACCGCCTGCTCGCCGAACAGATCGGTCTCGGTCTCCTCGGCAAACGTGGTCAGGAGCACGCCCGCGCGAGTGCAGCCGATGGCCTTCGCATAGGCGAGTGCGTCATCGAGCGCATGCCCCGAGGCATCCTGGTGAACCGCCACGAGCGCCGGCACACCGCCTCCCTCGCTGAACACCTCGCGGACGCGATGTCCTGGCGCCTTCGGCGCGACCATGCTCACGTCGACCCGCCCGGGCGGTGTGATCCGGCCGTAGCGGATGTTGAACCCATGCGCGAACATCAGCGTCTTGCCGGCGGCAAGGTGCGGGAGGACCTCGGCACAGTAGAGCGCCGCTTGCCCAGTATCAGGCGTGAGCAGCATGATGAGATCCGCCTCGTCAACCGCGTCCGCCACGGCGCGGACGCGCAGTCCGGCGGCGGCCGCGCGCGCGTGGCTGGCCGATCCCGCGCGGAGGCCGACACGTACGTCGAGCCCACTGTCCCGCAGATTGAGCGCGTGCGCGTGTCCCTGGCTGCCGTAGCCGATGATCGCGATCGGCCGGTTCTGGAGCCGCTCGATGGCGGCGTCGGTGTCGTAAAAGAGTCGTGGCATCGTCGTCTCGGGGTCAGGCCGTGCCGTCGGCTTGCGCCTGCCAGTGAAGCGGAGCCTCCATCCGTGGATCAGCGCCGAGCGTCATCGCGAGACGGCCGGATCGCATGATCTCGCGCACTCCGAAACGACGCACACTGTGAATGAGCGCGGCCAATCGGTCGGGCGTGTCGGTCACCTCGACGATGACCGTGTCGCGGCCGCTCTCGATGACGCGCGCGCCAAAGCGCTCGGCCACCGCGTGGACTTCCTCCCGTTGGGGCTCCGGGGCATCGATCTTCATCAGCGCAGTCTCGCGCTCGACAATGGCGGTGTGTGTCACGTCCTTGACCTCCAGCACTTCGATGAGACGGTTGAGTTGTTTCACGACATGCTCGGCGTCGGCGACATCGATGACGACCGTTAGGCGACTGACGCCGGACCCCTCGCTGTCCCCAATGGTCAGGCTCCGGATCTCGGCGTTGCGCCCCCGGAGGAGCCCGACCACGCGGCTCAGAGCGCCCGGGCGGCTCTGCACGAGCGCGACGACGGTGCGGCCCGCGCTCACGCTCCCACCGCCTGCGGAGCCTCGGTGATCATCTCGCCGATGCTTCGCCCCTGCGGGACGATGGGGAACACGTTCGCTTCCCGCTCGACGCGAAAGTCGACTACCGTCGAGCCCTGGTGGTCCCACGCGGCGGCGATCGCGTCGTCCACCTCGTCGGCGCGCTCCACCGTGAACGCGCGCAGGTCGTACGCTTCCGCCAGCCGCGCGAACCCCGGTCCCGACAGCGGGGTGCCGCTGTAGCGCCGACCCTCGAACAGCTCCTGCCACTGCCGCACCATACCCAGGTAGCCGTTGTTGATGATCGCGACCTTCACGTTCGGAATTCGCTCCTGCGCGATCGTCGCCAATTCCTGGTTCGTCATCTGGAATCCGCCGTCGCCGACGATTGCCCATACGGTCTCGTGCGGATGGGCGATCGCGACGCCCATCGCGGCCGGCACGGCGAAGCCCATGGTCCCCGCGCCGCCACTCGTTATGTGCGTCCGAGGCCGCCGCCAGTCGAGGAGTTGCGCCGCCCACATCTGGTGCTGGCCGACGTCGGTGACCACACGGTAGCCGCCGCGATCAGTGAGCGCCCGGTTCAGCGCCGCGTAGACGTCGTGCGGCATGAGCTCGTCGGTGTCCGGCCGGCGCAGGTACGCCTGGCGGCACTGGTGAACCGCCTGCATCGAGCGGATGTGCGCCAGCCAGCCGTCGGCGTCTCTGGCGGGCATCTCGTCGAGCATCCCTCGCAACGCCTCGCGTGCGTCGCCGATGATTGGCACCATCACCTTCACGTTCTTGCCGATCTCACACGGCGCGATGTCGATGTGGATGACTCGCGCGTGCGGCGCGAACGTCGACGCCTTCCCCGTCACGCGATCGTCGAAGCGCGCGCCGACGTTGAGCAGGACGTCACACTCCTGGATGGCACGGTTGACGTGTACCCACCCGTGCATGCCCGGCATCCCGAGGCTGAGCGGATGATGCTGGGGAAATGCGCCGATTCCGTGGAGTGTGGTGATCACCGGAATTCCCGTCCGTTCCGCGAGCGCCCGTAGCTCCTCCGTCGCGCCGGCGATGATCACCCCGTGGCCGGCCATGATCAGCGGCTTCCTGGCCCGTGCCAGCAGCGTGGCGGCGGCGCGGAGGGCCGTCCGATCGGGCACGGTCGGCGGACAGTATCCGGGGAGATCGAGCGTCACCTCCCACTCGGGAACCGTGCGCGTTTGCTGCGCGTCCTTGGTGACGTCGATCAGCACTGGCCCGGGGCGCCCGGTCCGTGCGAGATGGAACGCCTCCCTGAAGACGTACGGCAGTTCCTCGGCGCGCTTGACGAGATAGTTGTGCTTGGTGATGGGCATCGTTATGCCCGTGATGTCGGTCTCCTGGAACGCGTCCTTTCCGAGCACCAGACTCGAGACCTGTCCCGTGATCGCGACGAGCGGAGTGCTGTCCATCCAGGCGTTGGCGATCGGCGTCACGAGGTTCGTGGCGCCCGGGCCGCTCGTGGCGACGCACACGCCAGGACGTCCGGTCGCACGCGCGTATCCTTCCGCCGCGTGGCCAGCCCCTTGCTCGTGGCGGCACAGAACGTGTCGGAGCCGATCGCGATATTCCCACATCGCGTGGTAAAACGGCATGATCGCGCCGCCAGGAATACCGAACATCACGTCGACGCCCTCGCGGATGAGCGCCTCGCACATGATCTGCGCGCCCGTGCGTTCGGCGCTCATGCGGTCACCATGGCCTGCTGCGCGGGGGCCTTCTGGGCAGGGCGCGCCGTGCGTCTGGCCTCCTCCGGTGGCTCGAGCACCGCGCCGCGACTGGCGTTCGTGACCAGGGCAGCGTAGCGCGCGAGCCAACCACGCCGGTATTTGGGCGCGGGCGGTCGCCAGTCGGATGAACGCTCAGCCAGCTCGTCGGGTGTGAGCGCGACGTCGAGCGTGCGCGCCCCGAGGTCGATCCGCACGATGTCGCCGTCCCTAACGAGCGCGATCGGCCCGCCCTCGGCGGCCTCCGGCGAGACGTGCCCAATGCACAACCCCCGCGTGCCGCCCGAGAAGCGCCCGTCCGTCAGCAGCGCCACCGAGGCGCCGAGCGGCATGCCCTTGAGCATACTCGTGAGGCTGAGCATCTCGCGCATGCCGGGACCGCCTCGTGGTCCTTCGTGGCGCACGACCACCACATCGCCAGCCTGGAGGCGACCGTCGCGCACTGCGGTGATGGCCGCCTCCTCGCCCTCGAAGACGCGGGCAGGTCCCTCGAAACGCTGTTCGTGCTGCTCCACAGCGCCGACTTTGATGACCGAGCCCTCGGGTGCGAGGTTGCCGAAGAGCACGGCGAGCGCGCCGCGCGCCGTGTGCGGGCGGGCGAGCGGCCGAATGCAGCGCGGGTCGAGATTGCGCACGCCACGCAGGTTCTCACCCAGTGTCGCGCCGGTGACCGTGCGCGCGTCCAGCGCCAACGCACCCGGCTCGCCCGAGAGCTCCTGGAGGATGGCGGGGACGCCGCCCGCGGCGTGGACGTCCTCGATGTGCCATTGGCGATCTCCATCCCACGCCGGTGAAACCTTCGCCAGATGCGGCACGCGCTCGGCGATCTCGTTGAAGCGCTCGATGGGATAGTCGAGTCCAGCCTCGCGGGCGAGCGCCAAGACGTGCAACACTGTATTGGTCGATCCCCCCATCGCGACATCGAGTGCGATCGCGTTGTCGATGGACTTCGGCGTGACGATGTCGAGGAATCGCACGTTCGCGTCCACAAGACGCAGGAGCCCAACGGCGGCTGCGCGCGCGAGGGCATGTCGCTCCGGGGAGACGGCGAGCACGGTTCCGTTGCCTGGGAGCGCAACGCCCAGCGCCTCGCACAGGCAGTTCATCGAGTTCGCGGTGAACATCCCGCTGCAGCTTCCGCAGGTCGGGCAGCCGCTGACTTCGAGCTCCTCGAGTCGTGCATCGTCGATCGCGCCCGCCGCATGGGCGCCCACCCCTTCGAAGACGGAGATCAGGTCGACCTTGCGCCCAGCGCGATCGACGCCGGCCCGCATCGGGCCACCGGAGACGAAGATCGTCGGGAGATTCACCCGTGCTGCGCCCATCAGCATCCCAGGTGTGATCTTGTCGCAGTTCGGGATGCAGATCATGGCGTCGAAGCAGTGCGCCTGCGCCATCGTCTCCACCGAATCGGCGATGAGCTCACGCGACGGGAGCGAGTAGCGCATTCCCTCGTGCCCCATCACGATCCCATCATCGACACCGATCGTGTTGAACTCGAACGGAATCCCGCCCGCCTCACGAATGGCTTCCTTCACCACGCGTCCGAATTCCTGCAGATGAACATGGCCCGGGACGATGTCCACGTACGAATTGCACACGGCGACGAACGGTTTCTCGAAGTCGCGTGCGTCGCGGATTTGGCCCGTCGCGCGCAGCAGGCTGCGATGCGGCGCGCGGTCGAAGCCGCGCTTGATCGTGTCGGAACGCACTCAGTTGTCCTCGCGGGGGCACAGGGGGATGACAAAACGAACGAAAGGCCCCTTCCCGGATTCGGGAGGGGCCCTTCGTTTCGACCGAACGCCCCTTCCCGTGGTGGGAAGGGGCGTGGTGTCAGACTACACTGCGATCAGCCGGCCCGCCTCCCAAAAACTTGTAAGCCCCGCGCCGATAAGGAGCAGGGAAACGACGAGGCTAAGGAGGAGCTGGCTGCCGGAGCGCATGACGATTTGGTTGGTTCCAGGTGAGTGGAGGGCGAATCTACAGACGCCCCGTCGTTGAGTCAAGAGAGAGCTTCAGACGACCGGCTTGCGTCGCCAGGTTCGCGACCCTGTCAGCGATCGTCCGGCCGATTTCCTCAGTCGACCAACATCGCTCTCCCGGAAGGGCGATGTCGGCGCTCACGCAGCCCTCATCGAGCGCCGCCGCGACCGCCGCTTCCACGGCATGTCCTTCTTTCTCCAGACCGAACGAGTGTCTCAGCATGAGCGCAACGCTGAGTATCGTCCCGATCGGATTGGCGATCCCGCGTCCCGCGATGTCGGGTGCCGAGCCGTGGATCGGCTCATAGAGTCCGCGACGCATTCCGTTTCTTACCGCCCGCGCCTCGCCGAGTGACGCCGATGGGAGCACGCCGAGCGAGCCGGCGAGCATCGCCGCTTCGTCGGTGAGGATGTCCCCGAACATGTTCTCGGTGACGATGACGTCGAAGTCCGCGGGGCGGCGCAGCAGGTGCATCGCGCACGCGTCGACGAGCAGATGCTCCAGTGCGAGATCCGGGAACTCATCGCGCGCGACGCGCGTCGTCGTGCGCCGCCATAAGCGCGAAGTCTCGAGCACGTTCGCCTTGTCGACCGACGTGAGCTTTCCGCGTCGTGTGCGCGCCAGCTCCGCCGCGGCGCGCACCACTCGCTCGATCTCCCGCGTCGTGTAGGTGCACGTGTCGGTGGCGCGCTCGTCGCCGCCATCGAGCCGCTCGCGGCGTTTCTCGCCGAAGTAGATGCCGCCCGTCAGCTCGCGCACGACCACGAAGTCAACGTTGCGCAACCGTTCCGGGCGCAAGGGAGAGGCAGCGGCGAGCCGCGGGTGTACGGCGACCGGTCGCAAGTTCGCATACACCCCGAGCGATTGACGCAGCCCGAGCAGTCCCTGCTCCGGTCGCACCGGCGCGGCCGGATCGTCCCACCGGGGTCCGCCGACGGCACCCAGGAGAACCGCGTCCGCCTCACGACACAGGCGCAGCGTTTCGTCCGGCAAGGCGGTGCGGTGCGCATCGATGGCGCAGCCGCCGATCAGCCCCTCACGGAGCGCGACCTCGTGTCCCCATGTCTCAGCCACCGCACGGAGCACGCGCGTCCCCTCCGCGACGACCTCGGGACCGATGCCATCGCCCGGGAGAACGGCGACGGTCAGCGAGTGCATACGCGACTCCGATGCGAGCGCTCGTAGTCGGAGATGGCCGCCTCGGCCTGGAGCAGGAACCCAAGCTGGTCGACGCCATGCAGCAGGCAGTGCTTCGCGAACGCGTCGATCGGGAAGCGCTCGGTGACGCCGATGGGAAGCGTCGCGGTCTGCGCCGAGAGATCGAGCGTTAGGCGCGTCCCCGGAGCGGCGGTCACGAGCGCGACGAGTCGCTCGTGCATTGCCGGTGTGAGCGTCACCGGGAGCAGCCCGATCTTCAGCGCGTTGTTGCGGAAGATGTCCGCGAACTCGGTGCTGACGACCGCGCGAAAGCCAAAATCCATGAGCGCCCACGGTGCGTGCTCGCGCGACGAGCCGCAGCCAAAGTTGCGCCCCGCGACCAGTATCTCGGCGGTACGCGCCTCCGGCCGATTGAGGATGAAGTCGGCGCGCGGCTCACCGTTCTCGTCGTAGCGCCAATCGGCAAAAAGGTGTGCGCCGAGCCCGCGCCGCTCCGTCGTCTTGAGAAAGCGCGCCGGGATGATCTGATCAGTGTCGACGTTGTCGGCCGGTAAGACCACGCATGTCGCGGTGAGCGTCGTGAACGGATCCATGGTGTCGACCAGCCTCACACGAGAGTGCGGGCGTCGGTGATGACGCCTGTCACGGCGGTCGCCGCCGCGGTGAGCGGACTCGCCAGGAATGTCCGCCCGCCTTTCCCCTGGCGCCCTTCGAAGTTGCGGTTGCTCGTGCTCACCGCGCTCTGTCCGGGCGCGAGCTGATCGCCGTTCATCGCGATGCACATCGAGCATCCCGCTTCGCGCCACTCGGCCCCTGCCTCGGTGAACACCCGGTGCAATCCCTCCGACTCGGCCTGTCGTTTCACCTGCTGCGAGCCGGGTACGACGAGCATGCGCACGCCGGGAGCGACGCGCCGGCCGCGCACGATGCCGGCGGCGAGACGGAGGTCCGAGATGCGCGAGTTGGTGCAGCTCCCAATGAACACCACGTCGACCGGCCGGCCAAGCAGCGGCTGGCCGGGCTCGAGTGCCATGTAGCGGAGTGCTTTCTCGAGCTCGGCACGTCGACTCGCATCGCGCGTCTCCGCGGGATCGGGAACACGCTCGTCGATCGCAATGGCCATCGCCGGATTCGTTCCGTACGTGATCATCGGCGCGAGCTGCGCCGCATCCAGCTGCACGCGCCGGTCGTACACCGCATCGTCATCGCTTGGCAGTTGCCGCCACGCACCGACGGCGTCGTCCCACGCACTGCCGGCCGGCGCGAACGGGCGACCGGCGAGGTACTCGTACGTCGTCTCGTCAGGCGCGATGAGTCCCGCCCGCGCGCCAGCCTCGATCGACATGTTGCAGATTGTCATGCGCTCTTCCATGCCGAGCGCGCGGATGGCGGAGCCGCTGTACTCGAAGGTGTGTCCTGTGCCACCGCCGATACCGATCCGCGCGATCAACGCGAGGATGACGTCCTTGGCGGTCACGCCTCGCGGGAGCTGGCCGTCGATCCGCACCTCCATGCTCTTCGGCTTGCTCTGGAGCAGCGACTGCGTGGCCAGCACGTGCGCGACCTCGGACGTGCCGATGCCGAACGCGAGCGCCCCGAATGCACCGTGCGTGCTGGTATGGCTGTCGCCACACACGATGGTCATCCCGGGCTGCGTGAGTCCTTGCTCGGGGCCGATCACGTGGACAATCCCTTGCCGTTCGCTGCCGAGCTCGAACAGAAGGATCCCGAAGTCGTCGCAGTTGCGGGCGAGCTGCGCGAGTTGCGCCACCGCCTGCGTGTCCACGACCGGAAGAGCGGCGGACCGTCGTGGCGTTGTCGGTGTCGAGTGATCCATCGTCGCGAGCGTCAGGTCGGGGCGGCGCACGCCGAGCCCGCGCGCTCGCAGCTCGGCGAACGCCTGCGGCGATGTCACCTCGTGGACCAGATGCAAATCGACGTAGAGCACGACGGGAACGCCCTCGGCCTCGGGGCGAACCACGTGATCATCCCAGATCTTGTCGACCAGTGTTCGCGGGCGGCCTTTCACGATGATGCGGTGCCTCGGTGGCGGGGCAACAAAAAGGCCTCTCGAGTTTCGAGAGGCCGCGCGCTGCGAGAGTCTTGCCCGATTCCTATGCGTGTGCCCGCGCGCCGCCTCTCGCTCGGAGAGCCGGAAGAAGGAGCGCGATGAGCGGAAGCGACGGCATAAGCGTGGCAATCTAGGCGCGTCGTACTGCCTGTCAAGCGATAGGCCCACCAGGCGTTGGGTGAATTTTGTTGAAATTTAACCAACCCCCCCCCCCCACAAAGGCAACCGTCGCTGGTGAATATATCCGTGCGCTGACGCGC
>JAICNG010000081.1 GCA_025931335.1 Gemmatimonadaceae bacterium | reverse complement strand
CGATCGATCATGACGAGCTCGCGCGCGAGCGCGTTCCAGCGGACGCTCGTCCCCGCTTCTTCGGGTCGTGGAGCGGTTACGCCATCCGAGCACGCGGAGATCGCGACGGTGGTAATCGCGAGCGCGCTCAGGAGCCGCGTTCGAGGCGAGCGAAGACGACTGTGGTTGGGTGATGGCGCCGAGCGCCTCACCCTGAGTTGTGTGCCCATCGGTCCAACTATTGGCGTGATTGACGACTGTCGTGCCGGAGTTCGCCGTGCACGTGCGCCTTGCGGGACCTGGCGGGGCCGTGTGATGGAGGGCGTCGTCGCCTAGTGTCCGGGCTCACACCAAAGCAAGAACGCTGCCAGAGGAAACGTATGTAGGCGAACGTCCCCTGCAGCGCGGTTAAGGCCGCCAAACGCGCGGTCAACGCGGCCGGCGGCGCAACGGCGGCCCCCAAGCGGCGGCTCCGGTGCGCAAGCGGCGGCTCCGGTCCGCAAGCGGCCACGGACAGCGGAACCGCGAAGTGACCCGAATAACAACACGAATTACCCGAATTGCGCCGTGCGCTTCTTGAGCTCGCTTCTTCACGAACACAAAAGTGTGATGGGCTTTCGCTCGGAGGATTCGCGGCGCCGGGAGCAATTCGGGCAATTCGGCCTGTTATTCGGGTGGTTTCGCAGTTCGGCTGTCCGTGGCCCCGGCACCTGGAGCTTCCAGGAGAGCCCGTGAAACCAAAAGAACGAGGGGTGAGGAAACGAATTCCCTCACCCCTCACCCCTTGCTCCCAGTTGAACTACCGCGCGACGTACAGCACGCTCGCCTCGTTGCAGTCGAAGTACGTGACCTCGGCGTACCCCAAGTCCCCATCGTTGCGGACGGCGACGCGAACCGTGCCGGCCGTGAAGGGCGACATCACGAGTCCGTCGGCCAGGGCCGCGGCGCATTCCGCGCTGTACTGGAGTGGCTCGATCGTGGTGATGGTGAACTGCGCCGACCGTCCGGCTTGCCGGTACTCGAACGACCCGTTCGGGGTGTACGCGCCGTCGGGCAGCGGTTCGCCCTGCGTGATCGTCGAGCCCTGGGCCGCCGCGAACGTCGCCGACCAGTCGATGTCGGCGCCCAACGTTGGGTATCCGGTGATCTGGGCCGACTCGAGCCAGCTGACCGTCTGCGACAGTCCATTCTGGTCGGCGAGCACGGAGGTGAGTCCGTCGCGACGGACGAAGCCGCTGAGCTCGGTGGTGGAGAAGGTGAAACGGAAGTCGTCGAGCGCCATGTTGAACGCCATTCCGGCCGTGCCCGGCAACGGATCCGACACTCGAATCACGCCGGTGAGGTCGAAGGAGCCGTCCTCGCCGACGAAGCGGCAGGCCGGGAGCGCGAAGGTGATGGACAGGTTGTCCGGCACCTGATCGGCATCGCTGTCGGTCGGCGGATTCTGCGAAAGCACGCCGCACTCCGTGTCGACGACCTGGAAGGAGGGGTACCGTCCGGCGCGTTGAATGTTGAAGGCGACGCTGCCGACGTTGCCCGGCAGGCGGCGCTGGATCGAGAACTGGGGCGCGTCGACGGTGCCCATCGCATCCTGCGCGGTCAGCTGGAGGACGCCACTCTCCATCTCGGCGGCCATGGTCTGGCCCATTACCTCGAGCTGCTCGGGTGAGACGTCGAGCGGGGCAGTGGAATCGCTACACGCGATGAAGGTCAGCGCGGCGAGCGAGATCGCACTCGCGCGTCTGATGGAACGGGACGAGAGAGTCATCGGAGTCCTGCGAACGGTGAGATGGTGGGAGGCGCAGAATACCCATCATCAACGATCGAGGTGGGGGGTCGGAAACGTGTTTGAAGCGACTAATCCGTCGACCGCATTCGGTATTTGAGCGCCCCGGAGGGGCAGCGCTCTACCTGTGCCGCGACCTCCGCCGCGGCACCGAGCTCCGGCATCACCCATCGTCTCCGGCGGACGTCGAACACGGCCGGCAGACCGCGGACGCACACACCCGAATGGATGCAGAGATCGGGCTCGAACGTCACCGTGATCTCATCGGTCTCGTACACCTGTAATCGCCTGGACATGTGATCTCGGGGATCGGGGTGCGCCTAACGCCGTGGAGAGGCCGATCGCTGCCTTTTGCCAAATGTGCCTCGCGCCTCTCGTCCGTCAACGGCCGGCGGGCTTCGGGTGTTTTACCGCACCAGGGCGCCCATTCACCGCACTTCGGACGCCCGCGGCCTGTAGGGTACGCATAATGCTCGCGAATAGCGGTCATGCCTCACCATGGCTTCGCCACACGACGCTTGCTCGCGACACTCGGGGTGCTGCTCCTGGTGGGACTCCTCGCCGAACCCAGCGCCCAGACCAATGACGGCGACGAGAACAGCACGCCCGCGGTGACGCCGCTCCCGCGCGCGTTCGCCGCGTCGACCTGGATCGAGATGCGCAACATCCTCCTGCACATCGACGATCGCGGCGTCATCCGCATCGAGCGGCTGCGCGGGCAGGTCATGACCGACAGCGGAGCGCCCGCCATTCTCGACGACGCGACGTCGTTCCGCATTCGGGTGACGCGCGGCACGACCCGACTCACGGGCGACGACCTCGCATCGTTACTCAACAGCATTGTCTTTGCCTATGACGGCGCGCCGCTCCGAAAGCTGCGCGCGCGCATGGAAGGGAACGCGATCGTCCTCAGCGGCACCCTGCGCAAGGGAGTCAACCTTCCCTTCTCGATCACCGCGACGCCGATGCTCGAGCCTGATGGCCGCGTCCGCATGCGCCCGACACGCACGCGCATCCTCGGCATCAACGGCGCGGCGCTCATGAAAGCGCTCGGCCTCCAGCTCGATGACCTCGTCGATCTGAAGAAGGCGCGCGGCGCCATCGTCGAGGGCAACGACATCCTGCTCGAGCCGACGCAGATCCTCCCGCCGCCGATGATCGAGGCGCGGCTGGAATCGATCGGCGTCGTCGGGAACGAGCTCGTGCAGACGTTCGTGACGACGCCACTCGACTCGATCTTCGAGCGCTACGTCCGCCCGGATTCGACGCAGCCGAACTTCGTCTACTTCCGCGGCGGCCGCCTGCGCTTCGGCAAGCTCGAGATGATCGACACCGACCTCCAGATCGTCGACGCCGACCAGCACGACCCCTTCGACCTCTATTTGGCCGAGTACAACCGCCAGCTCGTGGCGGGGACGTCGCGGAATCTCGAAACGCTCGGCTTGCGCGTGACGATGCCGGATTTTGCGGACCTGGGTTCTGCTCGGCCCAGCCCCGTGGCGGTGCGCTAGGAGGTGCTCGACGTGCTCGAGGTGCCCCAGGGAACCCCGGCACCCTTGAGCACCTTGAGCACCTGGAGCACCTTGAGCACCTAGCACTCCAGGAGACCCACCATGGCAGACAAGAAGACCATCGCCGTCGTCGGCGCAACCGGCGCCCAGGGGGGCGGGCTGGTGCGCGCCATACTGGCGGACAAGGACGGTGAGTTCGCGGCGCGCGCCCTCACGCGTCACGTCGATTCCGACAAGGCGAAGGCGCTGATCAAGGCGGGCGCCGAAGTCGTGACGGCGGATCTCGATGACGAGGAAAGCCTGACGAAGGCGTTCGCGGGTGCGTACGGCGCATTCTGCGTCACGAATTTCTGGGAGCACTTCTCACCGGAGAAGGAGTTCACGCAAGCGGGGAACATGGCGCGCGCAGCGAAAGCCGCGGGCGTGCAGCACGTCATCTGGTCGACGCTCGAGGATACGCGGAAGAAGGTGCCGCTGAGCGACGACCGCATGCCGACGCTGCAGGGGAAGTACAAGGTTCCGCACTTCGACGCGAAGGGCGAAGCCGACGAGGTTTTCCGCCAGGCCGGTGTCCCGACGACCTTCCTGCTCACGTCATTCTACTGGGAGAATCTCATCCACTTCGGCGCCGGTCCAAAGCCGGGACCGGACGGGAAGCTGGCGCTCACCTACCCCATGGGGGACAAGAAGCTGCCTGGCATTGCCGCCGAGGACATCGGAAAGACCGCGTTGGCGATCTTCAAGCGCGGGCGAGAGTACATTGGCAAGACGGTCGCGATCGCGGGCGAGCATCTCTCGGGACAGGAGATGGCGGAGAAGCTGAGCCGTGCGCTCGACCAGGAGGTCGCATACAATGCGGTCCCCGCTGACGTGTACCGCAACTTCGGGTTCCCCGGCGCCGACGACATGGGCAACATGTTCCAGTTCAAGCGCGACTTCAACGATTACTACGTCGGGGTGCGCGACATTGACTCGGCGCGGAAGCTCAATCCCGAGCTGCAGACGTTCGACAAGTGGCTGGAGCGGCACAAGGGGGAGATCCCAGTCGAGTAGGACTCATTTCGCAACGAGCCGTGACAGCGTATCACAGAGGACACCGAGACATCCACAGGGACTCACAGAGGAACCGCAACTGCGAAGGCTTCCCGAAAGCACTTGCAGTTGCAGTTTCCTCTGTGAGTCCCTGTGGATGTCTCTGCGCCCTCTGTGATAATGCTGTCAGGGCTCGTTGCGAAGATGACTGAGGACAACCGCCACATGACCACGCGCTGGCTGATCCTCGGGACCCTCCTCGTGGCGTGCGGAGATGGCGCGACCTCTCCCCCTGTCCTGGAGGGGCCGCCCCTCACCGGGACCGAGCGTCGCATCACGTTCTCCTCGACGCGCGACGGGAACCTCGAGGTCTACACGATGAATGTCGACGGGACGGACCAGGTGCGCCTAACGTCGCACGTCGGCGCGGACCACAACGCCGACTGGTCGCCCGACGGGAGCCGCCTCGCGTTCATGGGCTTCCGCGATGGCGACTACGAGCTGTACGTCATGAATCCCGATGGGACGGGGCTGCGGCAGCTCACCTTCAATTCCGCCCACGACGGGTTCCCCCAGTGGTCGCCGGACGGCCTCGAGATTCTGTTCACCTCCCTGCGCGATGGCGATTTCGAAGTCTACGTCATGAGCGCGTTTGGGGGAAACGAGCGGCGGCTGACGGCGAGTCGTGCCGACGACATCGGCGGCGCGTGGTCGCCGGACGGATCGAAGATCGCGTTCTCCTCCCGGCGCGACGACAACCTGGAGATCTACGTGATGAATGCGGACGGTACCAACCCCGTCCGTCTCACCAATCATCCCGCGCAGGACGGTGGGAAGCTCGCCTGGTCGCCGGACGGGACACGGATCGTGTTCTCGTCGTACCGCGACGGCAACAGCGAGCTCTATCTGATGAACGTCGACGGCACGAATCTCACCCGGCTGACGAATGACCCGGGCCTGGATCGGTTCCCGGCGTGGTCGCCCGACGGGCAGCGCATCGCGTTCACCAGCGACCGCGACGGCAACGACGAGATCTACGTCATGAGCGCGGACGGCACGGGGCTGAGCCGACTGACGAACGAGGCGGCGGTGGATTTTCTGGACGGGTGGAGGAAGTAAAAGGGACCAAGGGGTCGAAGGGATCGAAGGGGTCGGGGGATCGAGGGCGGACCACCCTTGAGCACCTCGAGCACATTGAGCACCTTGAGCACCTCCGCCCTCACCGAGGTCCCCATGGACCGGCGCGCGTTTCTTGGCTCTCTCGGAGTCGCCGCTCTGACTCCACACCTCACTCACCTCTCCGTCCGCCGGCTCAAGCGCGTCGGCATCCAGCTCTACGCCCTCCGTGACGACGCGCGACGCGATCTCGAGCGCACCATCGCCGACATCGCCGCCATCGGCTACAAGGATGTCGAGCTGCTCGGCTCCATGAACAACTTCGGGATGCCGCCGGCGCGTTTGCGTGCGGTCCTCGACACGAACGGGCTGCGCGCGCCCTCGACGCACGTGAGCGGCAACGCGCTCAACGAGCTCGACCGGAACCTGGACGACGCGAAGACGCTCGGACACGAGTACGTCATCGTCGCCAGCCTGCCCATCACCGGCCCGCGCACGATCGAGGACTATCAGCGCTGGGCCGATCGTCTGAACGACGCGGGCAGGCGGGCGCGCGAGCGCGAGGTGTGGATCGGCTTTCACAATCACGCCAACGATTTCACTGCCGTCGGCGGCGTCGCGCCGTACGATGTCCTGGTGGAGCGCACCGATCCATCGATCGTTCGGATGCAGCTCGACACCGGCAACCTCGCGATGGCGGGGCTCGATCCGCACACGTACATGGGCCGGTTCGGCTCGCGCTACTGGACCTTCCACATCAAGGACGTTCCCCGCCCCGGGGCCACGAGCGACGTGGAGCTCGGCACGGGCGTCCTCGACTTCAAGCGGCTGCTCGCGAGCATCGATGACATCGACGACAAGCATCTCTTCGTCGAGCAGGAGACGTATCCGGGCACGCCGCTCGAGAGCATGCGCCGCGACTTCAAGTTCATCTCGGAACTGGAGTTCTGAGAAGCTAAGACGCTGGAGAAGCGCTGAGGGCGCTGGAGAAGCGCTACGCGATCGTGCGAGACTCGACTTGCCTTTGCCTCACGCTGCTGCTCGCCACGCCGCTCCTGGCGCAGCGCGACATCGGGCCGCCGCCCGGCCGGCTCGTCGACGTGGGCGGTTACCGCTTGCACCTGCATTGTGTCGGGGACGGATCGCCCACGATCGTGCTCGCCCCCGGTGCGAGCGCCTTCTCGATCGACTGGGCGCTCGTGCAGCCGGAGGTGGCGCGCACGAGCCGCGTGTGCTCTTACGACCGCGCGGGGATGGGATGGAGCGATTCCACGGGGCAGGTCGCGACAGCGGAGCGAGCGGTCGGTGACCTGCATCGGCTGCTCGAGGCGGCGGGGGAGAACCCGCCCTACGTTCTCGTGGGCGCATCGCTCGCTGGTATTCACGTTAGGCTCTACCAGCTGCGGTATCCGGGCGACGTCGCCGGCGTCGTTTTGATCGACCCGGCCCACGAAGACCGGCTCTTCACCATGCTCCACGGGCAACCGGTCGCGATCGCGTCGGTCACCGCGGAGCAGCTCGCGTCGACGCTGCCGTCGCACCCGGTCAGGGTGCCACGGCGCCAGCCCCAGCGGGGACCACCATTCGACAAGCTCCCCGGCGGCCTCTACGAGACTCGCGTTGCCCTGGACGAACGGCTCATTGCCTCCGTCCCCGCGCTCGTTCCCCCCGAGATCGTTCGCGAGTCGGCGGAAGGCGAACGCACGGCACTGGCGGCGCTGCGCCGGGCGAGCGTTGCGACGTCGAAACCGCTCGGATCGCTGCCGCTCGTGGTTCTCACCCGAGGGATCGAGTCAAACCAGGAGCTCCGGGACGTCCACGTGAGCATCGCCCGCCTCTCGACGAATAGCCGGCATGGCATCGTCACCGGGGCCGGTCACGAGATTCACCTGTACGATCCGGCTGCCGTTGTCGACGCGATTCGCCAGGTGGTCGAGGCCGTCCGCACGAAGCGCCCGCTGGCGGCTCCGTAAGACGCCAGCGACGCAACGGGATCGGCTGGCGATCGCGGCCACTGCTCGACAAACGCATCACGTCGACCCACATTCGCCGCATGCAAACCACAACGTACGACGCGATCGTCGTGGGCTCCGGGATTTCCGGTGGGTGGGCCGCGAAAGAGCTCACCGAGAAAGGGCTCCGCGTCCTGCTCCTCGAGCGCGGGCGCAACGTCGAGCACATCAAGGACTACGTCAACGCGACGAAGGGACCGTGGGAATACCCGCACCGCGGCGGTCGCACGCAGGAGATGATCCGCCGGTATCCGGTGCTCAAGCGCGACTTCCCGCTCAACGAGAAGAACCTCGACTGGTGGGCGTCGGACGAGGACTCCCCATACACCGAGGTGAAGCGCTTCGACTGGTACCGCGGCTATCAGGTGGGCGGTCGCTCACTCATGTGGGGGCGATGCAGCTTCCGCCTGAGTGACATCGACTTCGAGGCGAACCTCAAGGACGGCATCGCCACGGACTGGCCCATTCGCTACGCCGAGATCGCGCCCTGGTACAGCCACGCCGAGCGGTTCGCGGGCATCGCGGGGTCGAAGGAGGGACTCGAGCAGCTCCCCGATGGCGAGTTCCAGCCGCCGATGGCGCTCAATTGCGCCGAAGAGCTCATCGCGTCGCGCCTGACGACTCTGTTCGATGGAAAGCGGCGACTCATCTCGAGTCGGACCGCGAATCTCACCCAGCCGTTGCCGGGACGAGGCTCCTGCCAGTATCGAGACGCCTGCTGGCTCGGCTGCCCGTACGGCGCGTACTTCAGCACCCAGTCCGCCACGCTGCCGGCCGCCATGCGCACCGGCCGCCTAACGCTCAGGCCGTTCGCGATCGCCACCGAGGTGCTGTACGATCGTGACCGAAAGCGCGCGACGGGCGTGCGCGTCCTCGACGCCATCACCAACGACACGACCGACTACACCGCCAGGGTCGTCTTCCTCTGCGCGTCCACGCTGAACTCGACGTGGCTCCTCATGCGCTCGGCCACCGATGTCTGGCCGGGCGGGCTTGGCAGCAGCTCGGGAGAGCTCGGGCACAACCTGATGGATCATCACTTCCGCGTTGGCGCCGCGGGCAGAATCGAAGGGCTGGAGGACAAGTACTTCTACGGCCGGCGTCCGAATCCATCGTACATCCCGCGCTACCGCAACCTGTTCGGCGACAAGCGCCCGTATCTCCGCGGATTCGGCTACGAGGGCGGGGCCGGACGCGACGGCTGGTCGCGCGCGGTCGCGGAGCTTGGGGTCGGTGGCACGTTCAAGGATGCGATGGCGCAGCCGGGCCAGTGGACGATTGGCGCGACCGCGTTCGGCGAGATGCTTCCCAATCACGCCAACCGCGTGACGCTCGACGAAACGAAGAAGGACAAGTGGGGGCTGCCCGTGCTCAAGATCGACTGCGCGATCGGTGAGAACGAGCGGCTCATGCGAAAGGACATGGCGACGGACATGGCCGAGATCCTGGCGGCGACGGGCGTGAAGGACGTGCACGCGTTCGACGACGAGTACTTCCCGGGCATGGGGATCCACGAGATGGGAACGGCGCGCATGGGACGCGACCCGAAGACGTCCGTGCTCAACCGATGGAATCAGGTGTGGGACGCGCCGAACGTGTTCGTCACCGATGGGTCGTGCATGGTGTCGACCGCCTGTCAGAATCCTTCGCTGACGTACATGGCGTTGACGGCGCGTGCGGCTGATTACGCGGTGAAAGAGCTCAATCGGCAGAGCCTCTGAGGGGTCTCCGACAACGCTCTCCGCGGGGAGGGGTGTCGTACAAGGCATGACCACCTTCCTGCAGGACCTCCGCTACGCCGCCCGCGGGCTCCGCCGCGCGCCGGGGTTCGCCGTCGTCGCAGTGCTCACGCTCGCGCTCGGCATCGGTGCCAACGCCGCCATGTTCGGCATCGTCGACGCGCTCCTGTTTCGACCGCCATCGGGCGTCGCCGATCCCGATCGCGTCGTACGCGTTCAGATGCAGCTCCCTCCGCTTCCCGATCAGCCGGGTGGGGAGCTCTCGTCGGTCGTGTCGTATCCCGCGTTCGCGGCGCTGCGCGACAACACGCGAGGCTTCGCGGGTGTCGCCGCGTTCGCCCCGATGTCGCTGACGGTTGGCGAGGGTGATGACGCCCGGCCGCTCAACGCGTTCCTCGTCACGGGCGACTACTTCCGCGTCCTCGGCACGCGACCCGCGCGCGGCCGGCTCATCGCACCCGACGACGATAGCGAAGGCGCCGCGCATCCTGTCGTCGTCCTGAGCTGGGATTTCTGGCGACGCGCCTTCCCCGGGGACTCGGGCTCGCAGGCCATGTCGAGGACGCTGATCGTCAACGGCCGCCAGTTCACGATCATCGGCGTCGCCCCGAAGAACTTCACCGGGACGCAGGCCGGCACCCCGTCACTCTGGCTCCCACTCGGCGCCGGCGTGCTGCTCGGGCAGAACCCTCAGGTGCTGCGCTCGCGGTTTGTGTCGTGGCTGTCGGTGGTGGCGCGACTGGCACCAGACATCGGGCGAGAGCAGGCGCGGTCAGCGGCCCAGGCGGCGATTCTCGCCGAGCGAGAGGAGAGCGGGGGAATGCCATCGCCGGGACAGATCGGCGAGACGGGGCCAATGGGCGGCGAAGTTCGCGTTCAGATCGGCGGCCCCGGTGAGGGCGATGGCCCCCGCCGCGCTCCGCCCCCACCGCCGCGCGTCGCCCTCGCTGGACTTGGTGGCGTCGGGAGCGCGGCGCTGCCCACGCCGTTCGGCGGCAATGGCTCGCTGCCGGTGTCGCTCTGGTTCCTCGCCATTACCGCGGCGGTGCTGCTCATCGCGTGCGCCAATCTCGCCAACCTCATGCTCGCGCGAGCGACCAGGCGATCACACGAGATCGCCGTCCGGCTGTCGCTGGGTGCCACGCGGTGGCGCCTGACGAGGCAGCTGCTGACGGAGAGCCTCCTGCTCGCCATCGTCGGTGCCGCGGCGGGCCTCTGGCTGGCGGTATTCGCCGTCGATCTCCTGCCGCGCGTGCTACCGCTGCCACCGCTGCCGCCCTTTCTCGATGGCCGCGTCGTCGCCTTCACGGCGCTCATCACGCTCGCGACGACGGCCGCGTTCGGCCTCGCGCCCGCCCTGCGCGCGACGCGACCCGACATTCGGTCGGCGTTAGGCACGGGCGGCGTGCCGGGGATCGGGCGATCGCTCGGGCGCCGAGCGCTCGTCGTGGTGCAGTTGGCGGCATCGCTGGTCCTGTTGATCGGGGCCGGGCTGTTCATCCGGAGCCTGCACAACGTCAACGCGATCGACGTTGGCTTCACCGCCGATCGTCTCCTCGTCGCGACGGTCGAGCCTCGCGGCGCGCGCATGACGCGCGAGCAGATGGAGGACTTCTGGTCGCGAGCGCTGGCGCGGGTGCGCGCGATCCCGGGCGTGCGTGCAGCCGCGCTGGGAATGGTCGCGCCGTTCGAGATGAGCATCATGCTCCCCGTGGCGTCGCCCGGCTTTCCGGCGGCGGGCAACGAGTCGCGTGCCGCGCAGCTGGACTTCGCCGGCGTCGACTACTTCGCCGCGCTCGGGATCCCGGTCGTGCAAGGACGCCCGTTCACTGACGAGGATCGCGCCGGCGCCGCACCGGTGGCAATCGTCAACCAGACCATGGCGCGCCGCATCTGGGGCGGGCAGTCGCCGATCGGTAAGTGCGTCGTGGCCGGGATGCAGGGACCCGATGCGCCATGCGCCGAGGTGGTGGGAGTGGCCGGTGACGCGAAGTATGGGGACATTACCGCCGAGCCCGGTCTGTTCCTGTATCGGCCATTGGCGCAGCGGCCTCGTCAGGCGCCGCCAATGACGGTCCTCCACGTGCGGACCGAGCGCGATCCCGCGGCGCTCGCCGGCGTCGTTCGGAGGGAGATTCAGGCACTCGACGCGAGCATCCGCTTCGCCGACGTGCGTCCGCTGACCAGCCTCATCATGCCGCAGCTTCAGCCGTGGCGGATGGGGACGCTGGTGTTCACGCTGTTCGGGACGCTCGGACTCCTGCTTGCCGCCGTGGGCTTGTACGGGGTGCTCTCGTTCCTCGTCGCTCAGCGCACGCGGGAAATCGGCGTCCGCATGGCGCTCGGTGCCCCGCATCGCAGCGTGCTCGCGCTCGTGCTCGGACAGGGCGCGCGCCTCATCGCGATCGGCGTCGTCACGGGACTCCTCCTCGGTGCCATGGCGACGCAGGTCTTTGCGTCAATGATGTTCGGCGTGAGCCCGCTCGATCCGTTCGTCTACGTCGCGACGGCGCTCGTGCTGGCGACGATCGGGATGTTCGCCGTCTACGTCCCCGCGCGGCGAGCGACGCAGGTTGACGCCATGGTCGCGCTGCGGGCGGAATGATCCGAGGGAATGAGGAAGGAGGCCTGAGGAGTGAGGAAAGTGATTGAGTTGTCATTCAGCCAATCGATTTCCTCACTCCTCACTGCGTATTCCTCATTATCTGAGTGCGGCGACGCCGATCTGCCAGTGGGCCAGCAAGTCGGCGGGGTCGTCGTAAATCGCGATGGCGCCGTCGAGGGCGCCGTCGTTCCACCATCCGCCGCATCGCAGCACGATGGTGCGGACGTCGGCCTTCGCGGCCGCCTCGATGTCATAGGGCGTGTCGCCAAGCATGAGCAGCTCCCCAGGCTTGAGCTTGCTCTTCTTGATCGCGGCGCCGATCACGTCGGGGTCGGGCTTCGAGTTGTCGACGTCGCCTGACGAGGTCGCGCCGTGAATCAGGTCGGCGACGCCGGCCTGCCGAAGCAGCCCCTCCATTTCATCGCCGCCAGCCGATGTCGCCACGACCAGCGTGAGGCCGTCGGCAAGAAATCGCTCGAGCAGCGAGCGAGCGCCGGGCGTCGGCTGGAGCTGCGGGAGATAGCGTTCCTCGAAGATCCCCTTCTTCCGCTCGATGATCGCCTTGCCGTCGCGCGTGTCGTGCTCGAATCCGGTCAATGATGGGATGAGCTTGTCGCTCCCCATGCCGACGAGCGGCCGCACGTGGTCGAACGGGATGTCGAGCCCATGCTCCGCGAACGCTCTCGTGAACGCCGCGGCATGCGCGTCGTTGCTGTCGAGGAGGGTTCCGTCGATGTCGAGGAGGATGCCCTTGAGGTCGTGAGTCGCCATGACCTCATGAAGAGCAAGAACTTGGCCGACGTACCCCCCTACCGCCTCACCGTCGACCAGACCATTGGATCCTCCTGGCCCAGGCGCCAGAAAGCGAACTGCGTCACACCTAACGACGTCGCCATCCGTATCAGCTCATCCACCAGAGCCGCATCGGTGAGCCATACGGCCGAGCTATCATTGCCGCTCACACCTCGGATGGTTCTCGAGGCAGAATCGCGGCTCAGCGCGATCCGGTCGCGCTCCGCGGTGCGCGTCCCGGTCGCGTACGACACACCGACACCCGGCTTGCCCTTGACCCAGTGATATCCGTACAACGGCAGCCCGGCCACCACTCGTGAGGCGCCCACCTCGCTCACGATGCGCGACAGGTTGCGCGTCACCCAGTCCGGCGCGGAGATCGGGCCCGGGGCAGACCCCGTCCAGTGCTGATCGTACAGCATAACGAGGATGAGATCCGCGACCCCCACGAGCGCACGCGTCGGGTAGCCGGCGTCGGGCTCGGCGGGAATCGCGACCGCGATCGTCGTCACGCCATGGGCCCTCGCGGAGTCGCCGATCGCGCGCACCACCGCCAGCTGGGCGTCGACGTCAGCTGCCTCGAGCGTCTCGAAATCGAGCACGAGCCCGGTATACCGCATCGACTGAGCGTATCGCGCGATCACCCCCGCAACGTGGGCGCGGCGACCGGGATCAGCGCCCAAGGCACGAATCGACGTCTTGTGGAAGCCCTGCCCATGCCACGACGTCACCAGCCCGAACCGGCGCGCTGTCCCCCCTGCGAGGCGGATCGTGTCCGCATACGCGGACGGCAGCAGGGGCGCGCCGCTCGAGCTGTCGAGCGCGATCCACCCCGTCACCGCCACATCGAGCCGCCCGGCGTTCGCACGAAGGCTCGCGTCGCTCGCCGGATCCCACGGTCCGGTGAACGCCCAGAACGACTTACGCTCCTGAGCGCTGCCACCGAGCGCCGCGCACGCAACGATGGTGACGAGGAAGACAGCAACCGTTGTGATTTGCCGCATAGGGGCACGCCAATTGAAAGAGTGTAAGGCCTCGGATCCAAGCTCAATCAACGTGCCAGGGCTGTACGCGGTCTTATGTCCACCGACGATCCATTCTTTGACGGCGCCCTCTCGAGCGGCATTGAGCCCCTCGACGCCTTGCTGGGCGCGCTTGTTCCCGGCCGCATTCATGTGATCTGCGGCACAACCGGCACCGCGAAATCGATCGCGGCGCTCCAGTTCGCCTACTCAGCCATGGCGGATCCCTCGACCGCCCTGCTGCTGACTCAGGACGACCCGGCTGACCTCTCCGCGCTCGGCCGCTACCTCGGCATGCGCCTGGGCGACGCCGTACGCGCGGGGCAGCTGACGATCCTCCGCTGCCGACCTGACTTCGCGCGGCGCTATCGGCAGGCCGCCGAGCCGGACGCGGTGTTCGACGAGCTGCGCTCGCTCGTGGGCTGGAAGCTGCCCACGCGCATTGCCGTCGACTCCGTCGCGCCCTTTCTCGAAGTCTCACCGACATCCAGCTCGCCGGTGGCGGCGCTCGCGCGGTGGCTCGAGGCGACCGGAGCGACATCGCTCGTCACCTATCCGGGCGACGTCGCGCGCACCGATGACCTGCGTGTCGACGCGCTGCTGCAGCGCGCGGCCGCCGTCGTGCGGTTCAACACACACACCGAGCGCGGGCGACGCATGGAGGCGTTGAAGACGCGGTTCTCCGGCGCCTCACGTGCGCCGATCGAGTTTCGCGTCGAAGGCGGACGTGGGATCGTGCTCGGCGGTGATGGGCTGCGACTCACGACGCGAGCGTCCGCATGATCCGCGATCGCTACGCCATCGTGTTCAGCCTCGGCATCGTCGTACTGACCGCCGGGGCCGCGTACGCGTACAGCCAGCTCGGCGCGACGCCGGTGCGCGCGACGCTGGTGCTCCCGCCATCGAGTGGTGAGCCGGTCAAGGTCGGCGTCGATCGCGCCATCGATCCGGCGGCGAGCGACTATCGTCGCTTCGCGGCCGAGGATGCGGCGTGGCGTCGGAAGAACGCGCGCCTGCTGAGCGTCGATGAGTACCGCGCGCGCGGGGATTGGCGCACGCCGGAGCGGCAGGCGCTCGACGATCGCGTGTTCGCCCTGACCAGGCGCGGCGAGAACGCGAAAGCGATCGCCGAGCTGGAGCGGTGGGTCGCCGCGCATCCGCGCGACAGCGAGGCGCTCCTCGATCTCGCCCGCCTCACGAATCAGGTGGGTCGCAACGACGAGTCGATCCGCTGGTATCGCGAGGTCCTCGCCCTCAAGGAACGCGCACGTTGACGCGCCGTCTCCTCATCGCCGTGCTGCTGGCGACACTGCCAGCCGCACTCGACGCGCAGCGTCGTCCGGCCGAGACACGCCGCATTCGCGCCGAGTACGCCAGCGTCCTGCTTCAATCGAAGAAGTACGACGAGGCGATCGTCGAGTATCGGCGCCTCGTCTCCGCGGAGCCGGACCGGTTCGAGTATCGCATGGGCCTCGCGCGCGCCCTCGCATGGTCGAAGCGGCATCGCGACGCCGAGAACGAGCTGGCGCGGCTGCGAGCACTGCGGCCGGGGCACGCCGAGGTGGAGGAGCTCACGCGGTCGGTGCGCGCGGCGCTCGATCCGTCGTCGGGGGAAGCGCGCTCGTGGGTGGCGCACGACCCCGGGCACCTTCCTTATCGCATTCAGCTCGCGCGGGCCTACGCGCGGGAGGGACGGTCTCGTCAGGCGGCCGATCAGTTCGACACGATCTTCCGCGCCGGCGCCCGAGACGATCTCGCACGTGAAGCCGCGGCGGCGAATGCCGACGCGAAGCGCTTTGCGACGGCCCTGCCTTTGTACCGGCGCGCGATCGCGCGCGCGCCGTCGGACACGGCGCTCCGCCATGACTACGCGCGCACGCTGTGGTCGGCCAATGACCGCCGCGCATCGCTCGCGCAGTACGATACCCTGCTCCTGCGGTTCCCGTCGCCGGCCTGGCTGGTCGAGCGCGCGCGGCTCCGCGTCGCCATGCGCGACCACGACGGCGCCGAGCGAGATCTTGCGTCGGCGATCGCGATGCGGCCGACGGCGGAAGCGTATTTCGTTCGCGGCGAGCTCCGCCGGTGGAACGGCGAGCTCGGGGCGGCGCGCGGAGAGTACGAGCGCGCGTTGCAGCTGGCCGAGAGCGACTCGGTGCGGAGGGAGGTGCGCGATGTCATCGCCCTCATCCAGCGCGAGGCACGTCCATCGCTCGGCGCCGCTCCCGAGGGCGATGCCGTGGGATGGATGGGGCACGCCGAGCTGGCCGCCGACAACACCGGCTTTTCGTATGTCAGCGCCGGGGGACGATACGGCCTCCCGCTCAGCCGGCTCGGGGCGGTGAGCATTGGCCTCGATCAGCGGCGCGTGGCCGCGAGGTATGAGCTGCACGACCGTGAGAGCTACGGCTTCAACGGCGACATTGGCGCGACGTTCGGCCTCCCGGTCGCGCGCGTAAGCGCCCGCGGCGGCGTGCTGCGTCACGGCAGCACAACCGAGGAGGGGTACGGCAGTGTGGGCGCCATTGGGTGGTGGCGCGCGTGGCGCGCGTCGGCCGAAGTGAGGCGAGAGCTCGCGTATCCGCACCTGATGACGGCGCGCGCGCTGGCCACCGGCGGGGAGATCGCAACGGGGGAGGCGGTAGATGCATCGCTGATGGCGACTCGACAGATCTACGGCGTCGCGGGTGCGATCGGGGTCGTCGACTTCGGCATCGTCGCCGACATCATGCGCCTCAGCGACGGCAACTCCCGCCCCGCGGTCACGACGACGGTGCGCTACCCACTCGGCGACGCGCTGTCGGCGTTGTACGTGGCGAGCGTCCTCCGCTTTCAGGAACGCAGCGCCTTCTACTGGGATCCATCACACTATTCGGCGCACGCGTTAGGTGTCGAGGGGTCTGCTCGACGGGACCGCGGCCTGTCGTACGTCGGGCGCCTGTTGACGGGGTTCGGGCGGACTTCACTGGTCGAGCCCGAGGTCGCTACTCGCTACGCCCTTCAGGGAACGGCCGAGGGTGAGGTGACGTACCGCGCGTCGGGATGGGATGTTGGCCTCACGTCGTGGTACGGCCGCGGGCGCGATGGCGATTATCAGCGTTGGGGTGGGAGCTTCCGGATTCGGCTCGGCGGCCAGTGATCGCGATCCACGAACACCGCTTGGCTGGCATCCAAGTTCGCATTGGAACCTGGATGCCGGTGGCATTTGAACCTGGATGCCAGCCCGACGGCCTGACGTGACATGATCACTCGCCGACGACTCGCGCACGCCGCGCCGATCACCATCGTGCTGCTCGTCATCGCGACGGCGGTCTTCTGGCTGCACGCACGATTCGCGAT
>JAICNG010000159.1 GCA_025931335.1 Gemmatimonadaceae bacterium | reverse complement strand
GAGCTCGGCTCTCTAGTAACAACAATGTGCCGTTGGGCTTGTGTGCGGAGGGTTGCGCGGCGCCGGGAGCAATTCGGGCAATTCGGGTTGTTATACGGGTCCGTTCAGCAGTTCGGCCGTCCGTGGCCCGTCACCACGATCGTTCCCGGAAATCCGCGAAGAACCTTTTTTTGGATGTGGAGGAGGGTTCAATGCGTGAGGAGCAATCGGCGGCATCCGCCGCATCCGTATGTCCTTTGAACCTGGATGCCAGACCAGGCGAAACGAGAACCCAGTCCCAAAGTGAAAGAGCCTAAACCGCTTCCCACGCGCGCGTTCAAGTCTCAGCGGGACTGGGAGGCATGGCTCGAGCGCAACGCCGAGACTCGAGGAATCTGGCTCAAGCTCGGCAAGAAGGGCTCGGGAGTTGCCTCGGTGTCGTATCAGGAGGCGGTCGATTCCGCGCTATGCTACGGCTGGATCGACGGGCAAAGCAAGTCGTTCGACGATCGCTATTACCTGCAGCGCTTCACACCGCGCACCAAAACCAGCAACTGGACCAGGACCAACTGTGCAAAGGCGGAGAACTTCATCGCTGAGGGACGGATGCGGCCGCCAGGCTTGCGAGCGGTGGAGCTGGCGAAGGCGACTGGCCGGTGGATAGCCAGCGAATGATCCAGGTCATGAGGAAGGGTGTCGTCGTCGTCCTCGCCGGTGTCGCCGCATGCGCTCCCGCCGAGCCGCGGCCCCTGCTGCCCAATACGTTTGCGTTCGCCGTGTTCGGCGACGGACCGTACCGCGAATTCGATCGCGGCCGCTTCTCCCGGCTCATCGCGGACGTGAATGCCGCTGACGTCGAGTGGTTTCTCCACGTGGGCGACATCCTCGCCGGGAGCTGCTCCGACTCGGTCCTGGCGAGGATGCTTCGTCAGCTGAACACCATCCGCCATCCGGTGCTGTATACGCCCGGCGACAACGAGTGGACCGATTGTCACCGCGGGACGGTCAAGCCGCTCGAGCGCTTGCAGCGCATTCGGGACACGTACTTCGCGAACCCGTCGCGCAGCATCGCCGGCCCGGCGATGGCGGTCGAGTCGCAGAGCGCGAATCCGGCGTGGAAGGAGTTCGTCGAGAACGTCCGCTGGCGGCGCGGCGGCTTTCTCTTTGTGACCGCGCACATCGTAGGCTCCTTCAACGGCACCAGGCGGTTCGCGGGGCGCACGCCCGAGGATGATGCCGCCGTCGTCAGGCGCACGGCCGCCGCCATTGCCTGGATCGACTCCGCCTTCGCCATCGCGAATGCCGATTCACTCTCCGGAGTCGTGATCGCCATCCACGCCAACCCCCGGCTGCACCGCGGCGATGAGCATCCGTACGCGTCGTTCGTGACCCGGATCGCCGAGCACACCGCGGCGTTTCCCGGCGAGGTACTGCTCATTCACGGGGACACGCACGACTACACGGTCGACCACCCACTCAAGCGCGCGGGCACGACCGAGATGCTCGCCAACTTCACCCGACTCGAGACGTTCGGATCTCCGGAGATCGGATGGGTGCGGGTGGTGATCGACTCGGTCGCCGGCCGCGTGGTGGAGTTCGAGCCGAGGAGGATGAGATGACCGGGAGCGCTTTTCCAGCGCCTGTTGACATCGTCAAGGAACCGGAGCGGTCACCGTGAACTCGAACTGCGCCGGCGCCACCGCCCCGAGCAAGTGCGTCACGAAATAATCCCACCGCCGGCGCATCATGTAGGGCTCGTTGCCGAAGCCGTGCCGCCGGTTCGGGAACGGGATCACGTCGAAGTCCTTGTTGTGCCGGATCAGCTCGTCGATCAATACCAGTGAGTTGTTAGGCGGCACGTTGTCGTCCATCGTCCCCCAGGCGATCAGGAGCTTGCCCTTGAGGTTCTTCGCCAGCAGCTGGTTGGCCTGGTTGTCGTAGTTCGTGGTCCCGTCGGGCCGGCGCTCGAGCAACCCCTGCCACTTCTCCCCCCAGTCATCCTCGTAGATGCGGTTGTCGTGATTGCCCGCCTGTGACACCGCGACCTTGAAGAAATCGGGGTAGCGCAGAATCGCGTCGGCCGACGAGTAGCCGCCGCCGGAGTGACCGTAGATCCCCACGCGATCGAGATCGATCCACCGGTGCCGCTGCGCGAGCTGCCGCACGCCGGTGACCTGATCGGGAAGCCCGTTGTCCCCCATGTTGCCGTAGTAGGCGTCGTGAAAGGACTTCGTCCGACCGGGCAGTCCCATTCCATCGAGCTGGATGACGATGAAGCCCAGCTCGGCGATCGCGCGCGTGTCGCCACGGGATGGGGCGAAGCTGCGACTGCCGACGCTGCCGCCCTGCGGGCCGGGATAGTGATGCACGATGATCGGGTAGCGCCGCGTCGAGTCAAAGCTGCTCGGCCGGAACATGAGCCCGTAGAGATCGGTCTTCTCGTCGCGCGCTTTCACCGTGAACGGGATCGGCGGCGTCCACCCCGTGGCGACGAGCCGCGAGATGTCGGTTTTCTCGAGCGCCAGCACGACGCGTCCGTTCATGTCGCGCAGCACCGACGTCGGCGGCACGTCGGGGCGGGACCAGCTGTCGACGAAGTGCGCGCCCGACGGCGAGAGATTCACGGCGTGGTCGCCGTCCTCGGGAGTGAGAAGGCGCACGTTCCGACCATCGAACCCCACACGATAGAGATGCCGGAAGTACGGATCGCGACCGCGCTCGCGTCCGACGCCGACGAATAGCACCGTGCGCGCCTTCTCGTCGACGCGCAGAATCTCCGAGACGTTCCCCTCGCCCGACGTGACGCGGTTCTTGAGCTTGCCGGTCGTGAGGTCGTACAGGTAGAGGTGGCCCCAGTCATCCCGCTCCGAGAACCAGAGCACCTCGTTCGTGGACCAGGAGACATACCAGTTCTCGCGATCGCTCCCCGACTCGAAGTACGTCGCCACGCGCTCCTCGAGCACGTCGCGCACGGCACCGGTGCTCGCATCGGCCACGCGCAGCTGCGCGACCTTGTGATCGCGCGATGAGGACACGAACGCCAGGCGCGCGCCATCGGGGCTCCACTGCGCATCGGCGAGGCGCGTTCCCTCACAGACGATGTGATCGCAGACGGTCGAGCGGTGGAAGTCGGGAGGCATCTGGAGCCTGACGAGTCGCCCCGCGTCGACGTCGATGATCACGCGGTGGATCATCGACACCACGCTGTCTCCCGGGAGCGGATACTTCCACGCGTCGAGCCGGGGATGGCCGACGGCCGTGCTGACGAGATACATCTCGCCCACCGGGCGGTCGTCCTGCTGGAACGTGGCGATCCGCTTCGAGTCGGGAGACCAGAGCACGATTGCGCGGTCGCTGCGAATCCATCCGGCGTTGTCGGTGGCGTAGCCGAAGTCCTTCACGCCGTCGGTCGTGAGCTGTCGGTCCTGTCCGGTGGTGAGATCGCGCACCCAGAGGTTCCAGTCGCGAATGAACGCGGCGCGCTTTCCGTCCGGCGACGGGGTGGCGCCGCGCGGCAGCTCGCGGCGCGCCGGCATCAGCGCGGCGGAGTCCGTCGTCACCGAGCGCGCTCGCTTGGCGGGGTCGACGACGACGAACCGGCGGCCACTCTCGGTCATCGTGCGATACCAGAAGCGGCCGTCCGCCAGCCACGTCGCTCGGCTGGCGGTTCCGGTCATCAGCGGGACGGTATTGCGGGAGAGATACCGCTCGGCCCGCGCATAATCGGCGGCGGTGAGCGCGGTTGCGGGTTGCTGCGCCGCGAGCGCGGAGGCGCTGACGCAGAGCGCGAGCGTGAAAGACGAGAGGCGCATGGCGTTGTCGGGCTGGCGTGTTCGAGATGAGCTCGACCCGATGATGCGCTACGCCGGCTGGCGGAGCAACTAGCGCCCCGAGGTGCTCGAGGTGCTCGAGGTGCTGGACGTGGGCGAGGTGCGCCAGGGACCTGCCCCTACCTCGAGCACGTCGAGCACCTCGAGCACCTCGAGCACCTCGAGCACTTTAGCTCCTCAGGCCGGCCCGTCCGAATCGATCAAGCGACGCACTCGCGAGCGGATCGATCGCAGCTGCTTCTCCTGTTCGCGGTTCGATTCCAGGATGTCGCCAAAGAGCGCTCCGGCTGCGGTGTCGCCGATCATCACCGGATCGGCCGAGAAGCGCTTGCCGCCGAGGTGGCGGTCCGGATCGAGGCGCACCGGATGGGCGAGCACGACATCGTCGTCGCCGTACTGCACGCGGACGGCGACGAAGCGTTTGCCCGATTGTTCCATGAAGCTGAAGCGGACGCCGTCGCCGGCCTTGGGCCAGGGCTTCACGTTGTGACGGCCGCCGTCGTCCCCCTCGTACTCACTGCCGCGCGAGCGAAGCGTGCCATAGTTCCGCTCGTAGCCACCCTCGTAGCGAATGACGTGCTGCATAGGACCTCCTGAGCATGATTGTCGATCCTTCCGGATTGCCTGATCTCGGCGAGCGGCCACGGACAGCCAGAACCGCGAACGGCCCGAATAACAACACGAATTACTCGAAGTGCTCCCCGCGCCGACCAATCTCCCTCGCGCAAGCTCGACGACACCGTCTTTGTGACGTTGAGTCGAGCTCGATGCGCGAAGGACAGTGCGCGTCCTTGGTGTTATCGGGGCCATTCGGGTCATTCGGCAGTCCAAGCTGTCCGTGGCCCGCCACCTGGGTCTCCCCGGGACTGCCAGATGTACCGAGATTAAAACGGCCGCCAGCCGACTGGTGCGAGGCGGCGCTCGGTGTGAGGAGG
>JAICNG010000024.1 GCA_025931335.1 Gemmatimonadaceae bacterium | reverse complement strand
CGTCCTCCCGCACGCGGCGTCGCTGCGTCAGGCTTTCGCCCATTGCGCAAGATTCCCCACTGCTGCCTCCCGTAGGAGTCTGGGCCGTCTCTCAGTCCCAATGTGGCTGGCCATCCTCTCAGACCAGCTACCCGTCGTCGCCTTGGTGAGCCGTTACCTCGCCAACTAGCTGATAGGCCGCGAGCCCCTCCCAGTGCGCCCGAAGGCTTTGGTCTCCAGGGGATGCCCCCCAAAGAGCGTATGCGGTATTACCCGGCCGTTGGGCCGGCTATCCCCCACACCAGGGTAGGTCGCTCACGTGTTACGCACCCGTTCGCCAGTCGTGGATTGCTCCACGCCTTCGACTTGCATGTGTTAAGCACGCCGCCAGCGTTCGTCCTGAGCCAGGATCAAACTCTCCAAAAGTAGAAAGTCCAATTAGCTCTCCAAACGCGGCATCAGACACGACGTGTCTGACGTCGCATCCGGAATCAATGATCTCGTGAATTGTTCTCTCCCCACCGCGCACGAGCGCGGCGGTTCATCGAGAGCCATCGCACGATCTCACACTCGATTGTCAAACAGCTCCCCGCGGGTGCGGGGAATCCTGATTATAGTCGAGTCCATCGCGATTTCAAGAGCAGGGAGCGAGAGGCTCAAGGGCGCGAAGGGATCGAAGGGATCGAAGGGATCGACGGGGTGGAAAGGCGAACGGGCCGTGCAACGCACGGCCCGTTCGCTCATCACGAGCGCGGCGGTTTCACCGTCGCGCCTGTCCACCCCTTTGAGCCCTACGATCCCTTCGACCCCTTCTATCTCGTCGTATCCCTCACGGTATCGCGGATCGTGTCCCGCACCGTGTCCGTCACCGTGTCCGTTCCCGTCCGGATACGAACGGTCGTGTCATCGCCGCCGTCACGCCGCTCGCACGCCGCGAGCGCGACCAACGAGACCGCCGCCACCGCCATCGCCGTCTTGCGAATCATCGCTCCTCCATGCTCCCCGCGCGTGATGCCACCATGGCGCCCTCGATCCCTCGACCCCCCCGATCGCTCGACCCCTTCTACTCGTCGTATCTCGGCGGATGCCCCGGCTTCGGCCGGTGCTCCTCCTCGTCATCGTACTCGTCGTCGAGCTCGATCAGATCGTCGTCGAGGTCGAGGTCGTCGTCATCCTCGTCCTCGTCGTCATCGAGATCGTCGTCATCGAGGTCGTCATCGTCCTCATCATCATCCAGATCGAACTCGTCGTCGAACTCATCATCATCGTCGAGCTCGTCATCATCCTCCTCGTCGAGATCGTCGTCGTCCTCGTCGAGAGGCTCCTCGTCCAGGTCGTCGTCGCTGCGCCCCGGTGCCCGCGCCGACGTCAACGACTCGAACTCGCCTGACATAACCGCGATCTCCTGGAAGAATGGTTCCGATGACTAGAGCGACGCGCGCTCGCGCTCACGCTTCGCCTCGCGACTGAGCTTCTTCCGATCGTTCGCCTTCAGCATGCGCTTCCGCAAGCGAATGGACTGCGGCGTGATCTCGATGAGCTCGTCGTCCTCGATGTACTCCAGAGCGCCTTCCAAAGTCAACTCCCGCGGCGGCTCCAGCTGAATGTTCTCGTCGCTCGCGGTGGTCCGCATGTTGGTCAGCTTCTTTTCCTTCGTCGGGTTGACGTCCAGATCCCCGGGCCGCGAGTTCTCCCCGATGATCATCCCCTCGTACACCGGCGTCCCGGGGCTCACGAACATGGTCGATCGCTCCGACAGGTTGAAGAGGGCGAACGCCACGGCGACGCCATTCTCCATCGACACGTACGTTCCCCGCTTCCGCCCCGCCAGCGGACCGGCCCATGGCCCGTAGTCCAGAAAGCGATGGTGAAGGAGCCCGGTTCCCCGCGTATCGGTGAGGAACTCCGAGCGATAGCCGAACAATCCGCGGGCGGGGATGCGATACAACATTCGCACCATCCCCTCGCCGGGGTTCTTCATCTCGATCATCTCGGCGCGACGAGGCCCCAACTTCTCCATCACCGTGCCGAGGTACTCCTCGGGGACGTCGATCGCCAGCTCTTCGTATGGCTCCAGTAACTCACCGCGCGGACCGTGGCGGGTGATCACACGCGGGCGCGACACCTGGAACTCGTACCCCTCTCGACGCATCGTCTCCATCAGGATCGAGAGATGCAGCTCGCCGCGCCCCGAGACCTTCCAGGTATCGGTGGAGTCCGTGTCCTCCACACGCAGGGCGACGTTGCGCTCCAGCTCACGATACAGGCGCTCACGCACCTGGCGCGAGGTGACGAACTTCCCTTCCTTGCCGGCGAACGGCGAGTTGTTGACGATGACATCCACCGAGATCGTCGGCTCCTCGACGGCGATGCCCTCGAGGCGATCCGGATGCTCCACATCCGCGACGGTGAGCCCGATCTCGACCCCCTCGAGGCCGGCGAGGCAGACGATCTCCCCCGCGTCGGCCGACGACAGCTCCACCCGCTCGAGTCCCTCGAATCCGAACAGCCTCGTCACGCGCGCCTGCTCGATCGGCCGCGACGGCTCGAGCGGCAGGAGGGCGACCAGCTCTCCCACCTGCACCTTTCCGCGCTCAATGCGCCCGATCCCGAGGCGGCCGAGGTACGGAGAATAGTCGATCGTCGACACGAGCATCTGAAACGGCTGCGTCGCGTCGCTCGGTGGGGGCGGAACGTGATCGATGATCGACTGGAACAGCGGTGTGAGATCGCTGAGCGGCTCGTCGAGATCGAGCGTCGCCGTCCCGTCGCGCGCCGAGGCGTAGACGACCGGGGCGTCGAGCTGCGCGTGATCGGCCTCGAGCTCGATGAGGAGATCGAGCACCTCATCGTGCACGCGCATGGGGTCCGCGCCGGGGCGGTCGATCTTGTTGATGACGACGATCGGCCGGCGGCCCAGGCCGAGCGCTTTTCCAAGGACGAAGCGCGTTTGCGGCATCGGGCCATCGAAAGCGTCGACGACGAGCAACACGCCGTCGACCATGCGAAGGATGCGCTCGACCTCGCCGCCGAAATCGGCGTGGCCGGGGGTATCGACGATATTGATCTTGACGCCACCCCATCTCACTGACGTATTCTTGGCCAGGATCGTGATGCCCCGCTCACGTTCCAGCGGGTTGGAGTCCATCACACGCTCCTGAACCACCTGGTTCTCGCGGAACGCGCCTGCCTGGCGGAGCATCTTGTCGACGAGGGTGGTCTTGCCGTGATCGACGTGCGCGATGATGGCGATGTTGCGAATCTGCATAGACTGAGAAAGATACCCGGGCGCCTGTCCCGCCTACAAGCGCGACAGGTGAATGGCACGGACGGTGCGGCGTCCGTGGGCATGTCTCATTCGCTGGAGGTGCGCCATGGAACATGACGAAGCTGGGCGAACGGAGTACCCCCTCGGCCGTGGATATGGTCATGACTACATGCGAGGGGGTGAGGTGCTCGGTGGCTACGGGTATGCAGCACGAGAGGAATACGATCGGCCCCGCGGAGCGCAGCACGGTGAACACCCGCGAGGCGTTGCCCCCGATGATCCAGCCCAGCTTCCCAGCGATGTGCCGGCCGGCGCGTGGCGAGAGGAGCCCGGGATGTTCGAGGCCACGACGCGGACGATCGACGGAACCCCTCCAGAGACAGACCCCACACAGCCCCGCATCCCGCACCTCTACGGCGGGCAAGGCGTTCTCCGGCACTCGCGCAGCTTCTACGTCACGCAGGCGCAGCTCCAGAGCCGCATTTATGGTCCTCACCGGACCGCTCGTGGTCCCTACGCGCACCGCCTCGACACGCTCCGCCGCGACGACGGCGAGGTGCGGGCGGAGGTGGAGGAGGCGCTGTTCTACGACACGTGGGTCGATGCCCAGCGGATCGCCGTCGATGTCGAGGACGGGGTCGTCACGCTGCGCGGCACGCTCCCGAGCTACGAGGAAGTCAGATACGCGACGGATGATGCGTGGGAGGTGGCGGGGGTCAGGGGGGTCAAGTCCGAGCTCACCGTCGAGGACAAGGGAGTCGCCTGAAAGGGGGGTAACGTCCGCAGACGTCAGGGGTCAGACATCAGGAATCAGTTGTCAGAAAAACCCGCGGGCAGCCGAGTAGGCGGCCCCCCGCGGTTTTTTTCTGACTACTGACGTCTGACGTCTGGTCCCTGACGTCTGCGGACTTTGATCTCAGCGTTTCGCCGCGACGGGCCTCGCCCCCGCCTTCTGGGGCTCTGCTTTCGCTGGCGGACTCGCGGACGGGTCGAGCATCTCGAGCCACGACACGTCGTGCCCACGCTGCTTGAGCATGTTCGCGAACACGATCTTGTCGACCGCCTTGAGATATGCCTCACGAGGCTCGACCTGGCGCTTGTCGACCAGCTCGATCAGCGCGTCGTTGAGCGTCACCATGCCGAGGCGGCGGGAGGTCTGCATGATCGAGGGGATCTGAAAGGTCTTCCCCTCCCGGATGAGGTTCGACACGGCGGGAATCGAGAGCAGGATCTCGCGCGCGGCCACGCGCCCACCGCCGATCTTCTTGCAGAGCGTCTGCGAGATCACACCCTTGAGTGACTCGGACAGCATCACGCGAATCTGCTCCTGCCGATCCGGCGGGAACTGGTCGATGATGCGATCGATCGTGCTCGACGCGGTGGTGGTGTGGAGCGTGCCGAAGACGAGGTGACCGGTTTCCGCGGTCTCGATCGCGATCGACATCGTCTCGAGATCGCGAAGCTCGCCCACCAGCACAATGTCGGGATCCTCGCGCAATGCGGCGCGGAGCGCGTGCTTGAACGACGAGGTGTGCACGCCCACCTGACGCTGCGTGATCAGGCAGCTCTTGTTCGGATGCACGAACTCGATCGGGTCTTCGATGGTGATGACGTGATCCGTTCGTGACCGATTGATCAGGTCGACGAGCGCGCAGAGCGTGGTCGACTTGCCGGAGCCCGTCGGTCCGGTCACCAGGACGAGCCCCTTGGTGAGGAAGCAGAGCTGCTGCACTTCGGTCGAGAGTCCCAGCTGATCGGCGGTGACGACGGTGGCCGGAATCACGCGCGCGACCGCGCCGGCGCCCTTCCGGTCACGCAGCGCGTTGCAGCGAAATCGGGCGAGGCCGGTGATCTCGTACGCGAAGTCGGTGTCGTTCAGCTCCGTGTACTCGCGGCGGTTGCGATCGGGCATGATCGCGAGGAGCATTGACTCGAGCCGCTCGTTGGTGAGCGGCTGCGCGGCATCGAGACGCTTCATCTCCCCGTGCATGCGGATGATCGGCGGCTCTCCCACTCGCAGATGCAGGTCCGATCCGCTCTTGTCGACGAGCTGCCGCAGCAGCGCATCGATCTCGGCGCGGGCCGCGTCATTGCCACTCGCCGAGACGCTCGCGGTTCCCATCGTCAGGGGGCGGGCGGCGCCATTCGCGGACGCCGCTGCCGGCGCGGGGCCTGGGTCCGCCGGCGCGGCGTCCGCTCCGTCGTCAGGCACGAGGGTCGCCGTGAGGCGGCCGTCCGACACCGTGGCGGTCACGGCGAACGCGCCGTCCGCACACGAGTACGGGAACATCGCGCCCTGCCCCTGGTCGAGGCGCTCCGCGGCGTCGGGCGTGGCGATCTCGCGCAGCAGCGCGAGCACCTGGGCCGACGTGAACGGCTGCTTCGTCACGGGGCGCGGCACGCCGCCGATCTCGAGCCTGGCGACGTCATCAGTCACGAGATGCAGCGCCGTCCCGTGATTGGTCACCAGCACGGCGAGAAAACGGTCGAGTTGAGGCATCAGTCTCGGGGGAGAACGCGCTCGATGAGCGCGCGATTGAGCAGTCGTGTACCGTCGGTCTCGTACAACACGAGAAACCGATCGGACAACCGGTTCAGATAGTCGAGCAGGCGGGGCTGGCCAGCAGGCATCTCGAGCAGCACCGTGCCCGATCGCACGACGCCACCGGACAGCACGACGTCGAGGAGCGCCGAGCGGGCGCTCGCGCGCCGCAGCTCGTCGTCATCGTCGGGGGAGTCGGCGAGGACCTCGACGACACGGTCCTTCGCGACGAGCAGCGTCTCGCCGTCGGGCGTTTCGACCGGAAAAAAGCGCTCGGTCGAGTTCAGCACGTCGCGCGCGCTCTCGCGCCGCGGGTTGCCCTCGTCCGTGTGCTGAAGGAACATCGCCCCCGTGATCGTCTCTCCGCTCACGAGCGACAGGTGCACGGTACAGCGATCTTTCTCGATGCGAAACTCGTGCATGCGCGAGAGGGAGCGAGAGTCCCTCAAGGACGCACCACCGCGTCAGGCAGTCACCACCATCGCGAGGATTGGACGCGGGCCCGCATGTCCGGGCAGGATGCCCGGTCGCAACGACTGCCACCGGTCGCTCAGGGATGCAGATGCAGCTCCCGCTCGTACATCTCGCGGCGCTCCAGCTGCACCGTCACGTGCTGAATGCCGAACAGGAGCATCGCATCATGAACGTGCTCTAATACGTGCTGATGGCGCTCCGGCTCTCGCACGATGGCGTGGACGCTCATCGCGACCACGTTCGAGGTCACCGTCCAGACGTGCAGGTCGTGAACCGACTCGATCCCCGGGATCGCCTCGAGCTGCTTTCGCACGCTCCCCAGCGCGATGTGCGCCGGCGTGGACTCGAGCAGCACGTCGACCGATTCTCGCACGAGGCGCCAGGCGCCGCGCACGATGAGCAGCGTCACCAGGATCGAGGCGATCGGATCGGCGATGAGCCAGCCGGTGTAGCGCACGAGGAGCGCGGCCACGACGGTCGCCACCGAGCCGAGCAGGTCGCCGACGACGTGGAGATACGCGCCACGCAGATTGAGGCTCGTCTCGCTCGCCGGGTGCAGCACGAGCGCGGCGGCGATGTTGGCGATAGCGCCCGCCACGGCGACCACGAGCATCAAGCCGCTTTCGACCGCCTCGGGCTGCCGGAGTCGCAGCACCGCCTCGATGGCGATCCACGCCGACACGAGCAGCAGCGTGGCACCATTGAGAAAGGCGGCGAGGATTTCCCAGCGAAGGTAGCCGAAGGTGCGGCGCTGATCGTGCGGCTGCCGGCTGAACCAGGCAACGAACAGCGACAGCGCGATGGCCGCGACGTCGGTGAGCATGTGCCCGGCATCGGCCAGCAGCGCCAGCGAGTTCGAGAGGATGCCCCCGACGACCTCCGCGACGAGGAAGGTGGCGGTGATCGCGAGCGCCAGCCGCAGGCGGCGCACCTGATCGCGCGGGTCGCCGTGGGAGTGGGTGTGGTGAGTCAAGGTGCTCAAGGTGCTCGAGGTGCTCGAGGTGGTCAAGGGGGACCGGCGACGTCACTCCTCGAGCACCTTGAGCACCTCGAGCACCTCGAGCACCTTAGGGTCGTGATCCTGCGCCTCGTCGCGGCCGTGCTCCTCGTGGCACTCAACGCATTCTTCGTCGCGGCCGAGTCGGCGCTCGTGCGCGCGCGCCGTCCGCGGCTCGAGGCGCGCGCGCGCAGCGGATCGAACACCGCGCGATGGGCGCTGCGCGCCCTTACCGACCGCCCTCGGCTCCTCGCCGCCAGTCAGACCGGGATTACCCTCGCGAGCCTCGGCCTCGGCTGGCTCCTCGCGGACGGAATCGCGGCGCTCCGCCTCGTCGGCAGCCGGCCGGTGGCCGCGATCGCGGCGATGGTGATCGTCGTGCTCATCGTCGCATACCTGCACATCATGTTCGGGCAGTTCATTCCGCGCGTCATGGCACTCGCGCAGCCCGAGCGCATCGCCGGCATGCTCGCGGGACCGCTACTCGTCTTCGCGTGGCTCATCTATCCGTTCACGCTCCTGTTGAACCGCTCATCGCAACCGCTCACGCGGCGAGTTGGGCAGACGACGACCCAGGAAGATGCGATGCACTTCCCCGGTGAGCTGCGCCAACTGGTGGAGCGCGCCGAAGCCGGCGGCGCTATCGACCCGGACGATGCGGACCTGCTCGAGGGCGTGTTCGAGTTCTCCGAGAAGAACGCACGGGAGGTGATGACCCCGCGCACCGATATCATCGCCCTCTCGGTCGATGCCTCGCTCGCCGACGTGATCCGGGTGGTCGACGAAACCGGGCTGTCTCGCTTTCCCGTCTACGACGGCTCGATCGACAACATCATCGGCATCCTGCTGGCGAAGGATCTCCTGCCAGGGTTGCTCCGGGGAGAGAATGGCGAGCGACCGTTCTCGCTGCGACAGGTGATCCGGTCCGCGCATTTCATCCCGGGGACGCGCGAGGTCGAGGAAGTGCTCTCCGACTTCAAGCGCCTCAAGGAGCACATGGCGATCGTGCTCGACGAGTACGGCGGGACGGCCGGCGTGGTGACGATGGAGGACCTGCTCGAGGAGATCGTCGGCGAGATTCTCGACGAGCACGACGAGCGCGATGAGCCGGCGCAGGCGCGGGGCGGCGAGGTGCTGGTGGGGGGCGACCTCAACATCGGCGAGCTGAACGAGCGGTTAGGCCTGGCCGTCCCCGAGGACGAGTTCGCGACGATCGGCGGCTACGTGTTCGGGACGCTGGGTCGCGTGCCGCGCGTGGGCGATCGCGTGGCGGCCGGCGGCGCGACGTTCACGGTTCGGTCGGTCGAGGGGCGGCGGGCGGAGCAGATTGCCGTGAAGCGGGTTGGGGTGGACTAGGTCGAATGAGGAACGAAGACTGAGGAGTGAGGAATTCGATTTGGTGTGACTAGCTGATCACATTCCTCACTCCTCACCCCTCATTCCCCATTTGCTCGATCCCTGCGAGCCGCGCACAGAACGCGATCGCCCTCACCATGCTCGACGCGTCCGCAATCCCCTTCCCGGCGATGTCCATCGCCGTCCCGTGATCCGGCGAGGTGCGCGGAAACGGAAGGCCGAGCGTGACGTTCACCGCCTCCCCGAACGACGCGACCTTGATCGCCGTCATGCCGACATCGTGGTAGGGCGCGATCACCGCGTCGAATTCCCCGCGCATCGCGCGGACGAAGACGGTGTCGGCGGGAAAGGGCCCCTGAAGGCCCGCCTCACGAGCCGCCGGCGCGAGCAGGGTATCATCCTCATCCCCGAACCGGCCGCGATCGCCCGCGTGCGGGTTGAGGGCACAGAGCGCAATGCGAGGTGCCGCGATGCCGAACCAGCGCCGCAGCCCGTCGCTCGTCAGGCGCGCGGCATCGAGAATCACCTCACGCGAGAGCATGCGCGGAACATCGCGGAGTGGGAGATGCGTGGTCGCCAGCACCACCCGCAACCGGTCCGACGCGAGCATCATCGCCGTGCGGGTGCTCGTCAGGCGGGCGAGCATCTCGGTGTGGCCAGGGTCCGCATAGCCGCCGACGAGCAGGGCGTGCTTGTCGATCGGGGCCGTCACGATGCCGTCCACGGCGTGGTCGAGCGCCAGCGACACCGCCCGCTCGATCGCCCGGCCAGCGAGACGTCCCGCCAACGTCTCGCCGCCCGCGGGATTCCACTCACCGACCGACTCGGCGACGTCGAGCCCCGTGCCCGACGAGCCAACGATGACGGCCTCGCACGCGTCCTGGACTTCGGGGTCCACGAGGGCTTTGGCGACCACCTCGGCGCCGATGCCGCGCGGATCGCCCAGCGTGATCGCCAGGCGCGGGCGCCTCACGAGCTCTTCTCGTCCCGAAGGACGCGGTAGAGCGTCTTCGCGTCGGCGCGGCTCACGCTCTTGCCGATGTCGCCGGTGAGCTCCACCTCGAGGGTGCGATGCGCGTAATCCACGCGAATGCGGTCGCCGACGTGGACCTCCTGCGATGCCTTCGCCGGCTTTCCGTTCACCTGCACCGCGCCGACATCGCACGCTTCCTTCCCCTCGCTGCGGCTCTTCACGAGGAGGAGACGCTTGAGCGCGAGGTCGACGCGCACGCTAGATGCGAATGGAGACGAACGTGCCCTCGCGGAGACTGTCGAACAACCGCCGGACCGCCTTCTGCTGCGCGAGCTGCTCGCGGATCTGCTGGCGAAACTCCGCCAGCGAGGGCTCCCGCTCCGGCTCGACACTCGTGAGCTGAAGGACCACGAATTTCGGCACCTCACGCGCCGCGTCATCGATCTCGAACGGATCGACGATCTCGTTGGCCTGCCGGCCCTCGATCGCTTTCTGATAGGGCTCGGGAAGCTGCGTTCGCGGGAAGGGGTTGGGGATGCTCCGCTCCTCGATCGGATCGTGATACTTCGCGACCAGCGAGTCGAAGGCGGTGCCCGCGCGCCATGCGGCGGCGACGGAGTCCGCGCGTGCGCGCGCGGCGGCGACGTCCGCCGAATCGAGCGTCGGTCGAATGAGGATGTGCCGCGCCTTGACCTCCGCCGGCTGCACCCGATCGACCTTGGCGATGTGGAAGCCGAACGCCGTCTCGAAGACCGGGCTCACCTGCCCCGGTCCCATCCGGAAGATCACGTACTCGAACTCCGGCACGAGCCCCTCGCTTCCGCCGCCGCGACGGCGCCAGCCGAGGTCGCCGCCGGTTTCTCGTGAGGCGGGATCCATGGACTCGCGCTTGGCGATCTGCTCGAAATCGCCGCCGCGGCGAATCTCCACGAGCAGCGATTCCGCTTTCACTCGAGCGGCCTCGCGCGCCGTCTCCGACGGTCTCACCGGGACCACGATCTGGCGGAACGTCACCGTCGCCGGCAACCGCGGCACCTGGCCCTTGTTCTCGTCGAAGAACTTCTGCACCTCGTCCTCGCTCACCGGCGCCGGCGGCAGCTTGCCATCCTGGCGAAGCTTCTGAAGCAGTCGCTCCTGGAGCGCGCTCCGCCGCTGCTCGTCCATCAGCCACCGCCGGTATTCTTCCGTGGAGCCGAAGCCCGACCGGCGCAACAGGTCGTTGAACTGCGCCTCCGTCTGGAACTGCCCGCGCACCTGGCGCATGCGCTGGTCCACCGTCGCGCTGATCTCGGAGTCCTCGACCGTCACGCTGTCCTGCCGCGCACGCTGCACGAGGAGCTCGGTCTCGATCAGGCGGTTGATGATGTCGCGCGCGAGCCCCATTTGCGCGCCGGAATCGCTCGGCAGCTCGCGGCCCTGCGCGCGCATCACGTTGATCTCTTCGAGCACATCGCTCCAGAGAATCACCTCGTTCCCGACGACCGCGACGACGCGATCGACCGGGACCGTTTCAGGCTCCTGCGCTCGCGCGGCGCTCGAGCCCAGCAAGGCGAGCGCCGCGAGGAAAACGAATCGCTTCATGGAGCGTGGTACCCCATCGAGCGCGCCGGAGTTTCCGTCATGGATTCGGCGTGGGCGGTGGCGGCGTCTGCTGGCCGCCCGCGGGCGGCTGCCCGCCCTGGGACTCGGGCCCCATCGGGACCTGCGACTGCGGACGCGTCGCCGCACGCGTCGAATCCCGCGCCGCGCGAATTCGACGCGCCCGCTCGAGCGCGCGCTCGACACCCGCATCGGCGATCTTCCAGTCGTACGTATCGCGGAGGAGCTCCGAAACCTCGCTCGGAACAGCGACGAACTGCGCCTGGTTGGCGAGCAGACGATCGAGATATCCCTCGATGCGCGCGGCGGCCATCCGCTCACGCTCCTGCTCCGTCTTCGCGCTGTCCACCAGCTGCGCGGGAGCAACCCCGAGCTGGGTCCACGCGTTGCCGACGACCTGCGCGAAGGTGCCGCGGAGCTGACTGAGCTGCTGCGGGTCCATCGGAACCTTCGCGCTATCCGCCGCGTGCAGGATGAGCTCGTTCCGCACCATGTTCTTCACGAACTGCTGCACGATGGAGTCGGGCGCCTGCGCGATCACCTGCTGCACCTGCTGGCGCTGCGGGAAGATGCGCACCCACCGGCCGAACTTCTCGGCGGTGAAGTTGCCGATCTTCGTCGAAGCGAGCACTGTCTTGTCCTCGCGATGGCCATCGAGATCGGCGACGACCGCGCGCGCCACGGCGGCGGCGTCGTCCTTGAGCTTGACGTCCGCACCCGCCTCGAGGTTGGCGACGAACGTGCTGTCCGCCACCTGCGTCGCGCGGCGCTGCATGGCCTGGCCGATCTCACCGCGCACCTCGGAGAACGGCGCGCGCCGGATGATGTGGTAGCCGAACTGCGTCTCGACGAGCGGGGAGATCTGTCCCGGCTGCAGCCCGAGCAGCGCCTGCTCGAACTCCTTCACCATCATGCCGCGCGGGAAGAGCCCGAGGTTGCCACCTTGTTGCTTTGTGGTGGGGTCGTCGTTCGTCTGACTGGCAATCTGCGCGAAGTTGGCGGCCGTCACGCGCGCACGCGTCGCCTCGGCGCGGCGTCGCACCGAATCCTTCTGCGCGGGCGACATGTCCGGCGCGGTGCGGAAGAGGATGTGCCGCGCCGCCAGGACCTCGCCCTGACCGTAGCGCGCTTCGTTCGCCGTGGAATCGTGCTTCGGCGCCGCCGCCAGCATCTGGTCGTGGAAGGCGTTGACGCGGGCCTCGGCGATCATCGGCCAGAGCACCTTGTCGAGGCGCGCCGTGTCCTTGAGCGAGTCGCCCGCCGCCGCGGCGTGACCGAGGAGCTGGTAGTCGACCCACAGACCGGAGACCGTACGCGCGAACTCGGTGGAGATCGGGAAGTCCGTGTTCCCGATCATCTCGGCCAGGCGCTCGACCGAGAGCTCCTGGTCTTCGGCGCGGGCGGCGACATCGACATGCGCGGTGAGCGCTTCCTTGAAGCCTTCACACGCGGCCAGCGTAATCCCGGCCGCGACGACAGCGATCAACGAACGATTCATTGGCGGATCGAACTCCGGAGATGTGGGGACGCCTCGGGACTTCGCGAACGGTCCCGATCCGCGAGGAGACTTCCGAGGGCGCGGACGAGCCCATCGAGAAGCGAGGCGCCGCCCTGTCGCGTGAGCTTCAGCGACAGCGGGTGCGCGCGCCGCACTTCCGCCTGGAACTGCACGTCGTGAAAGGCCGCGGTGAGCCCTTTGAGGCGCGGCACCGCATCCTCACGAAAGGTAATACGCGCCTCCTCACCGCGCACCAGGAGCCCTTCGACCCCCAGACGGCCGCCGAGAATCCGCAGCTTGGCCGCGGCCAGGAATGCCTGCGCCGGGGGCGGCAGCGGGCCGAACCGGTCGCGCAGCTCATCGCGCAGCGCGTCGACCTCGGCCGGCTCCGACAACGTCGTCAGGCGGCGATAGACGTCGAGCTTCGCCTCCTGGAGCGGCACGTACTCGTCGGGGAGATAGGTCGGCGTGTCCATGGACACGTCGGCCGGCACGAGCCTCGGCGCACCCTCGCCGCGCATGAGACGCTTCACCGTCTCGTCGAGCATGCGAAGGTAGAGATCGAACCCCACGGTCTGCACGAACCCCGACTGCTCCGGCCCGAGGAGGTTGCCCGCGCCGCGAAGCTCGAGGTCCTTGAGCGCCACGCGGTACCCGGAGCCGAGCTCCGTGTGATGCTCCAGCACCTGAAGGCGACGCTCGGCGTCTTCGTCGACGGCGTCCGGAACGAGGAGGTAGCAGTACGCGCGACGGTGCGAGCGGCCGACGCGACCGCGGAGCTGGTAAAGCTGCGCGAGCCCGAAGTGATCGGCGCGATTGACGAACATCGTGTTCGCGTTCGGAACGTCCAACCCGGATTCGACGATCATCGTCGACACGAGCACGTCGACCTCGCCGCCGACGAACTTGCGCATGACCTCCTCGAGATCGCGCTCGCGCATCTGCCCATGGCCGACGGCGATCCGCGCGCGCGGCGCGAGGCGCCGGACGTGATCGGCGATGGCCTCGATCGTCTCGATGCGGTTGTGCACGAAGAACACCTGCCCCCCGCGATCCACCTCGCGGGCGATTCCCTCTTCGATGAGCCCCTCGTCCCAGGGCTCGACGAAGGTGAGCACCGGCGAGCGATCGCGCGGCGGCGTTTGAATGAGCGTCATGTCGCGCAGGCCGGCGAGCGAGAGATGGAGCGTGCGCGGGATGGGCGTCGCGGTGAGGGTGAGCACGTCGGTCGCCAGCCGGAGCTGCTTCAGCTTCTCCTTGTGCTTCACCCCGAACCGGTGCTCCTCGTCGACGACGATGAGGCCGAGGTCGCCGAAGCCCACGTCGTCGCTGAGCAGGCGGTGGGTGCCGATGACGATGTCCACCTTCTTCGACGCCAGGTCGGCGAGTATGACCGTCTGCTCCTTCGGCGTTTGAAAGCGCGAGAGCGTCTCCACGCGCATCGGGAAGTCGGCCAGCCGCTCGCTGAAGGTGCGCCCATGCTGCTCGGCGAGAATCGTGGTCGGGACGAGCACGGCGACCTGCTTCCCCGACTGGACGGTCTTGAACGCGGCGCGCACGGCGACCTCGGTCTTCCCGTATCCGACGTCGCCGACGAGCAGCCGGTCCATGGGACGCGGGGCCTCCATGTCGGCTTTCACTTCCTCGGTCGCGCGGCGCTGATCAGGGGTGTCCTCGAAGAGGAAGGACGACTCGAGCTGACGCTGCCACGCGGTGTCGGGAAGAGCCGGCATCTTCGTCGCCATCTTCCGTCGCGCGTAGAGGTCGAGCAGCTCGAGCGTCATCTCCTCGAGGGCGGCGCGCGTCTTGTCGCGCTGCGCCGCCCAGCGCCGGCCGCCGAGCTTGTGCAGTCGCGGCGGTGTCGCGTCATCGCCGTCGGTCGACGAGCGATAGCGCTCGATCTGGTCGATGCGGTAGAGGGGCACGTTGAGCCGATCGCCACCCTCGTACTCGATGACGGCGACCTCGAGCGTGCTCTGTCCGGCGAAGATGGTGTCGATGCCGCGGTAGATGCCGATCCCGTGCTCGAGGTGCACGACGAAGTCGCCCGCCTTGAGGGCGGTCATCGTCTCGAGCGGGGCACCGCTCGCATAACGCCGCGCGCGCCGCAGCCGCCGCTCGCGGCGGAAGATCTCGTGGTCGGTAAGGATTCTGAGCCCGAGTCCGCTCGCTGACTGCGGCCGGTCCGCGGGGATCACGAAGCCGCCGCCGAGCACCGCCACGGCCAGGTTGGCGCTGACCGGTCGCCGCCCCCCTTCGCCTAACAGCTCATCGAGCCGCTCGGCCTGGCCGACGTTGTCGCACAGGATCAGCGTGGGCATGCCGTCGGTGAGGATGGCGCGAAGCCGCTTGATGTCGCGGTCGACCGCCTCCGGGCGACGCAGGGGAAAGCTGAGGTCGGCCGGCGATTGCGTGTCGTCGTCGCGTTCCCGGAGCGCGAGGGTCGAGAACTGCGCCATGGCGCGCAGTGCTTCTTCCGGGGGGCGAAAGAGCTCCTCGCGCGGCGGAGCGTCTTCACCGCGACGCCGTGCGAGCTCGATATGGTGCCTGGCTTCTTCCCACGTGCGCCGCATCTCCGGCTCGAGATGCGTTCCGCCCGGGAGGACGATTACCGAGTCGGGGGTCAGCAGCTCGGTGAGCGAGCCACGGGGTACGGCGTCCTCGGCTTCGTCGTCGGAAACCGGCGTGTCCACCGGGAGGACGACGGCGTGCTCGACATCGCGCGTGGAGCGCTGCGTCAGGATGTCGAACTGGCGCAGCGAGGTGATCTCGTCGCCCCAGAACTCCAGTCGCACCGGGCTGGCCATCCCGAATCCATAGATGTCGACGATGCCGCCACGCACGGAGAACTGGGCGACGTCGTCGACGAGAGGGACGCGCTCGAAGCCAATGCGCTCGAGGTGGGATGTCAGCGATTCGAGCCGACGCTGCTCCCCGTGGCGAATCTCCAGGCGCCCCTGCCTGAGCGCCCCCGGAAGGCGAGTGCGCTCGAGCACCGCGCGAGCGGTGGTGACGAGCAGCCGCACCTGGCCGCGCGCGACTCGCTCGAGCGTCTCCACGCGTTCGCCCGCGACCTCCAGATGCGGCTCGACCTCACCGAATCCTTCGCGCGGTGGATACAGCGCCACGCCATCGGCGTCCTCGACGAGCGACGCGAGGTCCGCGAGCCAGCGCTCCGCATCGGGGAGGGTCTCGGCAACGATGACGAAGAACCGCCGCTCGCCCGCACGACGCGCGAGCGCGGCGGCGAGCGCGGCATCGCTCGAGCCGGGCAGACCGGCGATCGTGAGGCGCTGCCCCGGCGTGGGGAAGGTGTTGGTGACGCGTGCGTACGCCGGAAGCGATTCGAGCGCGTCGAGGATGCGCGGCAGCGCCACGCTAGGCCGTCCTCCGTTGACCGGCACCCGCCACGGCCGATTCCAGCAGCAACACGGCGAGCGCCAGGATCAGCACAGGGACGAGCAGCGAGCGACGGGGCGATGACGAGAAGAGCGCGTTGCCCCACTGGGCACTGTCCGGGACCACGACCTCCCGAGCGCGCACGCGGGACGTGAGCGCCGGCGCGTCGAGGCGGACGAGATCCGACTCGTCAGGCTCGGGGTTCACGACGAGCGCCCCCACTCGCCGTGTGCCGCGGAGAAAGAACGCGACGCCGGCGCGGTCGGGTGCGACGATGGTGTCGGTGGTGAGCGTGATGCGCCGGCCTCCCTGCAGCTCCAGAACGTCGGCGCCGGCCGGACGCGCGACCGGCGCGCCGGGCGTGGCATGAACCACCTGTCCCGCATCGCCGAACAGGCGCTGCGTCACGACGTCGGTGAGCCACGGGATGAACGCCGCGCGCACCGGCAGCGATGTGGCATCGGGGGTGAGGGGCGAGGCGACGAGCACGTACCCTGGGCCGGCCACGATCCACGGCTCGGACCCCGCCATCGCGATCGTGTCGGCGACACCTCCGCCGACCAGTCGCAGCGAATGCCGCCGCGCGATCATGACGCCATCGAGCGGGCGCACGCCTTCGGCGGTTCCGCGCGCCGCGATCTCCCCCTGACGCAGATCACCGAGTCGCCATGGGACGCCGAGGCGTTCGAGCACGCGATTGGCGGCGCCGGCGCGAACGGGATCATCGGGCGCGAACAACAGCGCCGGGAGCCGGACGGCGACATCGGCGGGCGCGATGCCGACGTCGCTCCCCGCCACGACCCGCTCCGTCTGCCGCAAGGCGTCGACGGCGCTCTGGGCGAACGTCGCGATCTCGCGATGCACGGCGATGCCGGGTGCGGGACCGATCCAGGCCGCGAAATGGCGTACGTCGTCGCCGCGCAGCTCGTCAGGCTCGAGCTCCACCGTGCCGGCACTCCAACCCTGTTCCGGCGGCGCGACGCGCACGATCACCTCCTCATCGCGCGCGGCCGTGCCCCGCGCGAGCGTGCGCCCCTCGAGGGTGAATCGATACGTCGCGGTGTCGGGCGCGCGGAAGCGAGCGACGACGGCGCCGCGGGGAGTCCATCGCGTCGGCTGGGCATCGGCGCGAGACACCGCCATGTTCGGGGGCGGCGCGCCGGGCGCGCGGTGGAAGATCACGCGGACGTCGCCAACCGACACCGGGCGACGCCACGCCGATGCCTGCCCATCGGTGATGACCACGACTTCCCGCTCACGCATCCAGCGGGCGGACGCGGGTCCTTCGCGCGCGAGCGCGGCCGCACGCGCGATGGCGCGCTCGAGGTCACCGGCACCGGCGAGCGGTGCGACGTGATCGATCGCGTCGAGCACTGCGCCCCGAGATCCGCCGCGAGACACGCCGTCGGCGGTGACGAGAAAGAGGCGATCATCCCCACTGGCGCGCGACACGACCTCACGGGCGCGCGCACGCAGCCCATCGAGGACCGGCGTTCCATTCTGGATCGCGGACGAGCTGAGCGAGTTGTCGAGGACGATCGCCACCGTCGTGGGAGCGTGGCCGCCGCCAGCGAGTCGCGCGATCGGTCGGGCGGCCGCGGCGGTGAGGATGAGCACGGCGGCGACGCGCAACAGCATGAGGAGCAGGTTGCGCATGCGCAGCTTGCGGCTGTGCTCGCGCTCGGCCCGCGCGAGATAGCGCACCGCCGGGAAGTCGATGCGGGTCCCGATCCGCCGCCGCATGAGGTGGAGCAGGAGCGGCACCGCGATGGCCGCGGCGGCTGCGAGCCAGACCGGTGAAAGAAATTCCATTCAGGGCAGCCGCTGGCGGATCGCGAACGCGCGTCGCAGGGGAATGCCGAACGGCTCGTTCGTCATGACGACCTCGTACGATGCCCCCACCGCCGACAGCGCCGCGCGCCACTCGGCGATCGCCGCGAGCACCGTCGCTCGATAGGCGGGCCTGACGTCGGCGACCGTGGCCGTCACCTCGCTGCCCGACTCCGGGTCGACGAAGATCGCATCGCTGGCGAACGGCAGCTCCCGCTCGGCCGGATCGAGGACGTGGAGCACGGTGACGTGATGCCCCGCGCCACGAAGTGAGCGCACGGCGCGCACCACTTCGTCCCCTTCCACGAGAAGATCAGACACGAGCAGGATCATCCCGCGCCGGGGCACGACGCGCGCCGCGCGCTCCAGAGCGCCGGCTGCGTACGACGCCTTTCCGGCGCCCCGGTCATCGAGGGCCGCAACCAGCCGGCGCCACTGCCCCGATCGCATCTTCGGCGGGATGACGGTGCGCACCTTGTCGTCGAACCGCACCAATCCCACCGAGTCGCGCTGCCGCAGCAGGAGCAGCGCCACGGCGGCGACGAGCCGTTCGGCGTACGCGAGCTTCGTGAGGCGAGCGGGATCGCCCGTCCACGCCATCGACGCGCTGACGTCCAGCACGATGGTCGCGCGGAGATTCGTTTCCTCCTCGTACTGCTTGACGACCCACCGGTCGATGCGTGCGGCGATGCGCCAATCCACGTAGCGAAGATCATCACCGGGTTGGTAGGGTCGATGCTCGGCGAACTCCACCGAGAATCCTTTGCGAGGTGACCGGTGGAGTCCCGAGATGAACCCATCGACCACCCAGCGCGCCACGAGCTCGATGCGCCCCAGCGCCGCCAGCATGGCGGGATCGAGAAGGTCGGCGCGCTTGTGGGCGGAGGTGGTCATCGACGGTGACTGAAGGCTAACGCGAAGAGCGAGGGGATCGAAGGGATCAACGGGAGCAAAGGGATCGAGGGGCGCGCGCCCCTCGATCCCTTGATCCCCTCGATCCCGTCGACCCCTTTCGGGGTTGTCCCCGATGCCAGTGTGTCGGGCGTCACCTCGATGTGACAGTCGGTGGAACGAGTGAGCCATTGGCAGTGTAAGACATTGTGAACACGCGTGTTAGCGGTTGCGGTGGCGGGGCATGGCGCGTGCCAATATGCTCCGTGCAGGCGCGCAGTGCAGGCGCCGGTCGTTCACTCTAGCAGGAACTCAACGATGAGCTCCTTCGCCTACGCTCTGGCTTTCGTTGCCGGTCTCGCTTCCGGGGCATCCGCTCCGGACTCGGCGGGCCGCGCGTCCTTCGTCACGCCATCCTGGTTCTTCGGCAAAGTGCGTCTCGGATACGAGGCGCCCAACGTCGAGCTCTGGGTGAGTGGCGACAATCTGTTCCGGCGCGGCGATCGCGCCCGCGTCTACTTCCGCACCGACGAGGACGCGTACGTCACGATCGTGCGGATCGACACCGATGGGCGCGTCGACATCCTCTTCCCCGAGGACCCGTACGACAACGCCGAGGTCCGTGGTGGTCACACGTACCGGGTGTACGGCCGTGGGCACGAGTCCTTCGTGATCAACGACTATCCCGGCATGGGCTACATCTTCGCGATCGCGTCGTGGGAGCCGTTCGACTACGACCGCGTCTCGCGTGGCCGGCACTGGGACTATCGTTATGCGGGCGGCCGCGTGCGTCGCGATCCGTACATCGCGGCGCGCGACTTCGCGGAGCTGATGCTCGAGGATTCCCGCGCGGCGTACTCGTTCGACGTCGCCGAGTATCACGTCGACCGCCGCGTGAGCTATCCGCGCTTCCTCTGCTACGATTGTCACTCGTACCGCCCGTATTCGGTGTGGAACCCGTACTCGCACGCGTGCGTGAAGTTTCGGATCGTCGTCTGGGATGATCCGTACTACTATCCGTACCGCCGGTACGGCGGACGGCGCGTGGTGTACGTGCGCGAGCGGGTGCGGGAACCGCGCTACGAGTTCAAGGAGATGCCTCGCGGGTCGCGGCCGTCGGACGCCACGCTCGTGGAGTACCGCCGGCGCCAGAGCACGACCGATCAACGCCGTCCGGGATCGCCGGCGGAGGATGTGAACGTCAGCGGCCGCCGCCGTACGGACGCGGGCTCATCGGCGGGTGGGAGCGGCGTGACGCGCCCCGGTGATGACATCCGCGAGGCACCGACGAGTGGTCGGCGACGCGCGACCGAGCTGGATGAAGACCGCGGTGGTGGCGCGCAATCGCCGATTCGTTCGCCCCGACGCGATGTGCCGGCCGAGGACGCGGGCGGGGACGAAGGGCTGGGACGCGGCGTTCGCGCGCCGCGACGCGACGAGCCTCGCGCCGAGGCAGAGCGCAACGATCGCGCGGATGATCGCGTGATCATCGAGGACCGCGGACGTCGCGAGCCGCGCGCGGACGAGCCTCGCGCGGAGCCGCGCCGTGAGGAGCCTCGCCGCGAGGAGCCGCGGCGTGAATCCCCGCGAGCGGAGCCGCGCAGCGAACCGCGAAGTGAGCCTCGGAGCGAACCGCGGCGAGAGGCGCCGGCGCCGCGGGCCGAGCCACGCCGCGAGGCACCGCGCTCCACGCCGAAGAGCGAGCCGCGGCGGGACCCGCCGGCGAAGGCCGAACCGCGCCCCTCGAAGCCGACGAACAGCGGGGGAAGGAGGACGGACTAGGTAGTCCAGGTAGTCCAGGTAGTCGAGGTAGTCGAGGTGCTCGAGGGGACCGCTGGGAGTTCCCTCGAGCACCTCGAGCACATCGAGCACCTCGAGCACCCGCTATATTTCAGGATTCCGGTTGCCGGCCCTGCCCACACCGAGAGTCCCGTTGAAGCTCGAGCACATTCGCAACTTCTGCATCGTCGCGCACATCGATCACGGGAAATCCACGCTCGCCGATCGCCTCATCGAGGCGACCGGGATGGCCGAGGCGCGCGAGATGAAGGAGCAGGTGCTCGACACGCTCGACCTCGAGCGGGAGCGCGGCATCACGATCAAGCTCAACGCCGTGCGCATGAGCTACGATGCACGTGACGGCCGCACGTACGAGCTCAACCTCATCGACACGCCCGGACACGTCGACTTCACCTACGAGGTCTCGCGCTCCCTCGCGGCCTGCGAAGGCGCGATTCTCGTCGTCGATGCCTCGCAGGGCATCCAGGCCCAGACGCTGTCGAATCTCTTTCTCGCGCTCGATGCGGGGCTCGAGATCATCCCCGTCCTCAACAAGATCGATCTCCCGGGCGCGGCGCCCGATCAGCGCGCGCAGGAGATCCACGATCTCATCGGCACGCCCGTCGACGAGATCCTTCGCATCAGCGCCAAGGAAGGGATCGGCATTGATGCCCTGCTCGAGCGCGTCGTCGCCAAAGTGCCGCCGCCGGTCGGAAACGCCGACGGTCCCCTGCGCGCGCTGATCTTCGACTCCTACTATGACCGGTATCGCGGCGCCATTCCGAGCATCCGCGTCGTCGACGGCACGATCGCGCCGGGGATGAAGATCGCATTCGGCGCCAGCGACTCGACGTACGAGGTCATCGAGGTCGGCTATCGCCAGCTCCGTCCGGTCCAGACCGACCAGCTCGGACCGGGCGAAGTGGGCTACGTCGTCGCGAACGTGCGCGCCGTCCGCGAGACCCGCGTGGGCGACACCATCTTCGATGCCGAGCACCGCGCCGCGGCGCCGCTGCCGGGCTACAAGGACATCAAGTCGATGGTGTTCTCGGGTCTCTATCCCACCGATCCCAATCGATACGAAGATCTCCGCGATGCGCTCGAGCGCCTTCAGCTGAACGATGCCTCGCTGCATTACGAGCCGGAGACCTCGACCGCCCTCGGGTTCGGCTTTCGATGCGGCTTTCTCGGGCTGCTCCACATGGAGATCGTGCAGGAGCGGCTGGAGCGGGAATTCGACCTCGATCTCGTCACGACGGTCCCGAACGTCGAGTATCACGTGTACAGGAACGACGCCCCCATGATGCTGCTCGAGAATCCGTCGACGATGCCGCACGGGTCGGTCGTCGATCACGTCGAGGAGCCGTACGTGAAGGCGCGCATCGTCGCACCAGCCGACTACATCGGCGCGATCATGCAGCTCGGCACCGACCGTCGCGGCGTGTACAAGAACATGCACTACGTGGATTCCGCGCGCGTCGAGTTCGACTGGGAGTTCCCGCTCGCCGAGATCATCCTCGACTTCTACGACAAGCTGAAGACGATCAGCCGTGGCTATGCGAGCCTCGACTACGAGATGCTCGACTACCGCGAGAGTGATCTCGTCAAGCTCGACATGCTGATCAACGGCGACCCGGTGGATGCCTTCTCCGTCATCATCCACCGCGACAAGGCGTACGAATGGGGTCGCAAGATCGCGGACAAGCTCAAGGAGCTGATCCCGCGACAGCTGTTCGAGGTGGTGATTCAGGCGGCGATCGGCACGAAGGTGATCGCCCGCACGACGGTGAAGGCGCTGCGCAAGAACGTGCTCGCGAAGTGCTACGGCGGCGACATCACGCGAAAGCGGAAGCTGCTCGAGAAGCAAAAGGAGGGAAAGCGCCGCATGAAGCAGGTGGGATCGGTCGAGATCCCGCAGGAAGCGTTTCTCGCCGTACTCCAGGTGGACTGATGGCGCTACCCGCGCCTGCCGAGCCCTTCGCCGGCCCGGACGGGGGCAAGCGCCCACAGGATCGGCCCACCCAGCATTCCCTCGTCATCCAGACGGCGTTCATCGGGGATACCATCCTCACGACGCCGTTGATCGCCGAGCTGGCCACCCGCGGACCGGTGGACGTCGTCACCACGCCCGTCTCCGCGGGCCTGCTCCAGAACAATCCCGCCCTGCGTCACGTCTTCGTGTTCGACAAGCGCGACGCACAGCGCGGCATCGCCGGGTTGTGGGCGATGGCGAAGGAAATCCGCCAGTGGCGCGCGAAGCACGCCAGTGGCATCGACCGCACGGTGGCGTACCTCGCGCAGGGATCCACGCGCAGCGCGGTGTTGGCGGTGTTGGCGGGTGCGCACGAGCGAATCGGGTTCGCCACCTCTCCCGCGCGCTCGATGTACACGAAGCGGGTTCCCTACCTGGAGAATCAGCATCACGCCGCCCGTCTGTGGCTGCTCGCGTTCCCGCACGAAAGCCGGGCTGAGCCCCGGGCGGAGCGCCTCCGTCCGCGACTCTTCCCCGGCGCCGCCGAGAAGGCCGCGGTGACCGATCTTCTCCGGGAGCATGGCGTGTCCGGCGCGTTCATCGCGCTCGCGCCCGGAAGCGTGTGGGCGACGAAGCGGTGGCCGTATTACCCGGAGCTGGCGAGCCGGGTGGCGACGCGGGCCACGGTGGTCGTCGTAGGTGGAAAGGACGATCAGAGCCACGCGGAGGCGATCGCGGCGGCGGTGCCGCCCGATCGGTTCGTCAGCGCGGTGGGACGGCTGTCACTGCTCGCGTCGGCCGAGCTGATTGGGCGCGCACGGGCGCTCGTGAGCAACGACTCCTCGCCAACGCACATGGCCTCGGCGATGGGCACGCCGACGATCACGATCTTCGGCCCGACCGTGCCCGACTTCGGGTTCGGTCCGCTCGCCGCGCGGTCCAGGGTCCTGGGACATCCCGCCCTCGAGTGTCGGCCCTGCGACCGGCACGGGCCGCAGCGCTGTCCGCTCGGCCACTGGCGGTGCATGCGGGAGCTCGGCGTCGACGAGGTCGACCGTGTTCTCGCCTCGATCGTGAGCTAGTGCGGCAGGGGGCTGGTTGGAGGTATTTTCCGTCGCGCGAACGCTTCACGCCGCGGTGGCCACGAAAGACTGAAAGGCCGAATGCCCCGAATCTGAACGGCCTTGCTGTTGCCGTAGCCGTATTCGGCCGTTTGCCGTTCCACTTCGGGTAATTCGGCCGTTCAGCCTTATCGTGGCCGCTGCGACGTGCGGCGGCCGCCTGCGGTTCCTCGACGTATCGCGCACCGACGCCTTCACTCCTACTCACCGAACTCGCATGGCACGCACGAAGCGCGAAAAGTTCATCATCGGGGTCGATCTCGGCGGGACGAACATCGTCGTCGGCGCGATGCCGGTGGACGGGAGCCGGGAGATCAGCATGCGGTCGGAGCCCACGCACTCCGAGCGTGGCCCCGAGGCGGTCGTCGATCGAATCGTGGCGATGCTGGAGCAGGCGATGGCCGAGGCCATGGAGCAGTCGAACGCGACGCGGAAGGACTTCCTGGGTGTCGGGATCGGCGCGCCGGGCCCGCTCGACCGGGAGCGCGGAATGGTGATCGTCGCTCCGAACCTCGGGTGGTACGACTTCCCGCTGCGGGACGTCATCGCCGACCGGGTGCGCCTCGACGCGACGCTCGACAACGACGCGAACTGCGCGACGGTCGGTGAGTGGTGGCGGGGGGCGGCGCGCGGCGGCCGGAACGTCGTCGGGCTGACGATTGGCACCGGCATCGGCGGCGGGCTCATCCTCGAGGGGCAGCTCTACCACGGCTCCTCGGACGTGGCGGGCGAGATCGGCCACACGACCATCGACTCGACCGGGCGCCACTGCAAGTGCGGCAACTACGGGTGTCTCGAAGCGTATGCGTCCGGCCCGGCCATCGCCTTGCGCGCTCGTGAGGCGCTCGACCGCGACGAGGTCTCCATCCTGCGCAAGATGGTGGGAGACGATCTCGACGACATCACCGCCGCCACCGTCTACGACGCGGCGAATCGCGGCGACGCGCTGGCGCTCGAGGTCGTGCGGGACACCGCGAAGTTTCTCGGAACCGGCGTGGCGAACCTGCTCAACGTCTTCAATCCGGATGTGGTCGTGATCGCCGGCGGCGTGACGCGCGCGGGCGACAAGCTCTTCGAGCCGCTCCGCGCCGAGGTCAAGCGGCGCGCGTTCCGGCCCGCCGTGGAGGCGTGCCGCATCGTTCCCGGCATTCTCCCCGGCACCGCGGGCGTGGTCGGCGCGATCGCGACGTTCAAGGCTCAGAAACTGGGGGAAGTGTGAGACGGCGGGGGTCGAGGGATCGCGGGGTCGAGGGATCGAGGGCACGAGGATGGTAGGTCGCGCCCTCGATCCCGCCACCCCTCGACCCCTCGACCCCACGCCGAGGCGGCAACGCCGCCTCGGCGTCATTGGCACCTTCGTCTGGGACACCATTCACGGACGCGACGCGCGGCAGGTGCCGGTGGAGGAATGGGGGGGCATCACCTACGCGCTGAGCGCGCTCGACGCGGCGCTCCCCGAGGAGTGGGAGATCGTTCCCGTCATGAAGGTCGGACAGGATCTCGCGCCGCGCGCGCGCGAGTTCATCGCCGGCCTCCGGCGCATGGCCCCCGACGCCGCGCTCGTGGAGGTGCCCTACCCCAACAATCGCGTCGAAATCCATTACGAGACGATGGACCGGCGCAGCGAGCACCTAACGGGCGGCGTGCCTCCGTGGACCTGGATGGGTCTCAAGCCGCTGATCACCAACCTCGATGCGCTGTACGTCAACTTCATCAGCGGCTTCGAGCTCGACCTCGAGACCTCGACGCTCCTGCGACAGCACTTTCGCGGCCCGATCTACGCCGACCTGCACTCGCTCGTGCTCGCCGTGCAACCGGACGGCCTGCGGACGCTCCAGCCGCTGCCGGACGTCGCCGCCTGGTGCCGCTGTTTCGACGTCATTCAGGTGAACGAGAACGAGATGTCGATGATGGCGCCCGATCCCATGGCGCTCGCCGCGACGGCGATGGCGAATGGCGTGCGGTGCCTGAACGTGACCCTGGCCGGAAAGGGCGCAGTGTTCTTTGCCGCGCCAGGGTTCGATCGCCTCGCCGATCTCCACCCGCAGCCGCCGCTGGGCGCCGCGCTCGGCGCCATCCGGACGGCGCGGATCCCCGCGCCGGCCGCGCTCGCCACCGGCGATCCCACCGGATGCGGCGATGTCTGGGGCGCGACGTATTTCTCGCGGCTGCTCGCCGGTGATAACTTGACTGTCGCCATGCGGGCGGCGCACGACGCCGCCGGCCGCAACGTCGACCATCGGGGAGCCACCGGGCTCGCCGGCTACCTGCGCGGAGAGCTGAGCTCGCGATGACGACCGTCATCAACATGCCCCCATCGCTGGACGATCGCACCTTCGAGTCGGTGTTGCAGCAGCTCGCTCCGCTGCCCCCCGACGAGAAGGTGCTGCTCGACACGCGCCACACGCGCTGGGCGTCGCCGTATGGCCTCACCGCCCTGCTCGTCCTCGCGCAGACGCGCGCCGAGCGTCCCGCACTGTACGCGCCGGAGGCGGAAGAGACGGCGTCGTACTGGGCGCGCGCGCAGTTCTTTCGCTACGCGGAGGGCCTGTTCGAGATGCACGGCTCGGTGCCGCGCGCCCGGGGAGCCGGCGAGTCGGACGTGCTGCTCGAGATCACGCCCGTCTCGAAGAGCGAGGACGTCCACGAGGTCGTCGGCCGCATTCAATCGAAGGCGCAGGCGATCCTCGCCAAGGAGCTCAATCTCGACCCGCGCGCGACGATGGGCTTCGCGATGACGCTCTCGGAAGCGTGCCAGAACATCGTCGAGCACGCGGGTCGCGGCGGATGGGTGGCGGTCCAGACCTATCGCTGGCAAAAGCGACTCGGCCGGCGCGTGGTTCAGATCGCGGTGTGCGATGGCGGAATCGGCTTCCGGGCATCGCTCGAGAGCGCACAAGGTCGTCGAGGTGATCGGTGGGATGATGCGATGGCGCTAGAGGATGCGGTCATTCGCTCGGTGTCAAGGTTCCGCGATGCGGGGCGCGGCCAGGGTCTTGCGGGGATTCGGCGGTACGTCGGCCGATGGGATGGGAAGTTGTCGATTCGCAGCGGAACAGCTAGAATCGCGATCGTTCCAAGCTGGGATGAAGATGTCCCGCTCGAAGAACAGCTTCCCCCGTTTCCTGGAGCGCAGGTGCTGATCACGATTCCAGAGCGGACCGCCGCGCGGTGATCAATCACATCGATCTCGGGACGGTGCTTCGCCGCACTGTCTGCGATCTCTACTCCGATCTCGTCACACGCCCCACCGGCGCCGCCGTCCGCACCGGCATCGAGCAGCAGCTCGCCGATGCCGAGGAGCGCACGCTCACCGTCATCGACTTCACCCACGTCGGCCTGCTCGATTTCTCGTGCGCCGACGAGATCGTCGCCAAGCTGCTGGTCACCTATTGCGAGCCGGCTGGCGCCGCGGGGCGTGTGCCGCCGCCGCGCGACTGCTATTTCCTCTTCAAGGGTGTGAGCGACTCGCACCTCGACGCCATCGACGCGGTGCTCCAGCGACGCGGGCTCGCGCTGGTCGCGCAGACGGACGATGGGTCCCCCTTGCTCATCGGCACCGTCGACGACGGGGAGCGGCGCGCGTGGGAAGCGGTCACGCGACTGGGCCGCGCGGTGCTCGCCGACGTCGCGACCGAAGTCGGCATCGAGGAGCCGCAGGCCGAGCTGCTGCTCAACGGACTCACTCGGCGGCGGCTGATCATGCGTTTCGACGAAGGGTACGTCGCCGTCGGCACGGGGCCGTGAAGTACGAGCGCTACAACCCGCCGCTCTCCGTGGTCGGGTTCGTGGCGACGCGGCCGAGCGATAGCGAGCGGGGACCCCTGATTCGCATGCGAGGAGAGGACGCTCGACTACGGCTGCTGCAAGACGGCGAGCTGGTGTGGCTGTACGGTCCCAGGCGGCACGAGCTCGTCACCGTTCGCGTCGACGATTCCCTTCCGCGCGGCAGCGTCATCCTGCGTGACGTGGCGGGGGCCGCTCCCGCCGACGTCATCAAGGTCGTGAAAGTCGATCCCGACATCCCGCGTGAAATCGGGCTCGCGTAGGGTGAACCGGGTCACGGGTCAGGGGCCGGGGGCCAAGGGTGCGGATAGGCGCGGCGCCGCTTCGCGGCTGCCGCGCTCATCAGATGAGCAAGCGGCCTGCGGCCGCTTGCCTTTCCTTCCCTTGGCCCCTGGCGCCTGACCCATGACCCATTCCGCCTAACGTCACTCTCCCCTTATGACACGCAAAGCTCGCCCGCACGGCGTCTCGACCGTCGCTGTCCATGGCGGCACCGACAAAGGGGACGCCGACACCCCCGTCGTGACGCCGATCTATCAGAGCGTCAACTTCGTTCAGGAGATCGGCACCGCCGAGGGCCTTCGGTATCCCCGGTACGGCAACTCGCCGAACGCGGAGATCGTGCAGCGGCGCATCGCGATGCTCGAGGGCGCCGAGGCGGCGATCGTGCTGGCGAGTGGGATGGGTGCGACGGCGTGTGCGCTGCTCGCGCTGCTGCGCCCCGGCGACCACCTGCTCGCCAGCTCGTGGGTGTACGGAGGGACGCATCGGCTCTTCACGCAGGAGTTCGAGGCGATGGGAATCGGCGTCACCCTCCTCGACCCGACCGAAGCGCGCGGGTGGCGACGCCGCCTTCGCAAGGAGACGAGGGCGATCTTCGTCGAGACGCCGGTGAACCCGACCTGCCGTGTGCTCGACCTGCGCGGCGCGAGTCATCTCACGAAAGAAAACGGGCTCGCGCTCGTCGTCGATTCCACGTTCGCCAGCCCGGTGAACTTCCGCCCCCTCGAGCACGGCGCCGACGTCGTCATCCACTCGGCGACGAAGTACCTCAACGGCCATCACGACGTGCTGTCCGGCGTGGTCGCGGGCACCGCGCCGTATATCGAGGAAGTGCGGCAGAAGATGATGGTGTGGGGGCAGGCGCCCGATCCATTCGCCGTCTGGCTGCTCGACCGCGGGCTCAAGACGCTCGACGTGCGTGTGCGGCGCCAGAATGAAAACGCGGCGCGCGTTGCCGCGTGGGCCGACGGCCGAAAGGAGATCAGGCAGGTTCACTACGCCGGCCTTCCCGACCACCAGGATCACGAGGTCGCGCGCACGACGCTCGATGGCTTCGGCGGAATGCTCGCGCTCGAGCTCCTCGGTGGGGCCAAGGCCGCCGACCGCTTCGTGCGGCGTCTCAAGGTGTGGACCCACGCGCCGAGCCTTGGCGGCGTGGAGTCGCTCGTGAGCGAGCCGCGCTTTACCTCCCATGCGCACCTCTCGGCCGAGCAGCGCGCGAAGATCGGGATCCCCGACGGCTTCGTTCGGCTGAGCGTCGGCATCGAGGATGCCGACGACCTGATCGCCGACCTGGAGCAGGCGCTGCGGTGACGGGGCCGAACGCGGAAGGTCCAGGCGACCGCCGCCGCGTCGAGCGCCGCGTGAGCCAGCGTGTCGCCGATCTCACGCTGCCGGAATTCCGTCGCATCATCCTCACGTCGCTGCTGTTCGTCCTCGTGCTGTCGCTGTTCCTCTGGATGGTGCGCGTCGTCGTCATTGCCGCCATCCTGGCGGTGATCGTCGGTATCTACGTTCGGCCGCTGTATCTGTGGCTGCTCGCGCGCCTGAAGCGGCCGGTGACGTCGGCGCTGGTGACGATTCTCATCGTCGTCGTCCCGGTGCTCGCCGCCATCGCCTACAGCTACGCGGAGCTGAGCAGCGCCGCCAAGTACATCGCCGAGAACGAGGCGGAGATCGTCACGAAGATCGACGCCGCCGTTCGCCGTCTCCCGTTCTTCCGCGGCGAGACCTTCACCGAGCAGATCCGCGCGTTCGTATCGAGCACATCCCTCTATGGCGCGCGCATCGTCGACACGTTGCAGGAAGCCATCGTCGAGGTCGCCGTCTCCTCGGCGATCTTCCTCTTCACGCTCGGCTACATCCTCACCGACGCCGAGACGGTGGCCGCGTACGTTCGCGGGAAGATCCCGCCGCGATACTCCGAGCTGTCGAGAGCCCTGGAGCACAACGTCGAGGGGGTGCTCTACGGGGCCATCTACGCGACGCTGGTGACACAGACGGTCAAGTCGCTCGTCATCTTCGCGATGAACGTCGCCTTTCAGGTTCCCCTGGCGGCCGTGCTCGCGCTCCTGTCGTTCGTGATTGGATTCTTCCCCATCGTGGGGTCGTGGAGCATCTACGTCCCGGTGGCGATCTGGCTCGCTATCTTCCGCGAGGCGTACGTCTCCTCGATGCTGGTGCTGCTGATCGGGTTCCTGGGGAACACGCTCTTCATGTCGATGTATCTACGACCAAAGCTCGCGGCAAAGAAATCGCGGGTGCTCAACTTCTACTGGATGTTCATTGGACTGGTCACCGGCGTGTATACCTTTGGTATTGTCGGCATTCTGCTCGGCCCCATCGTGATCGGGCTGCTGAAGGCGGTCTTCGACACCGTGACCGCGCAGACGAGCTGGCGCCTGCTCGACACCGACGGCGAGCCCGACGCGGCGACGTCGACCATCCTTCCCGCCGCCAGCGACGCTCGATGATCCGGTTCATGCACGTCAGCAAAGAGTACGCGCGTGGCGGGCTGGCCCTCGACGACGTGTCCTTCCACATCGCCAAGGGCGAGTTCGCCTTCCTCACAGGCCCGAGCGGGGCGGGAAAGTCGACCATCCTCAAGCTCGTGTACATGGAGGAGTTTCCCACCGAGGGCGATGTGCGCGTCGCCGGCGTTCACGCCGGGACGATTCGGCGCGGGGAGATCGCGCAGCTGCGCCGCAAGCTGGGCGTCGTGTTCCAGGACTTCCGCCTGCTGGAAGAGCGTACGGCCGCGCAGAACATCGCCTTCGCGCTGGAGGTGACCGACGCGCCGCGCGCGAACATCGCCACGAAGGTCTCCCGGCTGCTGACCCAGGTGGGGCTGAGCTCGAAGGCGAACGCCCTGCCCCGCGAGCTGTCCGGCGGCGAGCAGCAGCGGGTGGCGATCGCGCGCGCCCTCGTCAACGACCCCTTCGTGCTCATCGCCGACGAGCCGACGGGAAATCTCGATGACCGCGCCACCCGCGGCGTGTTTCAGCTGCTCCGCGACATCAATGCCGCCGGCACCGCCGTCCTCATGGCGACGCACAACCTGGAGCTCGTGAGGCGGTCGGACTACCGCGTGATCGAGATCAATCGCGGCCAGCTGGTGTATGATTCCGCCGAGGCGGCTGCCGATGCCGCCGTCGACCGCTCGACTCCTGCCTGATGCGACTCACCCTTCGCGAAACGCTCCTCGCCTTCCGCAGAGCACCTCTCCTGAGCGCGCTCAGCGTGATGACGATCGCGTTCAGTCTCTTCTCGCTCGGGCTGTTCGTGCTCGTCGCCGTGAACATCCGGGACGCGCTCCAACAGGTGGAAGAGCGAGTGGAGATCCGCGCCTACGTCGCCGATGGCACGCCCGTCGAGGCCCTCGCGGCCGCGCTCGGCGACATTGGCTCGTTCCCCGAGGTCGCACGCGCCGACGGCATCTCGCAGGAGGAGGCGCTGGAACGGGCACGCGCCGAGCTGGGCGAGTTCCGTGACGTGTTCGACGCCGCCTTCCTTCCGGCGTCGATCGAGGTGCGGCTGAAGCCCGGCTTCCGCGATCCCGAGACGGTGGGCGCCGTCGCCGCGCGGATTCGGACCTACCCGTTTGTCGATGACGTGCGGTTCGGCGAGGAGTGGGTGAGAAAGCTGTACAACATTCGGAACCTCGCGACGGCAGCGGGGATCATTCTCGGCGTGGCGTTCGCCGCGGTGGCGATCATCATCATTGGAGCGACGATTCGCATGGCCGTGCTCGCGCGCGGCCGCGAGATCTCGATCATGCGGTTGGTTGGAGCCACCGATGGGTTCATTCGCCGCCCGTTCCTCCTGGAGGGGCTGGCGAAGGGAGTGTTGGGCGGCATCCTCGCGCTCGCGCTGACGTACTTCGCGCATTCGCTGATCTCGCGCACGCTGGTGGCGACGCGATTCTTCGATGAGCGCATCATCCTCGCCGGTGTCGCGTTCGGCGCGCTGATCGGGCTGCTCGGCAGCGCGGTGTCGGTCGGGCGCCATCTGCGCCGGGTCTAGGCGCCGAGACGAGGAACCGCAGATGGCCATCGAGAGGCGCCACGGACGCAACCGCAAAGAGCAGCCACGGATGACCACGGGTGTAACACGGATACGGCAAGGGCAGCTGAGCGTACGCGCGTTGCCGGATCCGTGCTCCTCCGTGCAGATCCGTGGCTTGCTTCTCACGGCTCTGCGGCATTCTGCGGCCGTCTGCGGTTCCATTGCTCTCATGGTCTTGTGGGCCGCGCCGGTGGCCGCGCAACAGCAGTCGCCTGAAGCCCGGCTGCGCGCCGAGCAGAATCGCCTGGAGCAGCTGCGGCGCGAGCGCGCCGAGCTCGAGACGCGCATGCGGCAGCTGCGCGGCACGGTGCACGACCTGTCGGCCGAGGTCGCGAACCTCGATCGTCAGGCGGACATGACCGCGCGCGCGGTGCGCTCGCTGGAGTCGCAGCTCGTCTCGATCGGCGAAGCGGTCGATTCCTCCACCGGCGATCTGGTGCGCGCCGAAGACGAGCTCGTGGTCAAGCGCGTGATGCTGCGTCGCCGCCTCATCGACATCTACAAGCGGGGACCACTCCACGCCGTCGAAGCGCTGCTCGCGGCGCAGTCGTTCGGAGAGCTGGTCTCGCGGTACAAGTACCTGCATCTCCTGGCCCTTCGCGACCGCGCGCTCGTCGAGCGGGTGGAGCAGCTGCGCGATCGCGTTCGGCGACAGCGGGGCAACCTGGTGCGCTTCCAGCGCGACATCGAGCGCACGCGCGAGGAGCGCGCCTTCGAGGAGAAGCGGTTACGCGATCTGGAGCGAGAGCGCGCCCGCAGCCTCGCGGCCACGCAGCGTCGCGCGCGCGATACGGAAGCGCGCCTGCGGCGCATCGCGCGCGATGAGCAGCGCCTCACGAACGTGATCGCGGAGCTCGAAGCGGCGCGCCGCCGGGCCGTGCGAGCAGGGGCGGGCGGACGCGCGAGCAGCACGATTCGGACGAGCGACCTCGGACGGCTGGATTGGCCCGTCGAAGGGGAGATCATCTACAACTTCGGCCGCGTCGTGAATCCCAACAACACGACCACCCGCTGGAACGGCATCGGCATCGGCGCCGACGAGGGCACCCCGGTGAAGGCGGTCTCGGCCGGGAGTGTCGTCGTCGCGGAGACGTTCGGCACCTACGGGCTGACGGTGATCGTGCAGCACGGCGGCGGCGACTATTCGGTATACGGGTCGCTCAGCCGGCTGGGCGTGCAGAAGGGCGCGGTGGTGAGCAAGGGGCAGGTGCTCGGCTACGTCGGCGCCGCCGACCCCGAGCTCCCGCCGCACCTCCACTTCGAGATGCGCCCCCAGGGGCGAGCGGTGGATCCGCTGGAATGGCTGCGCGGAAGAAGGTAAGGGGCAAAAGGGATCGGAGGGATCGAAGGGATCACGGGGAACGACTCCGCCATTCGAGGCCCCTCGATCCCTTCGATCCCGTCGATCCCTTCGAACCCTTGCTCCTCGGTGCCCACGTCTCGACCGCCGGGGGCACGCCTAACGCGCCCGCTCGCGCCAAGGCCATCGGCGCGACGGCGATGCAGATGTTCTCGAAGATGGCCAACCGCTGGGCCGAGCGGCTGTGCGAGGACGAGGAGTGCCGCGCGTTCAGCGCCGCGCTCACCACCACCGAGGTGCGCGCCACGGCCGCGCACGACAGCTACCTCATCAACCTCGCCTCGCCCGATCCGGTGCTGCGCGCCAGGTCGCTGGCGTCGTTCGAGGCCGAGCTGCGGCGATGTGAGGCGCTCGGGATGCAGTATCTGGTGTCCCATCCCGGGAATTTCATGGACGACCGCGCGAGCGGCATCGCGCGCAATGCCGAGGCGCTCGGCATCGCCCTCGAGCGCGTTCCGGGCCGCGTCGTCGTTCTCATGGAAATGACTGCCGGCAGCGGGACCGCGATCGGCTCGACGTTCGAGGAAATGGCGACGCTGATCGACGCCGTGCCGCCGCCGCACCGCGAGCGGGTGGCGGTATGCGTCGACACCGCTCACATCTTCGCCGCGGGATACGACCTCGCCGGCGACTACGACGGCGTGTGGTCGCGCTTTGGCGACACGCTCGGGATGCATCGCCTCCGCCTCGTGCATCTCAACGACTCCAAAACGCCGCTCGGCTCGCGCAGAGACCGCCACGAGCTCATCGCCGAGGGCGCCCTGGGCGAGCGGCCGTTCCGTCGGATCATGACCGATGAGCGCCTCGTGGCGATTCCCAAGGTCATCGAGACGCCAAAGCTGGATGACGCAGAGACGACGGACCGGCGCATGCTCGAGCGGCTCCGCGGCTATGTGCGCTCGGCCCCATAGCGAGCGGCGGGCTGACGGCGTTATTGTCGAGTAGCATGCGCCCCGCCGATCAGGCTCGACCGTCCGGACTCCTCCGGCCCCTGCGCGCCGCCACCGCTCTCCTCGCGATGGCGCAGCTGGTTCTCGCCGCCGCGGCACCACTCGCGGAGCGGCCGGACAGCACGGTCGCACCAGTGCACGTCGAACAGGCGGGGACCAGCACACATCATGCGCACGGGGAGCTGTGCGCGGTCTGCGTCGCATCACACCTCGTCGCGCCGCCGGCGCGCGCCGCGGTGCCACCGGTATTCGGCCGTGTCGCGACTCAACCTCCCGCCGACGGGCGACTGCCCTCGGGCGCGGCTGATCGAGTCGATACGCAGCCGCGCGCACCACCCGCCTGACGCATCGCGCCTCGCTGGCGCGCTCCTCGTTCACTCCGTCGCACGAAACCACCGCGCGCGGCCGCCCAGGCTGACGCGCTACTGCACAGGAGCATGATGCGTACGATCTTTCTCTCTTCGGCGCTGGTCGCGCTTGTGGGCGCGACCGCGACCGCACAACAACCCGATACGACGGCCCGCCGTGACTCGATCGCCCGGGCGGACAGCATTGCGCGGGCGGACTCCATCCGTCTCGTGCGCGAGCTCGAGCGCATTCGCGGCGAAGCCAGGCCGCCCCAACAGATCGGCGGGATGGCCCCCACGCCCGCGACGCAGCCGACCAATCCGTCGCTCAATCCCAACATCAGCGTCATCGGCGACATCGTCGTCGACGCCAGCCCCGACGGGAGCACCCTCGAATCCGCGCGCCGCTTCGACGTCCGGGAGATCGAGCTCGCGCTCGGCGCCAACGTCGATCCCTACTTTCGCGGGGACTTCATCCTCGGGATCAGCGACGAGGAAGGGCTCGCGATCGAGGAAGGCTATCTGACGACGACGTCCCTCCCCTGGCGCCTCCAGGTGCGCGCGGGACGCTTCCATGCTCCATTCGGGAAGCAGAATACGACACACCGCGCCGAGCTGCACACGATCGAGTACCCTCACGTCATTCAGCGCCTGCTCGGCGCGGAAGGGGGCAAGGGAACGGGGCTCGCGGTCAGCAAGATCTTCTCGCCCTTCGGCTTCTATCAAGAGCTACAGCTCACCGCGATCGAGCGATTCCCCGAAGGGGCCCACGAGCATGAAGGGGAGGAGGAGCACGCGTTCGAGGGCGAGCCCCTCGCGCCGCCGAACAAGACCCTCCGCGGTCTCGGCTACACCGCGCGCTTTCGCAACTACTGGGACATCGACGAGTCGACGAACCTCGAGATCTCCTTCAGCGGTGGCACCGGACGCATCGCCGAGCCGTTTGGGTGCGAGAGTGTGCTCGTTCCGGGAGAGCTCGAGCCATGCCCCGGCCCGGACGGCGAGACGGCGCTGCTCGCACGCCAGTCACTGATCGGAGCCGACGCGACGTTTCGGTGGCGACCGCTCCAGCAGGGATTGTATCGCTCGTTGATTCTGCAGGCCGAGGTCATGCGGCAGCATAACGACGAGCCGGCGCTTCCGTCCGGGCTACCGGGAAGTGCCGCGTATCTCGGCCCGACCGAGGAGACGACCGGCCTCTACGTATTCGGCCGGTGGCAGCTGACGCGCCGATTGTTCCTCGGTGGGCGCTATGACTGGGTGGGCGCCGCGGCCGAAGCCGAGCGGGACTTATCGGCCGTTTCGGGGTACTTACAGTTCTTCCCCAGCGAGTTCTCGAAGATGGTGCTGGGGTACGAAAACCTACGGCCGGACGTCGGCGATCGGGTGAACCGTCTGCTGCTACAGATGACGCTCGCCATTGGACCGCACCGGCCGCACCCGTTCTGACCGGATGGACCCTATGAATCGCCTCGTCATTCTTGGCGCGGCCGCGGCGGCGCTCGCTGCCCCGCTGCCTGCGCAGACGCTTCGCGTCGTCACGAGCACCACCGACCTTCACGACATCGCGCACGCGGTCGGAGACGACCGCATCAGCGCGATGAGCATTGCGGCCGGCTATCAGGATCCGCACTTCGTGGAGGCGAAGCCGAGCTTCGCGCTTAAGCTTGGGAAGGCGGACGTGTTCGCCTACGTCGGGCTGGACCTCGAAATCGGGTGGATGCCTACCCTGGTCGACGCCGCCCGCAATCGACGCATCAACCGCGGCGGAAGCGGTGACGTCGACGTGTCCCGCGTGATCCCCGTCCTCGACGTGCAAGCAACCGCCGACCGGTCGATGGGCGACGTTCACCCGCGCGGCAACCCGCACTACTGGCTGCACCCGGAGAACGGCAAACGCATCGCGCGCCTGTTCCGCGACAAGTTCTCCGAGCTCGACCCGGAAGGCGCCGCGACGTATCGGGCAAACACGGCGCGATTCGAAGCGAGCATCGATTCGACGACCCGCGCCCTTGCTCCGATGCTGGCGTCGATCCGCGGCCAGCCGGTCGTGGCGTATCACACGAGCTGGCGGTACTTCCAGGAATTCACCGGGATGAACATCGTTGGCTTCATCGAGCCGAAGCCGGGCGTTCCGCCGTCGCCGTCGCATCTTGCGGGCCTCATTCAACAGATGAAGCGTACGGGCGCGAAGGTGATCATCATGGAGCCGTTCTACGACCGGAAGATGCCCGACTTCGTCGCGCGGAACACCGGCGCCAAGGTGCTGGTCCTCCCGCCCTCGGTCGACGGGGTGAAGGGCGTGGACAGCTACGTGGAGCTCGTGGACTACGACGTCCGGCGCCTCGCCGAGGCGCTTCGGTGACGGCACTGGTGACGTTCGACCACGCGACGCTCGCATACGGGCGTCGCGTGGTGCTTTCGGACCTCACCTTCGAGATTCCGGAAGGGGACTTTCTCGGGCTGGTCGGGCCTAACGGGGCCGGCAAGACGACCATCCTGCGGGCGATCCTCGGCACGCTGGATCCGAGCGCGGGCACGGTCACGCGCCGGCCGGAGCTGCGATTCGGGTACGTGCCTCAGCGCGATCAAGTCGACTACGGCTTTCCGCTGCGCGTGCTCGACGTCGTGCTGATGGGCCGCTACGACCGGGTGGGCATTGGGCGCCGTCCCACGCGAGCCGATCGCGACCGGGCACGTGCGGCACTCGGTGCCGTGGGCATTGCCGAGTTGGCGAAGGAGCCGTTGACGCGGTTATCGGGAGGCCAGAAGCAGCGCACGCTCATCGCGCGCGCCCTCGTCGGCGAGCCGAACCTTCTCGTGCTCGACGAGCCGACCACCGGCATGGACTTGGTGTCGACCACGCAGATCCTCGGCCTCGTGCGTGAGCTGCACGAGCGCAGTGGGCTCACCGTGCTGATGGTGAGCCACGCGTTGAACGAGATCGCGAACTACGTCACGCGCATTGCCCTCGTGCAGGAAGGCAGCTTCCGCATCGGTGCGGTGGACGAGATCGTGAACGAGCGCACGTTGAGCGCTGTGTACGGCATTCCGGTGGAGGTCGACTCGTTCGACGGCCACCGTATCGTGCTCGCCCGGCGAAACCCGCCTGCGGCAAAGGCAGGAGACCAGCGCGGTGCTTGACGCGATCTTCCTCTTTCGCGACGCGCTCTACGGGGCACTCGTCATCGCGCTCGTTTGCTCGGCGCTCGGCGTGTACGTGGTGTTGCGACGCATCGTGTTCGTCGGCGCCTCGCTGGCCCAGATGTCGACGCTTGGCATCGCGGCGTCGTTCTGGCTCGCCGGCGTCGGCATTGGGGGAGCGGCCACCAGCAATCCGGTGATTCTCTCGCTGCTCGCCACGCTGCTCGGCGTGGTGTTCTTTTCGACGGGGATGAAGCGGGCGCGCGTGCCGGCCGACGCGCGCATCGGCGTCGCCTACGTCGTCGCGGGTGCACTGGCCATCCTGTTCATCGCCAAGGCCGCCGCGGGCGAGGCGCACGACATCTTCCTTCAGGGCAACATCCTCGGCATCACGCGCGCGGACTGGTTGGTGCTGCTCGCGGTCAGCGTCCCGGTGCTCCTGTTGCACGTGGTCTTCTACAAGGAGTTCCTGTTCATCTCCTTCGATCAGGAAACCGCGCGCGCGCTCGGCTATCGCGTAGAGCGGTGGACGCTCCTGCTCTACCTGACGATCGGCCTCTCGATCGCCTTCGCGATGCAATTCGCGGGGTTGATGCTGGTGTTCAACTTCCTGGTGCTGCCGGCGGTGACCGGGCTCCTGCTCGCGCGCGGAATGAGCGGCGTGTTCTCGTGGGCGATCGGCACCGGGCTCGCGGCGGCGGTGATCGGGTTTTCCCTCTCCATTCCGTTCGATCTTCCGACGGGGCCGACGATCGTCGCCGTGTCGGGCCTCCTCGTGATCCTCGCCTGGATGGTTCAGCGGATTCGAGAGCGGTGAACTCGAGGTGCTCAACGTGCTCGAGGCGCTCGAGGTGCTCGAGGTGCTCGAGGTGCTCACGATTGACCCACTCGCCCCGAGCGTGTAAGTTAACGTCTCTCATGATGTTACATTAGCAAGAAAGTCCATCGGGGATTGCCGGGAACGATCGCGGTGACGGGGCCACGGACAGCCGAACGGCGATCTGACCCGTATAACAACACGAATTGCCCGAATTGCTCCCAGCGCCGCGCTATCCTCCGAACGCAAGCCAACGACAGATCGTTGTTCCTGGAGGCCGAGCTGGAGGCGCAAGGACGCAGTTCGCGTAATTCGTGTTGTTATTCGGGTCAGTTGGCAGTTCAGCTGTCCGTGGCCGCTTGGGAACCGCAGCCCGGCGTCAGGCAATCCCGGCATTCCCCGTAGAACCTAAAAAAGAATGAGGGGTGAGGAGTGAGGAAATCGATTGGTTCACAAGGCCACCCGATCAATTTCCTCACCCCTCAGTCCTCATTCCTCATTTCCACTCCCCGCCTCGCATAGATGTCGACAAGCAGAGAGGACGCGCTCGAGTATCATGCGCGGGAGCGGCCCGGCAAGATCGCGGTCGTCCCGACCAAGCCCCTCACCAACCAGCGCGACCTCTCGCTCGCTTATTCCCCCGGCGTCGCCGAGCCGTGCCTCGAGATCAAGGCGAACCCGGAAGACGCCTACCGCTATACCGCCAAGGGGAACCTGGTCGCCGTCGTCACCAACGGGACCGCCGTTCTCGGGCTCGGGAACATCGGGGCACTCGCCGGGAAGCCGGTGATGGAGGGCAAGGGCAACCTCTTCAAGCAGTTCGCCGACCTCGACGTCTTCGACCTCGAGGTCGGGTCGGAGAGTGCCGACGATGTGATCCGGTTCTGCCAGCTGCTCGAGCCCACGGTGGGCGGCATCAACCTCGAGGACATCAAGGCGCCCGACTGCTTTTACATCGAGGAGACGCTGCGGAAGACGATGAAGATCCCCGTCTTCCACGACGACCAGCACGGTACGGCGATCATCTCGGGCGCGGGGCTCCTCAACGCGGTCGAGCTCGTTGGAAAGGCGCTGGGCGACATCCGAGTCGTATTCTCCGGCGCCGGCGCCGCGGCCATCGCGACGGCGGAGCATTACGTCAGGCTCGGGGTGCAACGGGAGCACATCACACTCTGCGACCGTGAAGGCGTGATCTATCGCGGCCGTCCCGGGTCGCTGGATCCGTACAAGGCGCGGTTCGCGCTCGAGACACGCGCCCGCACCATTGGCGACGCGCTCAAGGGGGCCGATGTATTCGTCGGCCTTTCGGTGGCCGGGGCGGTCACGAAGGAGATGATCGCGGCGATGGCCGCACGCCCGATCGTCTTCGCGCTGGCGAACCCCGTCCCCGAGATTCTGCCTGACGAGGTTCGGGCGGTCCGCGACGACGCCATCATCGCCACGGGACGCAGCGATTATCCCAATCAGGTGAACAACGTCCTCGGCTTCCCCTTCATCTTTCGCGGCGCGCTCGACGCCCGCGCGACGCAGATCAACGAGGAGATGAAGATGGCGGCCACGCGCGCCCTCGCGTCGCTCGCCAGGCAGGACGTCCCGGAGCGGATCGCTCGCCTGTACGGCCTCGAATCGGTGAAGTTCGGCCCGGACTACATCATCCCCTTCCCGTTCGATCCCCGCGTGCTGCTCTGGGTGGCGCCGGCGGTCGCCTGGGCGGCGGTGGCGACCGGTGTCGCGAAGGAGTTCATCGAGCTCGATGAGTACCGCGAACGGCTCGAGGCTCGGCTTGGACGCGCGCGCGGGATCCTGCGCGGCGTGATCCTCCGCGCCCAGCACTCGCCCAGGCGCGTCGTCTTCCCCGAGGGCGAGGAGCCGAAAGTCGTCCGCGCCGCCCGCATCCTCGTCGACGACGGGATCGCCCAACCGGTGCTGTTAGGCAACCGCGGCATTATCGAGCATCTCGCGCGGGAGCTGGGCCTCTCACTCGACGACATCACGATCGAGGACCCGTACAACTCGCCGCACCGCGATCGCTACGCGACCGCCCTGTGGGAGCAGCGGCAGCGAAAGGGCCTCTCCCTCGCCGAGGCGAACCAGCGGTTGCTCAATCCGAACTATTTCGGGTCGATGATGGTCTCGCTTCAGGACGCGGACGCGCTGGTGTCGGGGGTGAACCTGCACTATCCCGAGACGATCAGGCCGGCGCTCGAGGTCATCGGAGCGCACCCCCGCGCGGGGCTGGTGAGCGGCCTCTACATGCTCGTCTTCGAGAAGCACGTGATCTTCTGCGGAGACACGACCGTCAACATCGAGCCGACGGCGGACCAGCTGGCGCAGATCGGCTACGCCGCGGCGCGCATCGTGCGCACCCTGGGGATCGAGCCGCGCGTCGCGATGCTCTCGTTCTCGAACTTCGGGTCGGTTCGGCACCCGGAAGCGGAGAAGGTGGCGCGAGCGGTGGCGCTGCTGCGCGCCCGGGACCCGAGCCTGGTGGTCGATGGGGAAATGCAGGCCGACACGGCACTCGACGAGTTCAAGCTCACCAAGACGTACCCGTTCTCGGCCCTCAAGGAGGCGGCGAACGTCCTGATCTTCCCGAGCTTGAGCGCCGGGAACATCGCCTACAAGTTGTTGCATCACCTGGGCGGCGCGACCGCCATCGGCCCCATTCTGGTGGGCATGCGCCGCCCGGTGCACGTGCTCGAGGAGGGGGCCGAAGTGGAGGAGATCGTCAACATGGCCGCGGTCGCGGTCGTTGACGCGCAGGGACGTGAACATCACACGGGACCGATGCGCGCCGTCGAGGACTGACGGGCGCCTGGTCGAGGACGAGGACGATGGCCACACAGACCAAGCCGCACGCCGACCGACCCGCCGACGGGGGAAGCATGCGTGCGGCGCTGCAGGGACTGGCGCCGCAAGGACTCCAGCCGCGCGGTACCCTGCACTGGAACTCCATTCCGCCGGAGCTCGTCCAGACGGCGATTCGTCGCGGTGAGGGTGAGCTCGCGGACATGGGACCGTTCGTCGCCGTCACCTCCCCACACACCGGCCGCTCCCCTAACGACAAGTTCGTCGTGCGGGAGCCGAGCACGGAGAACGATGTCTGGTGGGGGAAGGTCAACGTGCCCTTCGATGCCGCGAAGTTCGACGTGCTGCTGGCGGACGTGCGGCGGTATCTCGACGACCAGTCGGATCTGTTCATTCAGGATCTCTACGCCGGCGCCGACGCCGCGCACCGCGTGCGCGTGCGCTTCGTGACGCCGACGGCGTGGCACTCGCTGTTCGTTCGCAACATGTTCATCCGCCCGGACCCGATCGACCTGCCGACGTTCGAGGCGGACTTCAGCGTGCTCCACGCCCCGGAGTTTCACGCCGACCCGGCAACGCACGGCACGCGCACCGGCACCTTCATCATTCTGAACCTCGCTCGCCGCATCGTCCTCATCGGCGGCACCCGGTACGCCGGGGAGCTCAAGAAGGCGATCTTCACCGTGATGAACTACCTCCTCCCCAAGCGCGGCGTGCTCTCGATGCACTGCTCCGCGAACGTGGGCCCCGAAGGCGATACCGCGCTGTTCTTTGGCCTGTCCGGGACGGGCAAGACGACGCTCTCCGCGGATCCGGACCGCTGGCTCATCGGCGACGACGAGCACGGCTGGTCGTCGGACGGCGTGTTCAACTTCGAGGGCGGGTGCTACGCGAAGGTGATCAACCTGTCCGAGGACGGAGAGCCCGACATCTATCGCACCACACAGATGTTCGGGACGATTCTCGAGAACGTCGTCCTCGAGCCTCACACCCGCCGCGTGGACTTCGTCAATCAGTCGATCACGGAGAATACCCGCGCGTCGTACCCGCTGCACTACATCAGAAACATCGTCCCCACCGGCCGCGGCGACCATCCGCGCAACGTCGTGTTCCTGACCGCCGATGCCTTCGGCGTGTTGCCGCCGATCGCGCGCCTAACGCCCGAGCAGGCACGGTACTACTTCCTCTCCGGCTACACGGCCAAGGTCGCCGGCACCGAGCGCGGCGTGAAGGAGCCGCAGGCGACGTTCAGCTCCTGCTTCGGCGCGGTCTTCCTCGTCTGGCACCCCTCGGTGTACTCCCGCATGCTCGGCGAGCTGTTGACGCAGCACGGGTCGCGCGTGTGGCTGGTGAACACCGGATGGACGGGCGGGCCCTACGGCGTGGGTACGCGCATGAAGCTGGCGTACACGCGCGCGATGGTGCGCGCGGCGCTGGCCGGTGAGCTCGACCACGTTCCGACGATGCGCCACGACGTGTTCGGCCTCGACGTCCCGAAGAGCGTCCCCGGCGTGGCGTCCGACGTGATGGATCCGCGTGCGACGTGGAGCGACCACGTCGCCTACGACGCGCAGGCACGCAAGCTGGCCCAGATGTTCGCGAAGAACTTCGAGCAGTTCGCGGAGCATGTCGCTGCCGCCGTGCGGAACGCGGGACCGCAGATCTAGGGTGCTCGAAGTGCTCGAGGTGCTCGAGGTGCTCGAGGTGCGACCGCAGTCCCCTCGGGCACCTCGAGCACCTCGAGCACCCTGAGCACCTCGCCCATGGACGTCATCCGCGACCCCCTCTGGAACAACATCCGCGTCGATGACGTCGCGCTTCGCCTCATCGATACGACCACCTTTCAGCGCCTGCGCTACGTTCGACAGCTCGGGCTCGCCCACCTCGTCTACCCTGGCGCGACGCACACTCGGTTCGAGCATGCGCTGGGCGCCTATCATCTCGCGCGGCGTACGCTCTCACTGCTGGCCGAGCGCGGAGAGCTGGCTCACGTGGACCCGGCGGAGTCCGCGATCATCACCGCGGCCGCGCTGTTGCACGACATCGGCCACTATCCGTTCTCCCATGCGCTCGAGGAGATCGGCGCGCTCGATCACGAGGAAGTCGCGCACGAGCTGATCTTTCGCGGCCCCGTCGCCGACGTGCTCACCGGCGCGCTCGGCGACGACGCACCGGCGCGGATTCACGCGCTCATCCGCGGACAGAGCGCGTCGCCCCTGCAAGGGCTCATCTCGGGGTCACTCGACCTCGACAAGATCGAGTACCTCAAGCGCGATGCGCTCATGTGCGGCGTGCCGTACGGGGAGATCGACGTCGACCGTCTGCTTCACTCCCTCGCCATCGTCGATGATCCGGCGAGCGGGCGGCTCGCCATCGCCATCCTCGAAAAGGGGCTGGCGGCGCTGGAGTCGCTCCTGTTCGCGAAGTATCAGATGTACCGCAACGTGTACTGGCATCATGCCGTGCGTAGCGCGACGGCGATGTACAAGCGGCTCGTGGACGACGCCCTGCGAGCCAGGGCGCTCGTGGAGCCCGAGCTGGCTTCGCTCACCGACGAGGGGTTGTTGCACCGGCTCGCGGCCGTCGACGCCAGCGCCCCGCTGCTCGGCGCTCTGCGGGGACGGCGCCTCCACAAGCGCGCCGCCGAGATTCCGACCGTCGAGCTGCCGCCGGAGAGCGAGTGGATCGCGATGAACCCTCCGCTCGTCTACGCCGCCGAGACTGCGCTCGCTCGCGAGCTCGGCATGGCGCCCGGCGACCTGCTGCTCGACTTCCCGGCCAAGCCGCAGATGCTCGGCCTCGACATCCCCGTCGTGCGCCGCGAAGGCCGCGTCGGGCGCCTGACGATGCAAGGGATCGCCGGCTCGGTGAGCCTCCCGACACTCTCCGCCGAGCTCTACGGCTCCGCGCGACGGCTGAGGGTGTTCGTCGCCGGGGGAAGGGAGGTGCCGCTGGAAGGCATACTGCAGGTGGTCAGGTTGGACGGCGATGAGGTTGGGGAGCGACTGCGGACGGGGGAGGGGTTGTTGCGCTGACAGGCAACGGTAGATGTTCAGGGATCGAGGGTCGACCCCTAAGAATT
>JAICNG010000085.1 GCA_025931335.1 Gemmatimonadaceae bacterium | reverse complement strand
CGTCCCCCTGATCTGCATCGAGCGCGGGGACCGATGCCGGGATCAATGGACCGATCGCCGCCGCGGGGACGGCGACGGGTGTGGCCACCGGCGGCACCGGCGGCGTCGCGTCCACCTTGCGCTTGCGTGGAGCGCGGCGCGCCACACGCGGCTTCTCCGACTTTTTCTTCCTGGTCATAGCGGTCAACTCGCCTTTGGCTGAGACGCGGCCCGGCTCGCGCGAACGGATTCGTCCTCGATGAGGGACAGTTCACGCGAAGGCCGGGTCACATCACGCCGCTCCCCTTGAACGTCAATAAATCGGTCACCGCGGCCGCGATCGCGTGCAGCGGCAGCACCTGATCAATGCCCCCGGCGAGCAGCGCCGCGTGCGGCATTCCGTAGATGATCGACGTGGCCCGGTCCTGCGCGATCCCGAGCCCACCCGCTTCATGAATCGCCCGCATCCCCTCGGCTCCGTCGCGCCCCATTCCCGTCAGCACCACACCCACCGCCGCCGGCCCAAACACGTCGGCGACGGACTTGAACAGAGGGTCCGCCGACGGACGCACGCCCCAGACCGGCGGCGAGCTGTCCAGCGAGATGACCGGCCTTCCCGACTGCATGCGCACGCGCATGTGCTGGCCGCCCGGGGCCAGATAGACGCGATTGGGCACCACGCGCTCCCCATCGCACGCTTCGGCGACCGTCAGGCGCGAGTGCAGATCGAGGCGCTCGGCGAGACTCTTCGTGAACCCGGCCGGCATGTGCTGGACGATCAGCACCGCCGCATCGAGATCCGTACGCAGTGCCGGGATGAGGTCCGCGAGCGCGCGCGGGCCCCCGGTGGACGCGGCGATGGCGACGGCGCGCGTCGCCCACGCTCCTCCGGGGACGACGCCATTCCGACTCCCCGGCAGCTCGGCACGTCGCGCGAGCATGGGCAAGCCGCGCAGATTGACTTCCCGCGATGCGCGCAGCGCATCGATCAATCGGTCGCGCACACGCTCGAGGTCCAGCGAGATGGGCCCGCCGGGCTTCTTCACGAAGTCCACCGCGCCGAGCTCGAGCGCGCGAATCGCGGGGTCACGTCCCGACTCCGACGCCGCCCCGCTCAACATCACCACCGGCCGCGGTGTCTCGCTCATGATGTATCCGAGCGCCCCGATGCCGTCGAGCTCGGGCATCTCGATGTCGAGCGTCACGATCTCCGGATCGAGCGCGTGAATCTTCTTCAGCGCCTCGAGGCCGTTGCGCGCCGTGCCGATGACGCGAAACTCGCCCGACGCGTCGACCATCTCCGACACGAGCTTGCGCATGAACGCGCTGTCATCCACGACGAGCACCGTCGGCAGTCTAGAGGATGACATGCCCCGCCCTCAGCGACTTCACGATCAGCCGGCCGTCGTGCACGTGGAAGTACACGCTGCGCCCGTAGTCGCCGCCGACTTCCTGCGCGACGATGGGGATGCCCGCGTGCTCGAGCGCCGCCCGCGTGGCGACGACGTTCCGTTCGCCGATCTGGAGACCGGTGGCCGACAGGAGCGAAGTGAACATGCTCGCGCCGCCGACGATCTTCGCGCGCATGCGACCGGTGTTGGCGCCGAGCGCGCGCATGCGCTCACACAACAGCGGCACCGCGGTCGAGGGAAACTTGGCGCGGTTGGTGCGGTCCTGCGACATCCCCGTGCTCGGCAGCAGCACGTGTGCGAGCCCACCCACCCGCGCCTGCGGGTCGTGCAGCGCGATCGCGACGCACGAGCCGAGGCCGACGGTCACGAGGAGCGTGCCGCCATTCGCGACGGCGAAGTCCGCGACCTTCACGCGGATCTCCGTGGGCGGGCTCACGGCTTTCGAAAGATGCGCTCGCGCGGATTGACCGGCACGAACTGGTTCCGCGTGGGACCAAGGAGCGTCTCCACCTTCCCGAGGACGAGGAATCCACCCGGGATGAGCGCATCGAAGAACCGCCGAAACAGCATCTCCTGCGACGCGCGGTCGAAGTAGATGATGACGTTGCGACAGGTGATGAGGTCGAGCCCGCCCGACGGGGTCGGCTCGTGCAGGAGGTCGCGCCGCTCGAAGCTCACCAGCGCCTTCACGCGCGGATCGACGGAGTGCGGCGGCTTCGCCGTGAAGTAGCGGCGTCGAATCGCCGGAGGCGTATCGGCGAATGCGTCTTCGCCGAACGTCCCGCGCTCGGCCGCCTTCAGGCTCTCGCGATCGATGTCCGTCCCGAGGATCGAGATGCGCGAGAGCGCTCCCTCGTCGCGACGCTGCATCGCCTCACGATGCAGAAGGATCGCGAGCGAGTACGGCTCTTCGCCGGACGCGCATCCCGCGCTCCAGCACCGCACGTGCTCTCCAGTCCCCGGCCACAGCGCGGGAAGGACATCGTCGGCGATGGCGGCGAACGTCTCCCAGTTGCGAAAGAGCTTGGTGACGTTGATGGTCAGCGCATCGAGCAGCAGCTCGTACTCGCGCACATCGCGATCGAGGATGGCGGCATAGTCGCGATACGTGTGCACGCCGCGGGCGCGCATGCGCACGGCGATGCGGCGTCGAAGGCACTTCTCCTTGTAGCTCGCGCAGCCGAAACCGCGCTCGCGGGAGATCTTCTCCGTGAGCGCGGCGAACTCCGCATCGGCCGGCTGCTGCTGGACGCTCACATCACCGTCCGGACGAGGTCCAGGTTCGTGCGGATGAGCGCGTTCTCCGGATCGAGCTCGAGCGCCTTCTCCCAGCATTCCAGCGCGGCTTCGCGCTCGTGCTGCCGGTAGCGGATGTTGCCCATCTTGAACCAGACATCGTGCCCCTGGCCGGGCGCCAGGCGCGCCGCACGCTGGTACGCCTCGAGCGCGCGATCGTACTGGCCACCGCGGTAGTGGAAGTCGCCGAGGTTCTTGTGCAGCTGCGGGAGAGCGCTGTCGTCCCCCAGCCCCTGCTCCGCCGCCTCGACCGCCTGCCGGTACTTCCCGGCCCGCTCGAGCAGGGTCGCGTTGAGATTGTGCAACGCGGCAACGTGCGGATGCACCGTGAGGGCCTCGGCGACGAGTGCCGCGGCGCGCTCGAAGTCACCGCCCAGCGCCGCCGCCAGCGCGGCGTAATGGAACCACGTCGCCGTTGGCCGGCGCTTGCCGAAGAGCGGACGCGCCGCCGCCAGCAACGCCTCGCCGTCCTCGAGCTTGCCGCGCCGCAGGGCGACGACGCCGAGCGAGATCTGAATGCGGGGATCGGTGCCGCCCCCGCGCGCGACCGCCTCCTCGAGCGCGATCTGGGCGTCCTCGAGGCGGCCGGTGCGCTCGAGCACGAACGCGAGGTTGTGGAACACCGCCGCTGGCGCGTTCGGCTGTGCCGCGGCCTCGCGCAATGTCTCCTCCGCCTGCGGCAGACGGTCGTTGCGCAGGTGCACCAGGCCCATGTAGAAGAGCGCCTGGCCGTCGTTCGGGCGCAGCTCCGAGACGCGCCGGAATTCGCGCGTCGCCTCCTCGTACATCCCCGTCTTGTAGAACGCGATGCCGAGATTGCGGTGCTCTTCGACCCGCGCCTCGCGCACCACCGCGTCCGACGCCTTCGACTTCCCGATGCGATGCAGAAAGCCGGCGGTCGCCAGACCGTAGAGTGCCTTGCCCACCTCGAACTCACCGAGCCCGGACTCATCCACCAGCGAGGCCACGTCGCGGCGGCCGTCGACCAGCGGGATGAGCTGCTCCTGCTCCATCGTCAGCTCGGCGTCGCTGGCGGCGAGCTTGGTGCGATCGAGCTCGAAGATGATGTCGAAGCTTGGAATTTTCTTCTCGATGAGGCTCCACTCGTCGACGCGTCGCGCCCCCTCGAGGAGCAGCGACTCCGGGTTGATCGACACCAGGAAATCCCGCTCGTCAGGCAGGACGTCGGCCTCGAAGCTGAACGTCCCCTGCGTCCAGGTGAACAGGAAATACACCGCTTCCTCGATCTGCAGGCGGATGTAGCGGTGCAGCTCCTCACGGGTGAGGATCTTCTGCTCGATCAGGATCTCGCCGAGGCGCTTGTCGCGCTCCCGGCTCTGGGCCTGGATCGCCGAGTCGAGCTCCTGCTGCGTGATCAGCCCGTTCTTGACCAGGATGTCACCGAGCCGATCGCGCCGATTCACGATCGACGCGTACGAGATGCGCCCCTTCGAGAAGTACACCGTGCCGAAGTTGCTGCGGTCGGCCACGCTGAGGCATCCCGTCTTCTGTCCCATGGCCAGAAGCTGGAGGACGTCCGGGAGGCTCGCTTCGCGGAGGCTGCCCTTGATGGCCACTAGCGGAGATCCTCGATGATGCGCCCGGAGAGATCGGGCCAGTCCCACACCGTCTTCTCCCGGTCGCCGAAGGGGGTGTCACCCGACGGCGTGGCGCGGTGCACGGGGGTGGACCGGCGCACTGCCGTCACCCGCGACACGTCGGCGCTCGTGAGGCGTCCGCGGGAGTGCATCGCCATCTCCGCCAGCCGCTCTCCCACCCGCAAGGCGTCGCGCGCGGTCGGCATCTCCAGGCCGGCCGCCGCGTGCAGCACGTCGGGCGTCGGCGTGACCCCGGCGGCGGCGAGCTGGCGCGCGATGAGCTTCTCGCGCAGCAGCCGATCGGGGGGCTGAATCTCGACCACCAGCCCACCCTCGAAGCGGGAGCGCAGGCGCTCGTCCATCTCGGTGAGCGTCCGCGGCGCCCGCGAGGACGTGAGCACCACCTGCTTCCCCGCCTCCATCAGCGTGTTGAAGAGATGAAAGAACTCGTCCTGCGTGCGCTCGGTCCCGGCGAACATCTCGATCTGGTCGATGAGCAGCGCATCGACCCGGCGATACCGGCCGCGCCACGTCTCGATGGCGCTGTCCTGGAGCGCCGCGATCAGCTCGTTCACGAAGTCGCTCGCGTTCACGCACGCGATCGTCATCGCGCCTCCACTCGCCGCGACGAGCTCGTTGCCGATCGCGTGGAGCAGGTGCGTCTTGCCGACGCCCGGGCCGCCATGAATCACGAGCGGGTTGTACCGGACCCCGGGCTCCTCGACGATCGCGTCCGCGGCGTGCACCGCGAGCTGGTTCGATGGGCCGACCTCGAACTCGGCGCGCACCAGCGATGCGTCCGGCGGCGGCGGGGGCGATGATTCGGCCCGGAGCATCTCGGCCAGTCGCTCCAGGTCCTCGATCGCCTCCGGATCGCGGAACTGCACCGAGCCACGCTGCGAGGGATCGAGCGCGACGATTTCCTGCTCCAGCTCCCGCAGGCGCGTGACCTTCTCCTCGAACTCCTTGAGAAGCGCATCGGGATCGGCCGTCTCGGCACTCTGGAGCGCGCGCTCCAGCGCCGCGGTGCGATACCCCTGCGTGCGCCACTCGGCGGTCGACTCGACGAGCTTCACCCGCCGCGCATCGATGTGCTGCGCGACGGCGACGGCGAGGCCGGAGAGGAAGCTCTCGTACTCCCCGCTCTTCGGCGTGAGACGCTGCGGACCTCCGCCGTTGCCGCGATCGCCGAGCAGGCCGCGTATGCCCTCCACCGTCACGTCGCCTTCGCCGAGTGTCTGAAAGGCGATCAACCGGTTGATGGCGCCCTGCATCTCGCGCACGTTGGCGAAGACCACGCGCGCGACCTCCTCCACCACCCCCGGGGCGAACGTGACGTCGCGCTCGTCGCACCGCCGGCGCAGGATCGCGACGCGCGTCTCGTAGTCGGGCGCGCCCATGTCGACGAGGAGCCCACCGGAGAAGCGCGTCATCAACCGGTCGTCGAGGTCGGCGATCTCGGCCGGGGGGCGATCGCTGGTCAGCACGATCTGCTTGCCGCTCCGCTGCAGCACGTTGAACAGTCGCAGCAGCTCGCTCTGCGTCTCCTGCCGGCCGGTGAGGAACTGCACGTCATCCAGCAGCAGCACGTCGAGCTCGGCGAGCCGTTGCCGGAACGCTTCCGTCTCCCCGCGGGTGACCGCCTGATGCAGCTGCTCGACGAGCTCATCGGTCGTGATGTACTCCACCTGGAGATCGGGCTGAAGCTGCTTCGCGAGCTGTCCGATGGCCGACAGGAGGTGCGTCTTCCCGAGCCCCGACGGCGCGTAGATGAACAGCGGGTTGTACGCCGCGCCCGGCGACTGCGCGACGGCGCGCGCCGCCGAAACGGCGAGGCGGTTGGCCGCACCGACCACGAACGTATCGAAGCGGGAGCGGGGATCGAGCGGCATGCGCTACCGGCTCCCGGCCTCGGCGGGCGACGCGAGACGCTTGAGCACGAGCTCGGCGATGCCGCGCAGCGTCTCGAAGACGCCCACGCCGTGCAGCGCGTCGGCCGCGAACCGGGGCACGCCGCGGAAGTTCAGCGCTTCGTCGAGATCGTCGACCGACATGATCATGTCATGGGGCAAGTCCTGTTTGTTGTACTGGAGCACGAGCGGCACCGTGCGCGGGTCCATTCCCTGGTTGCCGAGGTTCGCGTGCAGGTCCTGGAGGCTCTCGATGTTCTCGTCCAGCTGGCGCGCCTGGCTGTCGGCGACGAAGACGACCCCGTCCGCCCCCTGGAGCACCAGCTTGCGGGTCGCCTGGTAGTAGACCTGCCCGGGCACCGTGTAGAGCTGGAGGCGGGTCGTGAAGCCCGAGATCGTGCCGAGATCGAGCGGGAGGAAATCGAAGAAGAGCGTGCGATCGGTCTGCGTGGCGAGCGACACCATCTTCCCCTTCCGCTCGTCAGGCACCTGCCCATACACGTAATGCAAGTTCGTCGTCTTCCCCGACCGCCCTGGGCCGTAGTAGACGATCTTGCACGTGATCTCGCGGGTGGCGTAGTTGACGAGCGACACGACGGTCAGGACGTGGGAGTGATGTTGCGGCGTCCGGGCGCGCGCCCGAACAGCATGGCGAGATTGCGATTCAGCTCGACCTCGAAGTTCTCGTCGAGCATCGGCGCGGCATCGGGGACCTGCACCTTCGTCTGCGAGAGGGCCGTGCGCAGCTCCTCGAAGTATAGTTGCACCAGCCCGAGCGAGCTCTGCTCGTCGAACACCGTGAGCAGCAAGCACGGGCCGCGCGGCGACGTCGCCTCGGCGAGATAGAGCCGCCGCTTGGCGCCGGCGTGGAAGACGTCGCGAAACCCTTTTCCATCGAGCGTGCGACCGAGCTCGCGGACGGTCGCGTAAATGCCGGCCGCGAGCGCGGCGGCCGACATGACGTCGACCGCGCGCGCGAATCCGCTCTGCCCGAGGACCTGCCCACTCGGGTAGATGAGCAGCGCGAACGTGACGCGCGCGTCGTCGACGAAGCGCTTCAGCGGCGCTTCGACCCAGGGCTCGGCGACGCTGATCATATGACGAGTCGCTCCAGCGCCTTGAGCATCTCCATGCGGATGAGCCCGATGTTCGCGCGCGCGTCGGCGACGATCACGAGCACCATCTCGTTCTTTCCAGCGGCGCAGACGTGCCCTTCCGTCGCGCGCAGGCGCAGGAAGGTGACCCCGCCCAGGCCGGCGGCTTCGGCCGACAATCGCGCCTTGCGATAGAGCGACGCGGCCAGCGCGGCGAACGCCGGCCCCTTCATCCCGACGTGCAACGTCGCGGCGATGATGACGCCGTCCGACTCGTCGACGAGCAGGCTGCCGCGCACGCCGCGCTGGCGCGTGAGGGAGGCGACGACCGGCGTGAGGTTGGTCTTCACGCACCCCCCTTCGCGAGCCAGCCGGTCGCTCGCGCGACACATCGGTCGAGCACGCGATGCACCAGCCCGAGCGGCATTGCCTTCGACGCGGCGACGAGGAGCAGGGCATCATCCCGCATCGGCGCCATCGCCACCACGGCGGCGTCGGTCTCCACCGTCAGAGACGACCAGTCGCCGAGCGCGAGGTGACGCATCGCGCGTCGCGCCTCGTCGCTGACCCCGCTCAGCTCCGCGCCGACCTCCTGCGCCACGTCACGGCCATCCTGCGTGAGGTACGTTCCCGCCATCACGAGTCCGGTGGCATCGAGCAGGAGCGCCGTCTGCTCGCCTTCGGCCGTGAGGTCGGAGAAGAGGCCCAGGGGGTCGTGGGGATCAACGGGGTCGACGGGGGCGGCGCGCGCCGAGCGAGCCATCGCTTCCCATGGATCCCCTCGATCCTCCTGATCCCGTTGCCCCCCTCGCAGTTTCACCCGCACCATCGCCAGCGCCGTCGCGACCGTCTCGTCCTCGCCATCGAGCTCCGCCGCTTCGGCGAGGTACGTCTGCGCCTCGGCGTACCTCCCCTGCTTGAACAGGACGTAGCCCATCCCCTTGCGGGCGCCGAGGTGCGCGGGCGCGATGCGGCGGACCATGTCCCACTCATCGAAGGCACGCTCCAGCTCGCCGCGGTCCACGGCAATGCGGGCGAGCAGGTCGTGGGCATCGGCATCGTGCGGGTGTCGCTCGAGGCCGCGCAACGCGACGCGGAGGGCGAGATCGAGCTGCCCGCCCCGCCGCAGCGCCTCGCCGAGCTGCAGGTAGGCCGGGCTCGCGGGATCGCGCGCGAGCTCCTCACTCAGGCGGCGGATGGCGTCAGCCATGGACGCGCCCCGCCAGCAGGCCGTGGAGTGCCGCCGCGCTCGCCAGCGCTTCCCGCACGCGCCCCGCATCGCCGCCGTTAGGCAGCATGCGCAGATAGCGCTCCCAGGCCGCCATCGCCTCGCCCAGGTCGCCGCGTGCGGCGGCGCAATAGCCCATCTCGAGATGGGTGTCGGCGTGCAGCGGGTCGAGCTGGAGTGCCCGGCGCAGCTCTTCAGCGGCATCGTTGAGACGGCCCATCTTGCTCAGCGCGCGCGCCATGGCGACGCGCGCCTCGGCGAGCTGTGGATCGGCCGCGATCGCCTGACGCGATGCCGCCATCGCGCCCTCGAGGTTCCCCGCCTCGAGCAGCGTGCGCGCGCGCTCCACATGCGGCCGCGCGTCCTCCGGCGCGCCGTCGTGGTGCGGTGTCACGAGGCGTGGGTCGCGCAGCTCGATGACCCCCGTCGTCACCATCCCGTAGACCACCTTGGCGATGTCGAAGTCGCTCTGGCCCAGCCGCAACGCGATCTCGCGCAGGTCCTTGGCGCCGTCGATCTCGGAGAGCACCTCCCACTCGTTGGGCAGCAAGTCGAGCAGCGAGGGGTGATCGGCCCGCAATGGGGCGAGCACGGGAACCACGCCCACGTGCGGCACCTTCCCCTCGATGCGGGACCATTCGTCGATCCGGCGCGCGCCTTCCATCAACAGCGACTCGGTCGAGATGCGCACCGAGGCTTCGCTCGGCGCGTCGGCGATCGCCCGTTCCTCGAACGAGAAGTACCCCTCGCGCCACGACATCAGCTCGAACACCACTTCCTCGATGTGCAGGCGGACGTGTCGCTCGAGCTCCTTCGGTGTCACGGCGCCGATCTCGAGCAGGATCTCACCGAGGCGGCGGCCGTCGCCCTTCTGCTGCGCCGCCCGCGCGCGATCGAGATCGGCTTCGGAGATCTTCCCGGCGCGAACGAGCATGTCGCCCAGCCGGTGGGGATTGCTGCGAATCGAGGCGAACACGACCGCGCCGCCGTCGAAGAAGACGGTGCCCTGATTGTCGCGCAGCGCCGACACGACGCTCAGCGCGCCCGTCTTCCGGCTCAGGTCGAGCAGCTGGAAGACGTCGTGGATTCCCAGCTCCCGCAGCGGTCCTTCGATCGGCATCGCTAGGCGACCTCCTCGCGCGAGCGAAAGATCCGCTGGAGGTCGGCCGCGGTGCGCGCGTCGCGCCGGGCGCGTCGCGCGAACTCACTGGCCGGCTCGACATCGACCACGCGCTGCCATTTGGCGATGGCATCGCGATACCGGTGCTGCTCGCCGAGCAGGACGCCCTGGTAATAGAGCGCGCCCGCGTGATCCGGATCGAACCGGACGATGCGCTCGAACGCCGTCCGCGCATCGTCCCGCCGCTCGAGCGCGAGCAGCGTTTCCCCGAGCGCCAGGAGCGCATCGAGGTTGTACGGGTCGCGCTTCAGCAGATCGACGAGCGGCGTGAGCGCCTCCTTGGCGCGGCCGAACGTGCGACGGACGGCGGCCAGCTCCAGCGTCGCCTCGACATAAGTGGGCACCGCTTCGAGCGCGGCGAGGAGGTGCTCCTCCGCCTCCTTCGCCTGGCCTCGCGCCGCAACGAGCCGCGCGAGCTCGAAGCGCACCACCGCGAAGTCACGGTCCAGATCGATCGCGTCTCGATAGGCCACGATCGCGCCCTCCACGTCGCCAACGGCCCGCGCGACGTCGCCGATCTTCTGCAGCACGTCGGGCCGCGCCGGCGCGAGACGACGCGCTTTGTCGAGGTGTTCCAGCGCTCCCGCCGGATCGCCCTCATCGGCGCGCGCCGTGGCGGCGAGCAGAAGCGCCTCGACACTGGTGCCATCGACGGCGAGCAGCTCCTCCGCGACGACGCGGGCCTCCGCCGTCCGCCCAAGGACGAGGAGGGCGCGCGTCTCGCCGAGCAGCGCGCGCATGGGCACGTGCCCGTTGAGCCCGCGTGCTTCGCGGTAGCGCTCGAGCGCCTCACCGAACAGCCCCTGCCGGGTGAAGACGTCGCCCAGGAGCGCGAGCCCCTCGCCGCGATCCCCGCCGCGGGTCATCGCTCGACTGATCTCGGCCGACGCGCGGTCGAGGAGTCCCTTCGTGAGGTAGTCGATCGCCATCGCGTAGGGATTGGCTTCTCCCGCCGCCGTCGCCTCGGCTTTGGCCGGCTTCAGCGACGTGAACAGCGAGTCGAGAACGCGCGCGTCGAACGCGAACTCCTCTACGCTCACGTCCTGGCGCTTCTCGCCCCCGAGATCGGGAACGATCGAGAGATCGGGGTCCTCGTACTCGAGGTCGATCGCCAGCTCGAACTTCTGCGCCACGTAGTACGGGTCGATCTCGAGGGCGCGCTTGGTCTCCCGCAGCGCCCCCTCGAAGTCCCCGAGGTTGGAGAGCGCGAAGCTGAGGTTGTAATGCGCCTCCGCGTACTCGGGACGCGCCTGGATCGCGCGACCGAACGCGTTGCGCGCATCCTCGTGCTTCTTCAGCTCGGCCAGCACGAGTCCAATGCCGTTCCAGGCCACGGGCTGCTCCGGCTCGACCGACAGCACCTGGCGGTACGCCTCGAGCGAGAGCTGGAGACGCTTACCCTTGAACAGCAGCAGCGCGAGGTTGAGCCACGCCTTCGTGAACGCCGCCTCGATGCCGAGGGCCGCGCGAAAGGCGTCGATCGCCTCTTCGGTTTGCCCGCCGTGATAGAGCGCGACGCCGAGGTTGTTGTGCCCGATCGCGTATCGAGGATCCGCCTCCAGCGCGGTGCGATAGCTCTGCGCGGCGTCGGCGTAGCGCCCTTCCTGGTGAAGCGCCACGCCCCGTTCGGCCCACAGCTTGGGGCTGCCCGGCTGCTCGGCGACGAGCTGCTCGTACAGCTCGTACGCGGCCCGCGTGTCCTTGCGCAGGAGGTGCACCTCGGCCATGGCCTGCATAACGAGCTGGCGGTCTTCGCCGCGCTCGAGCGCGATGCGGTACTCGCGCAGCGCCTCCGCGTAGTACGCCTTCTGGCGGAAGGCGAGGCCGAGGTTGAAGTGCGCGAGCTGCTTTTCCTCCGCCACCTCCAGGCGCTCGGCGGCTCACCGCCGCTGCTCGGGGAGGAGCGTCTCGTACCGCGCGTCCTTGTATCGCTCGAGCGAGAGGTTCGCCTGCGCGCGCGACAGCGTCGGGTTGAGCGCGATCGCCTTCTTCTGCGCCTCTCGGGCGTCCTCGTGACGACCCATGTCGCCGAGGACGAATCCCATGAGGTAGTGCGCGTCGGGGTTGTCGGGGTTCAGCTCGAGCGCGCGCTTGAGCGCCGCCAGGGCCTCGTCGTTGAGGCCGCGATTGTAGATGACTTCGCCGAGGTAGAAGTTGACGACCGAGCTGTTGGGATCGAGCGTGAGGGCGCGCTCGAACCATTGCTGCGCCTTCTCGAGGTCGCCGCTCGCCTTCTCCGCCAGCCCGAGCTGCACGAGGGCGCCGAGGTCCTCGGGGTGATGCATGAGCAGCGCGCTGAACTCGCGCACCGCCTCGGTGACGTTGCCGAGCGACGCGTAGGCGCGGCCGAGCTCCCACCGCGCATCGCGGTCGTCCGGCCGCTGCCGCAGGCGCTCCGTCAGCTCGGAGACGCGGCGATCGTAGTAGCCGGTGTTGAAGTACGCGATCTCCAGGTTCCGCTGCGCCACCTGCATCTTCGAGTCGAGCTCGAGCGCGCGCGTGAACGCCGAGACCGCTTCCTCGTACAGCCCCTTGTTGAAGTACAGGACCCCGAGGTTGTTATGCGCCCCCGCATCCGACGGATCGATCCGTCGAGCGAACGAGCGCAGGACCTCGCGGTCGCGCTCGGATGTGAGGACGGGGGTCATGCGTCAGGCCAGTCGTACCGCGCGGAGGATGGCCTGCAGCGACGCGAGATCCGGCAGGAGCAGGAAGAAGCCGCGGAGGTGCTCGTTCTGTTCCTGGAGAAAGAACTGACTCTCGACGTAGAAGACGTGATCGCGATCGGTGCCGAACTGGAGAAACGCGGTCGACAGGATGGCGGACGACATGTCGACGGCGAGACTCGGCGGCGACGGCAGCAGCATGAGGCCCATGAACTCGCTGAGCGCGTTCATGTAGGCTCCGCTGAGGATGTTGCCAGCCTCCTTGATCGCCGACTGCTCGAGCGGGCCCATGTCCTGCGAGGAGCCGGCGGGGCGGCGCAGCATGAGCTCGGCGAGCCGCATGGCCGTCGGACGCGGGAAGACGAGCAGCGTTCGCCCGGTGAGATCGCCGAGCATGTGCATGAGCACCGCGGCGATCGGCTCTTCCGGCTCGCTGATCTGGGTCGGCACGTCCTCGAGCGACGAGATGTTGATCGTCGGCACGCTGATCATGATCGTGCTGCCGGTCATCTGCGAGAGCGCCGTCGCCGCGTGGCCCGCCCCGATGTTGGCGACCTCGCGCAGCGCGTCGAGCTGGACGTCCTTCAACGCCTTGATGTCGTTCATGCTCTCCTCTACAGAAGGCTGCCCACGTCCACGATCAGCGCGGGCGCTCCATCGCCCAGGATCGTCGCGCCGCTGAACAGCGCGGCGGCGTTGCGCACGGTGTCGAACTGCTTCACCACGATGTCCTGCTGTCCCGCCAGCTCGTCGACGACGAGCCCGGCGCGACGCTCGCCGACTTCGAGCACGATCACCTGCGGCATCCGGGCGCCATCGGCGGCGAGGCCGAGGAGCGAGCGAAACCGCACCAGCGGAAGCACGTCGTCGCGCAGCATCAAGACTTCGTGCCCCTTCACCGACTTGAGCGCCGAGCCCTCGAGCTCGACGGTCTCGTTCACGTGCGTCATCGGCACGGCGAACGTGTCGCCGTCCACGCGCACGAGCAGCGCGCGGAGGATCGCGAGCGTGAGCGGAAGACGGAGCGTCACCGTCGTCCCGCGCCCCGGCACGGAGCGAATCTCCACCGAGCCGCCGAGGGAGCGAATGCGCGCGTGGACCGCATCGATGCCGACGCCGCGGCCCGAGATGTCGGTCACGCGCTCGGCCGTCGAGAACCCCGGGCGCGAGATGATGCGGATGAGGTCATCGTCGCTCAGCTCCGAGCGCGCGGCGTCGACGAGGCCGAGATTGCGCGCCTTGCGGAGCACACGGTCGCGATCGATTCCGCGACCGTCGTCCGTGACGCGGACCGTGATCGACGAGCGCTCGCGCGCGGCGGAAAGGACGAGCTTGCCGGCCGCCGGCTTTCCCGCGGCAATGCGTTCCGCCGTCGTCTCGAAGCCATGGTCGATCGCATTGCGGAGCAGGTGCACGACGGGCTCCCCGATCTCGTCGAGCATGGAGCGGTCGAGCTCGATGTCCTTTCCCTCGATCGTGAACTCGATCTGCTTGTCGAGCGCACGCGCCGAATCGCGCACGAGACGCGGGAACCGGTCGAAGACCTGCCACACCGGTACCATGCGGCTCGCCATGATCTGATCCTGGAGATCGGACACGAGCCGCGACGCCTCGGTCACCGCCTCCGTGAGGACGGGATCATCGCGCGTGATGGCCAGCTGCACGAGCCGGCCGCGCGTGATCACGAGCTCACCGATGAGGTTCATGAGCGCATCGAGCCGGCGGAGATCGATACGAACGTTGCGGGAGGATTTCGCGCGCCCCGCGTCGGCGGACTGTGCGCCGGCGCGTGCCTTCGGATCCTCGATGTCCACGCGCTCGACATCACCCGCCGCGCGAAGCGTGGACACGATCGTGGCGGGCGGCGCGTCCGTCTCGAGACGGATCGCGAACTCGCGATCGAACTGCTCCGCCTGGAGCGCCTCGACCGGCGGGACCACCGCCACCACCCGGCCTAACGATTCGGCGCGTTTCACCACCACGAACGCCCGCACGCCGCGGAGGGGGGCGGTCGCGGTGAGGCGAACGCGGACGAACAGCGCGGACGAACCGGGAAGCGCGGGAGACGCGCTGGGGACGGGCGCGCTCGCCCCGCTGGGGGCACTCGCCTCGGCGGTCACCGCTCGGAACTCGCCGCTCATTCGCCCCATCGCGCGGAGGCGCTCGATCACCGGGGCCGCGTCCACCGCCGCGTCCTGGCCTTGCACGGCCTGCTCCACCGCGGTCTCGAGGACGTCCGCCGCTTCGAAGAGCGCGTCCATCACCGTCGGCGTGAGGCTCCGCTCCCCGCGACGCACGCCGTCGAGTACCGTCTCGAGCTCGTGGGTGAGTGTCGCGACCGCCTCGTACCCCATCGTCGCGCTCATTCCCTTCACCGTGTGCACCGCGCGAAAGATCGCGCTCAGCGGCTCCGGAGCCGACGGCGCGCGCTCCAGCTCCAGCAGCAGGTGATTGATCGCCGAGAGGTGCTCTCGGCTCTCGGTCAGGAAGAGATCGGCGTAGCGGGCGAGGTCCATAAGGCCGGGGTCAGGGGGTCGAGGGGTCGAGGGGTCGGGGGGTGGGCGTGGGCGG
>JAICNG010000167.1 GCA_025931335.1 Gemmatimonadaceae bacterium | reverse complement strand
GGTACTACGCGAACTGGTTGTGGCGCTTGCGTGGAGCGGTCGACCGCGTGCTCGGCGGAGTGGGACTACGCCGGGGCCGCCGTGATCCCGTCGCCGTCCGACTCGGCGACCCAATCGACTTCTGGCGCGTGACGAGCTCGTGCCCGGTGCGCAACTGCGACTGCGCGCCGAGATGAAGGTGCCCGGGACGGCGACGCTCGAGTTCGAGGTCGGGGCGCCTCGCGATGGCGAGGGCGCGGTGCTCGTCCAGCGGGCGGCGTTCGATCCGCGCGGGCAATGGGGACGCGCCTACTGGGCCGCGCTTCGCCCGATTCACGGCCTGGTGTTTCGAGGCATGGCCGAGGGCATCGTCCGGTCCGCCGAGTGGCGCAGCGCCGCTCGTTAGGCGCCTCCGCGGCGCGGCTATTCTGGCATCCAGGTTCAAAGGGGGACGTGGATGCGGCGGATGCAGCGGATTTGGGCGGATCGTTCCTGGGCTGAGCGCTCTCCTCGCGCAACCCAAAGGCAATTGCTTTTTGCTCGTTTAGACGAAGGGTCAATGCGGCGGGAATAATCCGTAGAATCCGCTGCATCCGCGTCCTCCGCGTCCCCCCGTTGAACCTGGATGCCTGGGGCCCAGGCACCGCTCGTTAGGATGCGGTGATGCTACCGGTATCCGGTGGCGTCGGCGGGCTTGCCGGGGTCCTGGACCTCCCGCATGTAGCGCCACGCATCGGGCCGAGACCCGTCGAGATCGGTGAAGCCGTAGACCTGAGCGAGCTGCCCGCTCGACAGCGACTGACCGTTCCAGCGCGCGACGTCCGGATCGCCGGCGAGGTGTGCCACGGCGCGACCGACGTACCGCGGCGTCTCGGAGATGACGAAGTGCGGTTGCTTGGCCGTCGCGTCGCGCCAGTTGGCTTCGGTGACCCCGTAGATGTCGAGCATCTGCTCGGAGCGCAGCCAGCCCGGACTCAGGGCGACCGCGGTACACCGGAAAGGCTGAAGCTCTTTCGCCAGCGACCAGCCCATGCGAACGACCGAGGTCTTGGCGAGATCATAGAACACCGACAGACGGTAGTTCTCGCTGTTGTATTCGGCCGTGCCGTCCGTCATCTCGACGACCAGGCCGCCGGGATTCCTGATCAACAGTGACAGCGCGAAGTGGCTGGTGATCAGGTGCGTGTCGATGGAGAGCCGGAGCATCCGCAGTCCGCCGTCCAGCGAGTGCGTCCACACCGGGACGTTCCACTCGATCAGGTGGTCGGCCCCCCAGACATCGTTGACGAGGATATCGAGGCGGCCCCGCTCGCGCTCGATCCGCGCGACGATCGCCTCCACCTGCGCCGGGTCGAGATGATCGACCTGCGCCGCGATTCCCTCACCGCCCGCGCCTCGCACGAGCTCGGCTGTTTCTTCGATCGTCTCGGGGCGCTTGACCTCCGACTGCTGCGTGCGAGTGCTTCGGCCGGTGCAGTACACGGTGGCTCCCGCCGCGCCGAGCTCGATCGCGATGCCGCGGCCGGCACCGCGCGTCGCTCCAGCCACGAGGGCGACCTTCCCCTTCAGCGGTCGCGTCATCACAGTGCGTGGGATGTCACCGGTGCTCCATTGTGGTCCACGTCGGGGTTTGCCGTATGGCCGTGAGTGCTTTGCCCGATACCGTGGGCGATTCCAGCGGCACAAGATAGCCGTACGGCGGCGCGCCTTCCTCCGCGCCCTGTACCGACCCTTGTGGGAGGGAGCATGCGAAACCTGAGATTCGGTCCCAACGTCACCGTCTTTCTGCTGTTCTTCGGCATTTCGCTGCTGGATGCATTTCGGTCGCAGGACTGGCTCAGAGCGGCGCTGTGGCTCGCCGTCGGGCTGGTATTCCTTCGCGCGGACGCGCTCAAGCCGAAACAATAACGAGCGGCGTGAGGCGCGCTCACATCGTCGGAGCCCAGCCGGGCGCGTAGTCGCGTTGCCAGTACGTCATCGCGTCCTGGTCACCGACGATGCGCCCGGTGCTCCGCTCGATGCGCAGCTTTCGCCCGGTGTACTGCGCGATGTTGCCGAGGTGACAGAGCAGGACGCTCTTGGCGATTTCGGACACCGGTGACCTGAGCGCTTCGCCCGTGCGCACGCCGTTCGCGAAGTTCTCGATGTGCGCACTCGTGTGCGCATCGTTGCCGGCGAAGTCGAGAGCGTCGGCGACCGCCGCCTCACGCCCCTCCTTGACGACGGCACCCTTCAGGTCGTACTGGGCGTACCCATCGCGATCGAGCACGACCGAGCCCGCGGTTCCGAGAATCTGCGCGCCGCGCCCACGGCCGAGGATCCGCGTGCCGTTGCAGCTCTGTCCCTGCCAGATGAGGGTCTTTCCGCCCTCGAACTCGAACACCGCTTCCTGAGTGTCGGTGAACTCCCAGTCGTCATCGAAGTGGTATCGGCCGCCCGCGGAGCTCACACTGGCCGGATAGTCGACGCCGAGCGCCCAGCGCGCGACGTCGATCTCGTGCGTGCCGTTGTTGCAGATCTCGCCCGTGCCCCAGCGACGGAACCAGTGCCAGTTGTAGTGCACCACGTTGTCGCGAAAGGGCGTCCGCGGAGCGGGGCCCTGCCACATCTCGTAATCGAGGTTGGACGGCACCGGTGCCGCCTTTCCGCGTCCGATGCTGCCGCGCGTGTTCGCGTACCACGCGCGAGCGAGATAGGGACGCCCGATCAAACCCTCCCGAATCGCCTGGATCACCTCGATCGACCGAACACCGGACCGCTGCTGGTTCCCGATCTGAACGACGCGCGCGTACTTCTGCTGCGCCCCAACCAGCAGCTCGAGCTCGCGGGCGTTATGGCTGGCGGGCTTCTCGACGTAGACGTGCTTGCCCGCGTCGAGGGCGAGGATGGCGGCGGGTGCGTGCCAGTGGTCGGGGGCGGCGATCACGATCGCGTCGACGTCCTTGTCATCGAGCGCGCGGCGAAAGTCGCCGATCGCGCCGGGCGACCGCGTCTGATCCTGCTGCAGCTCGCCTCGCGCCTTCGCGAGCACGCTCGCATCGACGTCGCAGAGATACGCGACCTCGGTGTTCTTCGAGCGCATGAAGTTGCGCGCCAGCACCATGCCGCGGCCGTTGAGTCCCATCACCGCGACGACGACCTTCTCACTCGGCCATCCCCCAAGCGCGAGCGCCGGCGCCGGAAAGCGATTCACGGTCACGACCCCGAGCCCAGCCAGCGTCGTGCCGCGGATGAACTCGCGTCGATCGATGGTTCCCCTCGTCTTCATGCTGCCTCCCACTCTTCGTGTGTGCTACCGTGTCGCGTCGTTCAGCTCGCGAATCTTGATGCTGCGGAAGTGAACCTCATCGCCATGGTCCTGGAGGACGATGTGCCCACGCCGGCGCTCGGCGAATCCGGGGATCGGCTTGTACTTGCTCTTCTCGAGCAGCGAGTCGAGCCGTGGCGTTCCAAGATCGAACTCGACGACCTTCACCCCGTTCAGCCAGTGCTCGCCGTGATTGCCGCGGAGGACGATGCGCGCCGTGTTCCACTCGCCCACGGCGCGCAATCGCTTGGCGGCGTGCGGGGCGATGATGTCGTACAGCGCGCCGGCGAGGTGCGTGGCGATCTGGTTGTCAGGGTGCAGCACGTCGTCGAGCACCTGATACTCGAAGCCGAGTGCGGCATGGTTGGCCGCGTGGGCGAGCGAGAGATCTTCTGACACGTTGTACTTCACGCCGCTGTTCGCGCCGGGTGTCACGCGCCACTCGAACGCGAGGTCGAAGTCGCGAAAGGATTCCACCGTCATGAGGTCGCCGCCGGCCGCCGGCTGTCCATCCGCCAATCGCGGCACCTTCGCGGCCGCGACCTTCACGATGGCTCCGTCGACGACGCGCCAGTGCGCCGTCGGAACGCTGTCGTAGCCGAGGCCGCGCCATCCGGCGAACGTGGTTCCGTCGAAGAGCAGGCG
>JAICNG010000163.1 GCA_025931335.1 Gemmatimonadaceae bacterium | reverse complement strand
GGCCGGTGTGAATCGTGACCACCACCTTGCCGGGCTTGCGCTCGATCGTGATGTCGGAAATCGCCGCGTGACCGAGGCGCGCCTTGAGATACTTGCGCAGCAGCTCATCCTCGCGGAGCAACGCCGGGAAATCGCGGTTGGCGTACCAGCGCGAGCGCCACTGCTTCGAGATGCCCAGCCGGAACCCGAGCGGATTGACCTTCTGTCCCATTAGCGACCTTCCTTTTCCGCCACGATGATCTCGACGTGGCTGGTGCGTTTCTGAATCGGCGTCGCGCGCCCCATCGCCGCCGGCATGAACCGCTTGAGCTTCGGCCCCTCGTTGACTATCGCGTGCTTGACGTACAGGCGGTCCGTGTCGAGCGGCTCACCCGACTCGCGCGCCTTGAATTCCGCGTTCGCGACGGCCGACTTGAGCGTCTTCTCGATCTGCTTCGCGGCGTGCTTCTTCGAGAACGACAGCAGCGCCAGCGCCTCGTTCACATCCTTGCCGCGGATCTGATCGATGACCAGCCGCATCTTGTAGGGCGACTGTCGCGTCGTCCGCTGAAAGGCTCGAACGTCCGTCATGCGGGCTTCCCTCCCTTGGCCGCGGCCGGTGCCGGCACGGCGGGCGTCGCCGACGGCGTCGCCTTCTTGTCGACCTTGTTGGCGCCGGTGTGACCGCGGAACAGGCGCGTCGGAGCGAACTCGCCCAGCCGGTGCCCCACCATGTTCTCGGTGACGTAGACCGGGATGAACTTGTTCCCGTTATGCACCGCGAAGGTGTGGCCCACGAAATCGGGCGTGATCGTGCTCGCGCGCGACCACGTCTTCATCACGCGCTTCTCGTTGCGGTCGTTCATCGAGCGCACGCGCTTGATGAGCGACTCCTGAACGAACGGACCTTTCTTTACGCTGCGTCCCATTGAGACAGATCTCGAGAATGAGTGGGTCTAGCTCGTCGTCGCCTTGCCACGCTTGCGCCCGCGAACGATCAGGCGCTGCGACGACTTCTTCTTGTTCCGCGTCTTCACCCCTTCCTTCTTGCCCCACGGGCTGACGACGTTGCGTCCGCCCCGCGTGCGGCCCCCGTGCGGGTGATCGACCGGATTCATGACCTCGCCGCGCACCTTCGGACGGCGTCCGAGCCAGCGCGTCTTCCCCGCCTTCCCGTGCGACTGCAGCTCGTGCTCGGCATTCCCCACCTCGCCGATCGTCGCCAGGCAGTTCCCGTGCACCAGGCGCACTTCCGTCGACGGCATCTTCAGCGTGACGTACTCACCTTCCTTCGCCACCACCTGGAGGCTCGTGCCCGCCGACCGCGCCAGCTGGCCGCCCCGGCCAATGCGCAGCTCGACGTTGTGCACCGCGGTGCCGAGCGGAATCTCGCGCAGCGGAAGGGCATTGCCGGTCCGAATGTCCGCCCCGGGACCCGACGCGATCGAATCACCGACCGCCAGCCCCTTGGGGTGCAGGATGTAGCGCTTCTCGCCATCCGTATACTCGACGAGCGCGATGCGCGCCGAGCGATTCGGATCGTACTCGATCTCGCGCACCACCGCCGCGACGCCGTGCTTGTTCCGCTTGAAGTCGATCACCCGGTACTTCCGCTTGTGCCCACCGCCGCGTCGCCGCATGGCGATGTGCCCGTGATTGTCGCGACCCCCCGACTTCTTCAGCGGCTCGGTGAGCGACTTCTCCGGCGTGGAGCGCGTGATCTCCGCGAAATCGGAGACCGAGCGAAAGCGCGACGCGCTCGTGACCGGCTTGAATTGACGAATCGGCATGCTCAGCCCTCGAAGATTTCCTCGATCGTCTCCCCCTCGCGGAGGCGCACGATCGCCTTTTTCCAGTTGTTGCGCGTGCCGACGCTCTTCCCCACCCGCCGCGTCTTGCCACGCCGGTTCGACGTCCACACGCCCTCGACGTGCACCCCGAACAGCGCCTCGATCGCCTGCTTGATCGCCGGCTTCGTCGCCTTCGGATGCACCTCGAACGTGTACTCCTGGCGCTCGTGGAACGCCGCCGAGCTCTTCTCCGTGATCACCGGACGGACCACGATCTCATGAATGGTCGGCATCGCTCACTTCCCCTTCTTCTTGTCGCCGCCCTTCTTGCGAGGCGCGGCCTTCTTGCGGGCCGTCGTGCCCGCGGCCTTCCGAGCGGTCTTCTTCTTCGCCGCCGCCTTGCGAGCGGCCGGCTTCGCGACCTTCCGCGCGCCCTTCTTCGTCGGAGCGGCCGTCGTCTCCTCGCCCGCGTCGACCCGCCGGGGCTTCTTCTTCGCCGAGCGGCGTGGCCGCGCCGCGGGCTCCGTCTCCGCCACCGGCTCCAGCTCCTGGCCAAGCGCGCCGCCCTCGACGAGCACCACATCCGACCAGAGCAGGTGATAGGCGGACACGTCCCCGTACGGCATCACCTCGACGTCGGGAATGTTGCGCGCGCTCAGGTACACGTTCTGGTTGAGCCCGTTCGTCAGGATCAGCACCTTCCGGCCGACGAGATCGAGCCGGTCGATCAGCGCGATGATGCGCTTGGTCTTCGGCGTGTCGAACGCGAACCGATCCACGACGAAGAGCGACTCCTCACGCGCCCGCGCGTTGAGCGCGCTCTTGCGCGCGAGCGCCTTCACCTGGCGCGGCACGTCCTGGCGGTAGCTCCGCGGCTGCGGCCCGAACACCGTGCCGCCGCCCACCCAGTGCGGCGCGCGAATCGAGCCCTGCCGGGCGCGCCCGGTGCCCTTCTGCTTCCACGGCTTCTGGTTGCCGCCCACGACGAACTTGCGGATCTTGGTCGCCGCCGTGCCCTGGCGCTGGTTGGCGAGGAACGCCTTCACCGCCTGGTGCAGCACCGGCATGTTGACCGTGCCGTCGAAGACCTCGCCCGGCAGCGCGACCGGCTCCCGCTCCGTGCCTAACGCGGTGTACGCGGCGGCGTTCAGTGTCTGGTTCTCGGCCATGCGCTCAGCCCTGCTTGCGGACGAGGAGGATCCCGTTCGTGGGACCCGCCACCGCACCGCGGATGTAGATGAGGTTCCGCTCCACGTCGATCTTTTCGACGCGGAGATTCGTCTCCGTGTGTCGCGCGGCGCCGTAGTGGCCGGGCATCTTCTTGCCCTTGATCACACGCGACGGGTCGGTGCCGGGACCGATCGAGCCCGGGCGACGGTGCTTCGTATTACCGTGCGTGTTCGGCCCACCACCGATGCCGTAGCGCTTGACGACGCCCTGAAAGCCGCGACCCTTCGACGTCCCGGTGACCTTCACCTTTTCCCCGGGCGCGAAAATGTCGACCTTCACCACGTCGCCGATCTTGTACGTCGGGATCTCGGGCTTCTTGCCCGGCGCATCGTCGATCCGGAAGCTCCGAAGCACCGCGGGCGGCGCCTCGAGCCCCGCCTTTGCCGCATGCCCAACCTCGGCCTTCGACGCGCGACGCCCACGCGGCGTCCGCTCACCCGACTTCGACGCGCGACGCGTGCGCTGCTGTCCGTAGCCGAGCTGGACGGACGCGTACCCCATCCGCTCCTTCTCGTTCACGAACACCACCGGATTCGGCGGCGCCTCGACGACGGTCACCGGAATCTGCTGTCCCGCCTCGTTGAAGATCTGGGTCATCCCCAGCTTCTTGCCAATGATGCCAATCATGAGCTCACTCGACCTTGATCTCGACGTCCACGCCAGCCGGCAGGTCGAGCTTCGTCAACGCATCCACCGTCTGGGCCCGCGAATCGAGAATGTCGATCACGCGCTTGTGCGTCTTGAGCTCGAACTGCTCGCGAGACTTCTTGTCCACGTGCGGCGACCGCAGCACGGTCCAGCGCTGCGTCTTCGTCGGGAGCGGGATCGGCCCCGACACCTGCGCGCCCGTCTTCTCCGCCGTACGCACGATGTCCGCCGATGCCTGATCGATCACGGCGTGGTCGAACGCTTTGAGACGGATTCGGATTCTGCCAGCCATGGGAGTTCTCGAAAAAGGGATCAACGGGTTCCAAGGGATCTACGGGATCCAGGGGCCCGTTGGCCCCGTTGACCCGTCGATCCCCTCGATCCCGCTCTTATTTGATGATCTTCGTCACGACACCCGCGCCCACCGTCCGTCCGCCCTCGCGGATGGCGAACCGCAGCCCCTCGTCCATCGCGATCGGCGTAATGAGCTCGATCTCCATCTGCACGTTGTCCCCCGGCATCACCATCTCCGTCCCCTCCGGCAGCTGCACCGTC
>JAICNG010000120.1 GCA_025931335.1 Gemmatimonadaceae bacterium | reverse complement strand
TCTCGACCAGTGTCTCGATGAGCGCGTCCTGAAAGCCGCGCGCGATGTGCGCACGCTCGATCTCCACGTCCGCGCGCTTCGTCGCATTCAGCACGGCGGTCTTCAGCCCCGAGAAGGAGACGTCGTAATAGTCCGGATCGGTCACGCGCTGGTCGCGGCGGAGCATCGGCCGCGAGAAGCGATGACGCGACGGATCACCCTCCTTGGCGATGCGCTCGATGTGCGGGCCGCCAGGGTAGGGAAGACCGAGGAGCTTCGCGACCTTGTCGAACGCCTCCCCCGCCGCGTCGTCGCGCGTCTGACCGAGTAGCCGATAGCGACCCCACGCCTCCACGTCCACGAGCAGCGTGTGTCCGCCGGAAACGAGCAGGGCCGTGAACGGCGGTACCGCCTGGGGATGCTGGAGCTGCGTCGCGAAGAGATGGCCCTCCATGTGATGCACGGCGACGAGCGCGCGCCCGCTCGCGAACGCGAGCGACTTGCCATAGCTCACGCCGACGAGAAGCGCCCCCACGAGACCGGGCGCGTACGTCACCGCGATCGCGTCGACGTCCTCGAGAGCGACGCCCGCTTCCTCGAGCGCGCGGTTCACCACCGGCACGATACTCGTGAGGTGCGCGCGCGACGCGATCTCGGGCACCACGCCGCCGAACACCTTGTGCACGTCCTGCGAGAGAATCACCAACGACTTCTGCGCGACCACATCGCCCGTCCCCTCGACGATGGCCGCCGACGTCTCGTCGCACGAGGTCTCGATGCCGAGGATGCGGGTCACGGACGACGGCGCGTCCCCGCGACAGGGGGGGCGGACGGCGGCTCCACCGCCACGAGGGGGACGCGCACCCGCACGAACGCGGGGCTCACACGCACGCCCATACCAGCGGTATCGAGCGCAACCGTCATCGGCGCCGTGTCGCGCACGACGAGATCGATGCTCGCCGTCACGACGGTATCGATGGCGCGAACCGCGCGACGCTCCCCGATGAGCTGCACGCGGGTGGGCTCCACCTGCACCGGGCCGGTCACGCGGAAGCCGGAATCGGCGCGGACGCGGAGCGCGGACCGCACCGGCACGAACCGCTTCGTCTGCACGTCGAAGTAGAGGCGGAGACTGCGGGGCTGCACATCACGAACGATACCCGCGACGCCCGGCGGCAGCTCGACGTTGTTCACCTCGAGCATGATGACGAGTGAGTCGGGGACGTCGCTGCCCAGCCGCTGCGAGATGGTCGGGGGCGTGTCCCACAGCTTCATCAGGTCGCGACCGCGGCCCACCACGAGCGCACGCACCTCCGGCGTACGGCCCCGCAGCGTGACCGACGTGTCGACGCCGATCTCCACGCGGACGGGCACGACCATCTCCGTGGGCCGCTCGCCACTCACGACGAGCCACACCACGAACGCGAAGAAGATCGCGACCAGCTTGAGCGGCAGATGCTCGGTCAACGCCGCCGTCACGCGCCGCCGCCAGGGAGTCGGCGCCATCTAGCTCTGCTCGGCGAGCAGCTGCCTGATGAGGGCGCGATTCCCCTCGGAGTTCCAGTCCGTGGCGCCGATCACGATCTTGCGAATTACGCCGTCACGGCCGATGACGAACGTCTCCGGATACCCCATCACCTGATACCCGCGCGTGATGTCCCCCTCGGGATCGTGCAGCACCTCGAAGGTGAGGCCGAGCTCCTTCACGAAGTCGCGGATGGCGTGCTCGGTCTGGGCCTGATCGATACTCACGGCGACGACTCTGAGGTCCGTGTCCTTGAACGCGCGATGCAACGCCTCGATCGTCGGCATCTCGACGATGCAGGGGGTGCACCAGGTCGCCCAGATGTTGAGCAACACGACCTTCCCGCGATAGTCCTCGAGCGTGCGCTGCACCCCCGGCGCGTCGAGGGACTTCGCCGCGAAGGCAGGCGCCTCGCTCCCGAGGGAGACGGGAAAGAGCTCGTCGCGCATCGCCTGCGCGGCGGCGAACGCCCCGCCGCCGAGCACGAGCGCGATGGCCCCGGCCCAGGCCCACTGCTCGCGCACCGTCATGCCGCCACCGCGCACTTCGCGCGCAGCGCTCGCAGCTCGGCGCGCGGGTCCTTCGCCTTGAAGATGGCGTTGCCGGCGACGAACGTGTCCGCGCCCGCGTGCCACACCTGCGCGATCGTCTCGCGGCTGATGCCCCCATCCACCTCGAGCGCGGCGCGGCTGTCGGCCTCGTCGAGCATCTGGCGCGCCCGGCGGATCTTGTCGACCGACGCGGGGATGAACTTCTGCCCCCCGAAGCCGGGATTCACCGACATGATGAGCAGGAGGTCGAGGTCGCCCGCCACCTCGTACACCGCATCGATCGGCGTCGAGGGGTTCAGCGATGCGCCGGCCAGACAGCCCAGCTCCTTGATGCGCATCAGCTGCCGATGCAGATGCGGCGATACCTCGGGGTGAATCGTCAACACCGACGCGCCGGCGGCGGCGAAGTCCTCGAAGTATTTCTCGGGCTCCACCACCATCAGGTGCACGTCGAGAGGGAGATCGGTGAGCTTCTTCACCGTTTCTATTACCTTCGCCCCGAAGGTAAGGTTCGGCACGAAGCGACCGTCCATGACATCGATGTGGATCCAGTCGGCTCCCGCTTCGCTGACCATCGCGATCTCCTCGCCGAGCCGCGCGAAGTCGGCGCTGAGAATCGACGGCGCGATCCTCACGCTCATGGGCGCCCCGACACCGTCAGCGCGACGCGAGCGCCCGCACCCACGGCGCGGCCGGCGGCCGGCGTCTGCGAGATGACCGTGTTGCCGGGCGCGAGACTCGTCGAGTCCACGTTCACGTCGCCGATGCGGAGGCCAAGCTGCTCGAGCACGGTGCGCGCGCGAGAATAGCTCTCCCCCACGACATCGGGCATGTCCACCGAGGCGGGCCCGATGCTCACCGTCAGCGTCACCGATGACGGCACCGTCACGCGCGTTCCAGCGACGGGAATGGAGGCGGCGACGGTCCCGCGGGGCGTGGTGGCGCGCACTTCCTCGACGTCGCCGACGTCGAGCCCCGCGTTCTCGATCGCCAGCTCCGCCTGCTGCCGGGTCATGCCGACGACGTTAGGCACCTCCCCGCGCCGCTGCCCCGAGCTCACGTGCAGCACGATCTCGGCGCCCTTGGCCTCGACCGCGCCCGCGGGTGGCTCCTGCTCGAGCACGGTGCCGCTCGGCGCACTGGCGTGGAAGCGCTGCTCGCCGGTCGAGGAACGGAATCCATCCGTCGTCAGGCGCCGCGTCGCCTCGGCGTGGGTCATGCCGACGACGTTGGGCACCTTGCGGTCGCTCGGGATGATCGTCGCCGGAAAGACGAAAAACGCGACGAGGAGGTAGGCGAACACGAAGCCCGCGGTCCCGGCGATCACGTACGGAATCGCGCGACGCGCACCACCGCGCCATTTCACCCTCGCGCCCTCCTCAGCCGCGCGGCGAACGCGCCGTCCACGCCGTGACGCTGCGGGAGAACGCGCAGGCGCCCGGCGTCGAGCACCGGGGCCGGCACCGTTCCCTCCGGCGGCGGCTCGAGCGTCCATTCGGGACACTCCCGCAGGAACGCCTCGATCTGCGCGTCGTTCTCCTCCGGCTCGAGCGTGCACGTGGCGTACAGCAGGAGACCGCCGGGCTTCACGACCGTCGTCGCCGCGCGAAGCATGCTGCGCTGCGTCGCGGCGAGCACGGCGATGTCCGACACCTTGAGACGCCAGCGCGCATCGGGATGACGGCGGAAGGTGCCCGTGCCGGTGCACGGCACATCGAGCAACACCGCATCCACCGGACGAATCGCCGGCGCGCGCGCGTCGGCGACCACCGCCAACATGTTGCGCGCGTCCACGCGGCGCGCGTTCGCGATCATACGCTGAATCCGCTGCAGCGAGCGGTCGCCGCCAACGACCACCGATGCGGTGCGGGCGAGCTCGAGCGCCTTGCCGCCCGGGGCGGCGCACAGGTCGGCGACCTCGGCCCCGGTGGGGAACGAGGCGTATTGCGTCACCAGCGTCGCCGCCGGATCCTGCACGAAGAACAACCCCTGTCGATAGGCGCCGAGCTCCGTGAGCGAGACGGGGCTCTTGATCGCGAGGGAATCGCGAGCGAGCGGCGCATCGGTGACGTCGACGCCAGCGCCCTCGAGGGTCGCCTCGAGCTGCTCGCGCACCATGTTGTACGGTCGCACCACCAGCGGCGCTTCGGCGTTGTTCGCCGCCAGGAGCCGCTCCGTCTCGTCGGCGCCCCATCGCCCCACCCAGCGGGCGACGAGCCAGCGAGGATGTGAGTAGCGCAGCGCGAGGGCATCGACCGGATCGGTCGGCACCGCCACCTCGAGCGCATCACGTTCCCGGTCGAGGCGGCGCAGCACCGCGTTGGCGAGCTTGCTGGCCCCCAGGCCGTGGCGCTCCTTGGTGAGCTCGACGGTTTGCGCGATCGCCGCGTAGGCGGGCACGCTCCGCATGTGCAGCAGCTGATACGCGCCGAGTCGGAGGAGATCGCCCAAGTCCGGGTCGAGCCTCACGAGGCCGAGACGCACGCGCTCGGAGAGGAGAACGTCCAGCATGGCGCGGCGGCGGAGCATCCCGTAGACGAGCTCCTGCGTCCACCGGCGATCGCGCGCGTCGAGCGATGCCGCGCGCAGCTCGAAGGCAGGGTCGAGCATCTCACCATGCCGCATGTCGGCGAGAATCTCGGCCGCGGCGCGACGCGCCTCAGTGACCGACCCGGTTCCAGTGAACGCCATGTGCTACAAGATATTAGAGCGGACGTGTCCCAGCCTATAGCCTGGCGGCTATTCCCCCAGAACGTCCCCGACGGCGACGCCCCGCCCGCGAGCGAATTCCTGCGCCGAGATTCGGCGTTTGCCCGGGGCCTGCACCTGAAGGACGCGCACCGCCCCGTCTCCGCAAGCGACGAGCATCCCGGTGCGGTCGACCGCGAGGACCTGACCGGCCTTCGTCGAGCCCTCGTCCCCCGCTTCCTCGGTGGCGATGGCGCCGAAGAGCTTCAGCTCCTCTCCGCTGCGCATGGTGAACGCGCCCGGCTTGGGGTCGTACGCGCGAATGTGGCGCGCGACGACGCCGTTCCCCTCGTCCCAGGAGATGCGCGCCATGTCGCGCTCGATCTTCGGCGCGTAGGTGGCCTGCTCGTCGTTCTGCTCACGCTCGGTGGCCTCTCCCAGCGAGATGAGCGTGAGCGCCTCGATGAGCGCGAGCGCTCCGAGCTCCGAAAGCCGCAGCTCCAGCTCGCCCGCGGTCTCGTCCTCGGCGACCGGCGTGCGCGCCTGGAGGACGATCGGACCTGCATCGAGGGCCGGTACCATCCGCATGATCGTCACGCCGGTCTCGATGAACCCTTCGCGGATGGCGGCCTGAATCGGCGCGGCCCCGCGGAGCTTGGGAAGCAGCGATGCGTGAACGTTGAACGTGCCGAGCGTTGGGAGGTCGATGATCTCCTTCGACAGGATGTGCCCGTACGAGACGACGACGGACAGCTCGGGCTCGAGCGCGCGCAGCTCATCGAGGAACTCATCGCCGCGCGGCTTCTCCGGCTGCAACACCGGAACGCTTTCGGCGAGCGCGATCTCCTTGATCGGCGAGGGGACGAGGGTCGAGCGCGAACGCCCGCGCGGCCGGTCGGGCTGCGTGACGACGGCACAGACGTCGAATCCCTCGCCCACGAGCGCCCTCAACGAGGGACTGGCGAATGCGGATGTCCCCCAGAAGAGGACGCGCACGCTACAGCTCCTCGTCGCGATGGTGGTGCTGCGCGACCTCGAGCGCCGCCACGGATCGCGTCAGCGATTTATCGCCGCCGCGGGCCTTCTCCCACTTCTTGAGCGCGGCGCGCCGCTTGAGCAGGCCGAGGTAATCGATGAACAGCTTGCCGTGCAGGTGGTCGATCTCGTGCTGAATGCAGCGCGCGAGCAGCTCGGTCGCGTCGAGCTCGATCGGCTTTGCCTCGCGATCCTGTGCCTTGACGACGACACGCATCGCGCGCTCGATGTCGGCGTAGATGTCGGGAATCGAGAGACACCCCTCCTCGCCCGTCTGGGATCCCTCGCGCAGCACGATCTGCGGGTTGACGAGGACGTGCCTCGCACCCTCGACGTCGACGACGGTGACCCGCTCGGTGCGCCCCACCTGGGGCGCGGCGAGCCCGATTCCCTTCGCGGCGTACATCGTCTCGAACATGTCGTCGACCAGCTTCTGAAACTCCGGCCCGACATCAGTCACCGGACGCGTCTCCTCTCGCAGGATCGGGGCGCCGAGTACGTAGATGTCGAGGAGGCTCACGAGGCGGCGGGCTCGGTTTTCGGCGCGATGACGCGCGCGATACGCCCGCGCTCGATAACGATGCGCGACTCGCCCGTTTTGATCGTGATGCGATCCTCCATGGCCTTCACCGGCTGCCCCTCCTTCATCGCTTCCTTGATGTGGATGACCTCACCGACGATGCCGCCCGCGGTGACGACCTCGTCCCCCTTCTTGAGATTTCGCAGCAGCTCGTCGTGCTTGGCGCGCTCGCGCTGCTGCGGGCGAAACCAGATGAAGTAGAAGATGCCGAAGACGAGGATCCACGGGAGCAGGAGGCCAATGGGGTTCGCGCCTCCTTCCTGTGGTGCCCCGATGAGCAGGATCGCGAGCGTGGGGTTCATGTGACGGGAGCGGGTCGGGAGTGATAGCGCTGAAGCCAGTCGCGGCTCCACGCCGGGAAATCTCCTTCGAGAATCGCACGCCGCGCGCGGCGCATGATCGCGGTCAGGAAATGTACATTATGCAGCGACAGGAGACGCAGCCCAAGCACCTCGTCGCTGGCGAAGAGGTGGCGGACATAGGCCCGGGAGAACCGCGCGCAGGTCGAGCACTCGCACCCCCCGTCGAGCGGGCGGGGATTGGCGCGCAGCTCCGCGCGTCGCACGTTGAGCTTGCCGTCGGAGGTGAACGCCGTGCCCTGGCGCCCATTTCGAGTGGGCGCCACGCAGTCGAAGAGGTCGACGCCGCGCGCCACGCCTTCGATCAGATCCTCGGGGAATCCCACCCCCATGAGATAGCGAGGCCGATCCGCCGGCAGCTCCTCGTGCGCGACCTCGATCATGGCATACATCTGGGGCTTGGGCTCGCCGACGGACAGCCCGCCGATGGCGTACCCGGCGAACGGCCGCATGCTTCTGATCGCCCGCGCGGCAGCGCGGCGCAAGTCGGGGTGAATGCCGCCTTGTAGGATCGGGAAGAGGGCCTGGGGCCAGGGGCCAGGGGCCAGGGGGAGGGTCGCGGGTCCGGCGTTGCTGCTCGCGCCATCACCCGCCCCTTGGCCCCTGGCCCCTGGCCCTTGGCCGGCTTCAACCGCGCGAACACACCGTTCGAGCCACCGCACGCTTCGCTCGCTCGCTTCACTCGCCAGCGAGTACTCCGCCTGACCGGGCACCACGTGGTCGAACTGCATGATCACGTCGGCGCCGAGCGCTTGTTGAATGGCGATGACGCTCTCGGGGGAGAAGAAGCGGCGCGAGCCGTCGAGGTGACTGCGGAACTCCACTCCCTCCTCGCTCACCGTGCGCAGCGTCTCGAGCGAGAACACCTGGAACCCACCGGAGTCGGTGAGAATGGGGCCGTCCCACTGCATGAAGCGATGCAGCCCGCCCATCTGCCGCACGATCTCTTCGCCGGGGCGCAAATGGAGGTGATAGGTGTTGGCGAGGATCATCTGCATCCGCGCTTCACGCAGCTCGCGCGGGTCGAGCGTCTTCACCGTCGCCTGCGTCCCCACGGCCATGAAGGTCGGCGTCTCGACCGGTCCGTGCGGGGTGACGAAAACGCCGGCGCGGGCGGCGCCGGCGGTCGCATCGATCGTGAACGAGAAGTGCTCGTCGCTCATCCGGTCCAGGTGACGCCTTCGACGGTGATCGTCCCGGCGGTTGGGGAGCAGGAGTAGCCGAGCTTGAGCGTCCCCGGGATGGTCTCGCCGGTCACGTTCGGCGGAGGATCCACCTTGAGCTGCGCCGCGAGACCGCCGAAGATCTCGTCCATCCGCTCGTCGCCGGAGCTGTGCGCGATCATCGCGCGCCGCACCGCGCCGTCGGCCCCCACGTCGACGCGGATGTGCGCGACACCGGTCGCCAGCTGCCTAACGCCGAGCAGGCGCGGGCACTCGGCGCGCACGATGTTGTGGCCGCGGTCGCGCATGAGATCGGTCGACAGCCGCGGCTGATCGTTCGACGGCAGGTAGTACTGCTGCGTCGTCGTGCACCCCATGACCGCGAGCGCGATGCTACAGCACCACCATCGCGTCGCCGTACGAATAGAAGCGGTACCCCTCATCGACTGCCTCCCGGTAGGCCCGCATCGTCAGCTCGTAGCCGGCGAAGGCCGCGACGAGCATCACGAGGGTGGAGCGGGGAAGATGGAAATTCGTGATCAGTTTGTCCACGGCGCGAAAGCGATATGGCGGACGAATGAACAGGCGGGTTTCCCCCGCGTGCTCGGTAAAGGTTCCGTCATCACGCACCACGCTCTCGAGCGTTCGCGCACACGTCGTGCCGACGGCCCAGATCGCGCCACCCGACCGGCGGACATCGTTGAGCGTCGCGGCCGCCGCGGCCGGGAGCGAGAAGCGCTCCTCGTGCATGACGTGCCTCGCGGGATCATCGACCTCCACCGGCTTGAACGTCCCCGCCCCCACGTGGAGCACGACATCCGCACGCCGCACGCCCTTGCGGTCCAGCGCCGCCAGCAGCTCGGGAGTGAAGTGCAGCCCGGCGGTGGGCGCGGCGACCGAGCCTGGGCTCTCCGCGTACACGGTTTGATAGCGCTCGACGTCCGCCGGCACGTCAGCGCGCGCGATGTACGGAGGAAGCGGAACGTGGCCATGACGCTCGATCGCCTCCATCACCGATCCGCTGGCCCGCGGCCGCACCACACGCGTCCGACGGTCGGTGATCTCGAGGATGTCGACGTCGAACCCCTCGGCGATGTGCACGGTTCTGCCCGGACGCACCTTTCCACCGGGGCTGACCATCGCTTCCCACGTGCCGTCGCCGATCTCGTGGAGAAGGAGGATCTCGGCGTCAGCCCCCGATGCGCGTTTGCCGAGCAGCCGCGCGCGAAAGACTTTCGTCGTGTTGAGAACGAGCGCGTCGCCGAGCGGGATGAGCTCGAGGAGATCGCGAAAATGGCGATGCTCGATCGCGCCGCTTTCGCGCCGCACCACCATCAACCGGCTCTCGTCCCTCCGTGCGAGCGGCGTTTGCGCGATGCGATCGGCGGGCAGGACGAAGTCGTAGTCGCTCGTCCGTGTGCCGGTTTGCATTCGAGCATCCGCGTCCCCCCTTTGAGCTTGGATGCCGGCCCGTGGCAGT